>DASXMQ010000081.1:0-43328 GCA_036495625.1 Binataceae bacterium (SeqCode) | reverse complement strand
GTGGCCGACAGCACGGTCGCCGATATCCAGGTAATCAATCCGTACGAGCTCAACCTGGTGGCGCATCAGGCCGGCTTCACCACGCTCGCCGTATGGGATACGCAGGGACGGTATTCGGAGCGTGAAATCCGGGTCGACGAGAGCGGCAAGCAGCAGGTGCTGCTCAACGTAATCGTTGCCGAACTCAACCGCTCGCGAATGGAGAACTTCGGCATCAATTGGACGATGGCCTTTCCGAAGTGGAACGTTTCGCTGGTCAATATGGCCGGCGGCGTGGCTACGCCTTACAACGCGACAAGCTCCCTGACCGCCACTTCTATCGTTCAATCGAATCCGCCGGTTACGACCTCCACCAGCGCCACTGGTACTTTACCCCCGGGCGGCGTGACAATTCCGCTGTTTCTGTCGCAGAACCTGACCTACGGACTCACCGCAGGCAACAGCAACATCCAGACCCAGAGCTTCTTCCAGTTCCTGGAAGAAAACAGCATGGGCAAAATTCTGGCCGAGCCGCATCTGCTCGCCAACTCGGGTGAAAAGGCCGAGTTTCTCTCGGGCGGCGAGATTCCGATCGTGATTTCGCAGGCGCTCAACACCTCGATCGTGTTCAAACAGTTCGGCACCTCGGTTATCTTTGTACCGACGGTGATCGGGTTTGATGATATCCTGCTGAAGGTGAAGCCCGAGGTTTCCGAGCCCGATTTCGCTCACGGCGTCAACCTGTTCGGTTTCACCGTGCCGGCATTTGTGACGCGGAAGGCCGAGACCATGGTGCGGTTGAAGAACAATCAGACCCTGATCGTTGCGGGCCTGTTGCTCAACACCAAGAACGAGACCGTGGCCAAGGTCCCGTATCTCGGAGACATTCCGTACGTCCGCGGCTTGTTCCGGAACACGTCCTATACCAACACGCAGTCGGACCTGGTGATGACAGTGACGCCGCAGATTGTGGCTCCGCTGCCGACCAACGGCCGGGTTGCGCTGCCGACCGATCGCGGACCGATGAATTTTGAAGAAATCAAGACCAGGAGGGTCTATCCCGAAGACGCCGGACGGCCCCGCTTCTAACGGAGCGGTATCCGTGCGGCCGGACAGAATCCTGTGGCAGTGTTAGGCAGAAAGAGTGATGGGCGGAAGGGTGCGCTCAGGGTTCTACTGGTCGGCGAAGACGAATCGCGGCGCGCCGAGATAAAGTCCGCGCTCGAGAGCCTCGGCGACCCGCCGCTCGAGATCGTCTCCGTGACGCCACAGAGCGGCGCCCAGGAGAGCAGTAATGGCGTCGCGCCGGCCGACGTCACGATGGTGGTGTTCAACGGCAACGAAGAAGCGTCGCTGGACTACCTCCAGAAACAGGCCGAACGCTCGCCGCGCCCCGCGCTGTTCGCGCTGGTGCGCGAGCGTTCGCCCGGCCTGATGCGGCAAATCCTGCGCGCCGGCGCCGACGAGCTGCTCTTCCTTCCTCTGGATCCGGGCGATGCCACTCGCGCGCTGCTCAAGATCAGCGAATCGCAGCGCCGCGAGGAGAAGCAGCAGGGTGGAGTCATCTGCTCGGTGGTCAGCACCGTGGGCGGCGTCGGCGTCTCGAGCCTCGCCGCCAATCTGGCCCTTGCGCTGCGCTACACGCTCAGCAAGCGGGTCGCGCTGGTAGATCTCGATCTCCAGTCGGGTGGACTTGCGGTCGCGCTCAATCTCGAGCCCGAGCGCACCATCATGGCGCTGGCTGAAGGGGACAAGAAGCTCGACTCGATTCAGCTCGAGGCGGCGCTGAGCAAACATCCTTCGGGCATCTACCTGCTTGCTGCGCCCAAGCGGATCGAGGACAGCGAGCTGGTTTCCGAGGTGACCCTGGGCGGGGCGCTGGAACTGATGCGCCGGCTGTTCGACTTCGTAGTGGTCGATTGCGGCGGCTACATCAATGAGAACGTGGTGGCCGTGTGGGAACGTTCGGATCATCTATTTTACGTGCTCGACCAGTCGATTGGTGCGGCGCGGTGTTGTTGGCGGTTTATCGAACTGTTCGGACGCCTCGGGCTCAGCGGCGTGCAGCCGCACTTCGTGCTGAGCCGCTACGTGTCGCATCATCCCATTAGCGAGGAGCAAATCGTCAACACTCTGGGCAGGCCGATTTACGCCAAGATCCCGCGCGACGAAAAAGCGCTCGAGAAGGTTCAGCTGCTGGCCAAGGATCTGTGGCAATGCGCGCCCAATTCGGCCCTGACCCGGTCCTACGAAGACCTCGCCCGCCGGCTTGCCGCCGGCAGCGAGGATTCGGATGAGGCGCCGGGCCTGATGTCGCGCCTGCGCGGAGTGTTTGGCGGCCGCTCCTGAAGGTTGGCTTTATGAAATTGGTCGAACGCATATCCCAGAAAGAAGGCGCCGCGCCGCAACAGCAGCAGCGCTCGATAATCGGCGCCCAGTCTCCCAAGCGCGAGCGCAATGCCGTTGCCGACGGCTTCCAGCAGCTCAAGCTCGCGGTGCACAACCGCCTGTTCGAAACCCTGGACGTCTCGCGCCTGGAAAGCCTCGAGGCCAATATGGCCTCGCAGAAGGTCACCGTCGCGATCAGCGAAATCCTCGACGAGGAGGGCAGGCTCCTCACCGACGCCGACCGCGCGCGCCTGATCGAAGAGATCAAAAACGAGCTGCTCGGCCTCGGCCCGCTCGAACCGCTGTTGTGGGACGACGAGATCACCGACATCCTCGTCAACGGCCCGTCGCAGGTTTACGTCGAGCGTGGCGGCAAGCTCTACCTGACCGACGTGAGCTTCCAGGACGACCAGCATCTGATGCTGATCATTGACCGGATCGTTTCGCAGGTCGGCCGCCGCGTCGACGAAGCTTCGCCGATGGTCGACGCGCGCCTGCCCGACGGCTCGCGTATCAACGCGATCATTCCTCCGCTCGCGCTGGACGGGCCGTCGCTCTCGGTCCGCCGTTTCGGCAAGCGGCGCTATTCGGTGGACGACCTGGTCGCCAAGGACAGTATCACCCCCGACATGGTCGAGTTCATCCGCGCGATCATCCGCGCCCGCCTGAACGTGCTGGTCTGCGGCGGTACCGGCTCGGGCAAGACCACGATGCTCAACTGTATCTCGGCCTTCATTCCGGTCGACGAGCGCGTGGTGACGATCGAGGACTCGGCGGAATTGGTGCTGCAGCAACCCCACGTGGTGCGGCTGGAGACGCGCCCGCCCAACGTTGAAGGCAAGGGCGAAGTCACGGCGCGCGAGCTGGTGCGCAACACCCTGCGCATGCGGCCCGACCGGATCATCGTTGGCGAGGTCCGCGGCAGCGAAGTCTTCGACATGTTGCAAGCGATGTCGACCGGTCACGACGGCTCGCTCTGTACCATCCACGCCAATACGCCGCGCGACAGCATGGGCCGGCTTGAGATGATGATGCTGCTGGCGGGCTGGTCGATACCGCAGCGCGCGATGCGCCAGCAGATAGCCTCCGCGCTCAACGTCATCGTCCACGTCTCACGCCTCTCCGACGGCACGCGCAAAGTGATGAAAATTTCCGAACTGGTGGGGATGGAAGGCGACATGATCATGATGCAGGACCTCTTCGAATTCCATCGCACCGGCGTCAACGCACAGGGCAAGGTGCTCGGGCAGTACCGCAAAACCGGTATCCGCTCGGCCTACAAGGAACGCATCGAGGCCTACGGCTACAACATGGATTGACGGGTAGAGGGGGCCGGAAGTTTTATGACGTTACTAGCCGCAGGCGCCGTTTTCGCCTTCGTGTTTATCGTCCTCGGGGTCGGGCTGACCAGCATGACTCAGTCCGCCGAGCAGAACCGTTCGATGACGCGCCGCATGAGCCGGCCGATTGGCGATGCCGATGACGTCGATATAACCCGCAAGCGCAAGCCGCAGGAGCATTCGATCTTCAGCGCCTTTGCCGATTTCAACCTGCTACGCAAGCTTGAAGAGATGATGTGGCAGGCGGGACTGTACATGCGGGTCTCCGAGATGGCGCTGATAATTCTGCTGCTGTTTTCCGCCGGCGCCTTGATCGGGGATTTGTTCTGGAAGGGCATGCTGTTCGCGGCGTTGACCGGCGCGGGTTTCGGCGCCTTGCCGATTTTCTACATCCGTTTCCGCCGCTCCCGGCGGATGAAGGCCTTCATCTCTCAGTTGCCGTTCGCTCTCGACCTGATGAAGTCGTCGCTCGAAGCCGGCCACTCGCTCAACCGCGGATTGCAGGTCGTGGTGCAGGAGTTCGCCGACCCGCTGGGCGGCGAGTTCCGCACCGTGCTCGAACAGACCCGAATCGGCCTGCCGCTCCCGCGCGCGCTCGAGGACATGCTCAAGCGCGTCCCCGAAGAGGATCTGCGTCTGCTGGTGGTCGCGGTCAAGGTGCAATCCGAAGTCGGCAGCAGTCTCGCATTGATCGTTGGCCGGCTGGCTGAAATTGTCCGTACCCGCCAGCGGCTGCGGCTGCAGATCAACGCGTTGACCGCGCAGGGACGGCTTGGCGGACTCATCGTGGCTATGCTGCCGATCGTCGTGCTCGGCATGTTCAGCCTCATCAATCGCGACTACGCCAACGAGCTGTTTTTCGATCCGACCGGGATCAAGATTCTCAAGATCGCGGCATTCCTGGACTTCTGCGCCTTTGTCACGATCCGCCGGATGCTGCGGATGGATTTCTGAAGAGCCTTGGCGCCGTAGGTAATTCAAATGACTCCACTACTGGTAAGCCTCATCGTTCTCTGCATGGCGGGGGTAATCGGGACCGCTGTTTATCACGCGCTCTACGGCAGCCATCGCGCGCTCGAGGAGCGGTTCGCCGACCTCGCGCTGAAGGTTCGTGCGTCGCAGGGTGTCTTTGAAGACAGCGACGAAGAGCTCCGCGGGTTCTCCAGGCTCTTCCTCCAGTGGGCGGCCAAGCGCGTTCCCGTTCCTAAAGCCGACACGCCCGAAGGCGAAAAGCTCGCCCGCACGCTGATCCAGGCCGGTTATCTGAAATCCACGATGCCGCAGATCTTTCAGCTTTTCCGGTTCGGGATGGGCCTCCTGGGCATCCTGATCGGCGTGGCGGTGGGATTTATTCTCGGTAATTCCGGCTCGATGATGCTTTTTGGAATCGCTGGCTTCGGCATCGGGATCTTCCTGCCCAGCTACTATGTCGGCCGGCGCGCGCGCGCGCGCCAGAACGCCATCGCTCGCCAGCTCTCGGACGTGCTCGACCTCCTGGTCGTTTGCGTCGAGGCCGGTCTCGGTCTGTTCGAAGCGATCAAGGTCGTGGGGACCGAAAGCGAGCGGCAGAAGCAGGAGATCGGGCGCGAGCTCGCCCTGGTGACCTCCGAAATCTCGGCGGGCGCCACGCTCGGACAGGCTCTGCGTAACCTGGCCGATCGCACCGCCGTCGAAGACATCAAGCCGCTTGCCGCGACGCTAATCCAGAGCGAGCAGCTCGGCGCGCAGATCGCTCCGGCGCTGCATGCGAGTTCCGACGCCCTGCGCATACGCCGGCGCCTGCGCGCCGAGGAAGCTGCGCAGCGGACCACGATCAAGATTCTGTTTCCGCTGGTCCTTTTCATCCTGCCGGCGATGTTGCTGGTCATCGTCGGCCCCGCGATTATCGAGATTCTGCACACGCTCGCCGGCAGTTGAGCCGGGAGAGCGGCGGCGCATAGCCGCCGCGGGTGGTCTGAGGCAGCGGGCCGCGCGTCCAGAAGAGGGACGCGCGGCCCGCTGCTTTTTTTGCGCGCCAGGCTCGGCGGCGGCGCGCTGCGGCAGCCGCCACCGATGTGCCGCGCCACTGTGCAGCGCCGATCCGGCAGCGTGTGCACGGCGCAGGATCGGCGCGTTTGCCGATCCGGCTATGCCGGCGGATAGAAGCGAGTAGGTGTGGATGGTCCGGGAGAGGGCCTGGCGCCGGAGGGCGGGAGCTAAAGCCCCAGGCGCTTCATCAGGCGGTACAACGTGGTGCGATCCACGCCGAGCGTGGTCGCCGCGATAGCGCGATTGCCCTTGGCCGCGTCGAGGGCCGCGCGGATACGCGTGACCGCGGCGCGGTCGAGATACCCTTGCAGGGTCTCGTTGGGCTCGACCGATTCTTCGGTCTCGGGCGCGGGCTCGATACTGCCTTCGAGCGCGAACGCCTCGGGAGTCAGAACCTCCGCCCCGCTCATCACGACCGAGCGCTCGATTACGTTTTCCAGCTCGCGTACGTTGCCGGGCCATAGATAGCTCAGCAAGGCGCGTTCGGCCTCGGGCGAGAGAGTTATCGGACGCCCGGCCTGCGCCGTGTAGAAGGCGAGGAAATGAAGCGCCAGCGGCAGGATGTCTTCGCGGCGCTCGCGCAGCGGAGCAATCTTCACCGGGATGACGTTCAGACGGAAGTAGAGGTCGGCGCGAAAACGGCCGGCCGCGACTTCGTTGCGCAGCATGCGGTTGGTTGCAGCGACGATTCGCACGTCAACCTTGCGCGACTTTGTGGCGCCGACGCGCAGGACTTCGCCGTCCTCGAGCACGCGCAGCAGCTTGGCCTGAAAATCCGTGCCGGCCTCGGCGATTTCATCCAGGAACAGAGTGCCGCCCGAAGCGCGCTCGAAGCATCCGGCGCGCGCCGCGATCGCGCCCGTGAAGGAGCCCTTCTCGTGACCGAACAATTCGCTCTCGACCACGCCCTCGGCAAAGGCCTTGCAGTTGACGGCGACAAAGGGACCGTCGGCGCGGGCGCTCCAATAATGAAGCATCCGTGCGATCAGCTCCTTGCCGGTGCCGCTCTCGCCCTCGATAAGCGCGGTCGAGCGCGACGGTGCGACGCGTCGGATCATCGCGACCAGTTGCTTGCTCTGCGAGCTTTCAGCGATAAAGCCGGCGGCCGTGCTGGCGACGTTGAGCTGCTCGCGCAGACGATGGTTTTCGCGCTGCAGCGAACCGAGTTCGATCGCGCGCGCGACCTTCTTGGTCAGGTCATCCGCGCTGAATGGTTTCGTTATGTAGTCGAAGGCGCCCTCGCGCATCGCGGCGACCGCCGCGGAGACGCTGCTGTCGGCCGCGAGCAGAATTACAGGTACGTCGGGCCGCCGCGCGCGGACTCGGCGCAGCAATTCCAGACCGTCCATCCCGGCGCCGCGCACCGCCGTGATGATAACCTCGCATCCCTGTTCGGCGGCGGACAGCGCCGCGTCCATGGTCTGGCAAATTTCGGCGTAGTAGCCCTCGTCCTCGAGAGCCTTGGCGAGCAGGCGAGCTGCGTCAGCGTCGCTTTCGACGATGAGCGCCCTGGCGCGGTACGCCTCTACCGCTACTGCGCTTAATCCCTCAGACATTAGCGTATGGCCCGATCTGGCACGGCTTATTGAGCATACTGGTGCATAATTGCGCACGGTGTACCGCATGTCAACAGTGCCGCGACCATATTCAAGCACCGGAGCGCTACAATCCCACGGCCATGTTGCCGGCCCGCAACGAATAGGAAAACCCATGGCTTACTCAAAATATCCCGAATTCATTGGATGCCTTGAAGCGTTGACGCGATGCCATGACGCGATGTTGCAGAGTGTCCCGTATCCGCCAGGCCGGTCTCGCTCGGTGTCTCGTCTATCCACGAACAGAGTCGATAAGCGAGATGCATGCTAAAGACAAATGTAGCATAATGAAGCCCATCGTTGGTAATCTGCAACAGGGGCAATCTTCGCGTGCGCATCTGCACGCATGAACATTTGATTATTAGCGGTGCTTAAAAATTGTCGCGTCGCTCACGAGACGGGTGTGGCGATGCAGACCGGTGCGAAATGGCTCCCCGGGCCGGATTCGAACCAGCGACTTGACGGTTAACAGCCGTCCGCTCTACCGACTGAGCTACCGGGGAGCACTTAAGCGGCCCTATTTTGCTATCCGCATGGCCGGACGAAATCAAGCGCGCCGTCCGCGTCTGCCGCAGGATGTGGTGAATCATACGACGATCGGCGATAATTCGCGCAAGGAGTGCGAAGAGCCGCGATGGGCGAAGTCATCCGACTGGAGGAGTTAGACCGCGAGCGTCGCCGCACCCGCGCCCGTGTGGCCGAGAGAGCCCATCTCGAACGCGCGGTTGCCATGCTGCGCGAAAACCTCGCCGCCGCGGCTGCGGCGCTGCGCGACGCGCCGGATGCGCGGATGCAGACCGAGCTGCTCGGCCGAATCGAGCGCTTCGCGGCGATGATCCGTTATGGAATGCGGATGCTCGGCGGCACGTCGGCCGGCGGCGTTGACGGCCCGTCCGTTGGCGATCGGCCGGCGGCCGGACATTAGCATAAGAGGAAAGCGCCCGGGCCTTAGCGCAGTTTCTTGCCGGCGCGCCGCTTGGCTGCGGCCGCTTCGAAACCGCCGTCCGCGAACCATCGAATCTGCCGCGCGAGACCGCTTAAGATGTCGAGTTCGCGCGTGCCGATTCCCGCCCGTCCGATGATCGCGCGGAGCGCGAACATGATGTGTTCCGGGTTCTCCGCGGGCAGAAACCCGATCGAGACCAGCGCTTCGCCGAGCCGTTCCATCATCGCGTCCACCGCGCCTGCCGGCGCATGAGGCTGCGCCGCCGGCAGGTCGCGCGCCGCGCCGGCTGCCATCATCAGTTCGTATGCGACCAGCATCACCGCCTGGGCCAGATTAAGCGACGGATACTCGGGAGCGGTGGGGATCGTCACCAGCCGCTGGCAGAGCTTGAGCTCGCGGTTGACGAGGCCGGTGTCCTCGGGGCCGAAGATTATCGCGACGCGGTTGGCAGCAGCCTCGGCAACGAGTTGCGCTGCCGCCTCGTGCAGCGCCACCACGCCCGCGCGGTAAAGTCCGGGGCGGCAGGTGGTGCCGACCGCGAGCGTGCAATCGGCAAGCGCATCGCCAAGGCTCGGATAGCGCTGGGCGTTGCGCAGGACATCGCGCCCATGCACTGCCATCGAGGCCGCCGCCGTCCCGAGCGCGGCGGGCCGCGGCGCGACCAGGCGCAGATCGCCGAGGCCCATGTTCTTGAGCGCGCGCGCGGCCGCGCCGACGTTGCCCGCCTGCAGAGGCCGCACCAGCACGAAGGCAAAATTCGCGAGCAGGTCCATCAGGGCCGAATCCCAAGGCTGAATCTTAGCCGTTGCAGGCGTCGCTCGACAGCATGCGTACGCGACGGCCTGTGGGCGCCGCTTTGTTTGCCGACCATATGCGGCGCTTGATGAAAAGCGCTATCTTGGCGCGAGGCATCGGTGCGCGCGCGGCAGTTACGATGAAGATAATTTCCTTCGGCGACGTTCACATGGCGACGCGCAACCTCGGCCGGATGGACGAGGCGATGCGCGATACGGACCTGGTGATAGTCTCGGGCGATCTCACCAACTTCGGCGGCGTGGACGATGCGCGCAAGGTGATCGGCGACGTGCGCGCGCGATGCGCCAATGTGCTGGCGCTACCGGGCAACCTGGATCGGCGCGAAGTGGTCCCGTTTCTCGAGCGCGAAGGCGTGGCGCTGCACGGCCGCGGGATGGTGCGCGACGGGGTGGCGATCTTCGGATGCGGCGGGTCCAACGTCACGCCCTTTAACACGCCGATGGAACTCAGCGAGGACGAGATCTACGCGACGCTGATGGCCGGATACGAGCGGGTGCGCGGGCATCGCCCGCTCCTGATGGTCTGCCACACGCCGCCGTTCGAGACGCGTTGCGATAGAATCGCCGGCGGCAGGGCGGTGGGCAGCACCGCGGCGCGGCGCTTTATCGAGGAGATAAAACCCGACGTCTGCATCTCGGGCCATATCCACGAGTCGGCCGGCGTTGACGCGATCGGTTCGACTCGGGTGTTCAACGCCGGGCCCTTCAAGGGCGGCGGTTATATTGTCGTGCAGAGCAACGGACAATCGCTCGACGCGCGGCTGGAGTTTCTTTGAGGTCCCACCGCTCTCCCGCGTACAACAATCGGCAGGCGTTTACTATGGCAAGTTGGTCAATGGCAGAAGCCTGGTGCTCAGGGGATGGTCGGCGCTGCTGCGCCGCTTCATTCTGGGCCGCATGTAGCGCCGCCGCACCAAAGCGCGCTTGAGGACGGATCGCAGGAAATGTTGAGGGTGGTGTTTTTCGATGCGGCGGGGACGCTCATTCATACTCGTGAGCCCGCAGGGCTGAGCTATGCGAAAATCGCCGAGCGCTTCGGCGCGAGGGTCGACGAGCGCCGGGTTATCGATTCGTTCAGGCGCGCCTTTGCGGCGGCGCCGGGGCTGGCCTTCGGGCCGGGGCACGACGCGGCGCGGCTGCGAGAGCTGGAGCGCGAATGGTGGCGCCGCCTGGTATGGGCGACGTTTGAGGGGCTTGCCGATTTTTCGGACTTCGACGCCTATTTCGACGCCTTGTTCGCGTTTTTCGCCGACCCGGCGAACTGGGTCTCCGATCCGGAGGCGCCATTGCTGCTGGCGGCGCTCCGCCATAGCGGAATCGAACTCGGCGTGATTTCCAACTTCGACTACCGCATCTACGCGATTCTCGATCGCCTCCGGCTCACCCGTTACCTCGAGACGATCACGATCTCATCCGAGGCCGGCTATGCGAAGCCCGCGCCCGAGATTTTTCAAATCGCGCTCGAACGCCACGGGTTGTCGGCCGCCGAGGCGCTCCACGTCGGCGATGTGGAGGCGCTCGACGTTGCCGGGGCGCGCGCAGCCGATATCGCCGCGATTTTGATCGACTCCGACGCGGTCGCGCTTGAATCCGCGCCAGCGGCGGCCGTCTGCCGGGATTCAAGCACAGAAGCGGCTGCCGTCGAACAGCGCACGCCGCAGTTCTCGCAACGGGCCGAACCGGGCTCATGCGGTGCGCGATGCGTCCGCGTGCGGACGCTCGGCGAGGCCGCGACGGCGCTCGGCCGCTTCCAGTTCGCCTGAACCGCCGGGCTTGTCAGCCGGACTCGGTCTCGACGCTTTCGACCGCCGCGCCGTCGTGATCGAAACGGACGACGATTCGATACTCGCCGGCCGCGATCGTAAGCGTGTAAGCGCCGGGCTTGCGCAACGCCGCGCTGATTTCGTTGAGCGGGCGGCCCTTGAGCTTGGCCAGCGCGCGGTTGAGTTCGCCAAACGACGCGCCGATCGTCTCGCCGCGAGGCGTTTTCTTGAGCAGCGCCGTCAGCGACAATTCCGCGGCCGGCCCGAACGCGTTCCTGACCCGGCCGGTGGAGAGCGCGACCTCGACGATCGCGCTGAGCGGCGGCACGAGTTCTTGGGGCACTTTCATTGTCGCGACGGCGTCCTCGAGTGCGGCGTAAGTGCCGCGGCCGCCGGATTGAGGACCCGCGGCGGCGAAGCTTTGGACGAGCGATAACACCAGGTCACGCTGAAGCTCGTCGAGGTTCAGCACTGGGGCGCCGGCTGGGCCGTTTTCATCCATGCGCGTGTTCATTGGTCCGGGTTATCCGTGTTTATGCTGGCGCGGCGATCAAACGTGCTTGTGCTCGAGCAGGGCGGCGAGTTCGTGTTCGAAGCCGCCGGTTTCGATCGCGCAATGCATCCCGCACTCCTTGGGCGCGCCGGTTTCCCACCACCATCGTCCGGAGCGCGAGTCGTGGCCGTCGGGCACGGGCCGCGTGCACGGCGCGCATCCGATCGATTTGTAACCCTGGTCGTAGAGCGAATTGTACGGTACGCCGTTGGCGCGCAGGTAGTCCCAGACCTCATCTTCGATCCAGTCGGCGAGCGGTGCGAGCTTCACGATTCCGCCATGATCGTGATCGATTTCGACCTTGCGGATGTTGGAGCGCGTCGCCCACTGGTCGCGGCGAAGGCCGGTCACCCAGGCGCCGCAGGTCATCAGCGCGCGGCGCAGCGGCAGGACCTTGCGCACCTGGCAGCAGAGCAGGCGCAATCCGACGTCGCGGTAGAAGAGGTTGTGGCCGTTGCGGCTCACCATCTTTTCGACCACCGCCGTCTCGGGCATGAAGACCTCGACCGGGATTCCGTATTTTTCGCGGATGCGGTCGATCAGCTCGTAGGTCTCCTGCGGCTGGCGGCCGGTATCGATGGTGAAGACGCGCACGGCCGGATCGATCCGCCAGGCCATGTCGATGAGTGCGCAGCTTTCCGCCTGCAGGCTCGAACAGATCGCGAGCGCGGAGCCGAATTTTTCGATCGCCCAGGCGATCACTTCCTGCGGCTCCTTGTCGTCGAGCTCGACCGCGGCCTCCCCGGCCTCGAGTTCGTCCATCAGATGGATTTCCAGTTGCGCTTCCATGGCGTCCTTTCAAACTGGCGCGCGCGGCGTCAAAGCGCGGCGCGCGCGGCCTCGCGATTTCCCTGGGCGAGTGCGATCAGATCGGCGTCGGACGTTCGCGTGCAGAAGCGCGCGAACGACTCCTCGGGCAGGCGATTTTCCAGAAACCCGGCGAACAGCCGGACCACATGATCTTCGACCTCGGCCGAGGGCACGCGGCGCAAAAGCGGCTTGCCGATCGCGGCATCGCGCCCAAGTCCGCCGCGCAGGATTATGTCGAAGGCCTCCAGCGGTTCGCCCTTCGGGCCGCGCGCGGTCGTTCCCTGGAGCCCGATATCGCCGGTCCAATGCTGTCCGCAGGCATGCGGGCAGCCGTCAAGATTGACCTTGAGCCCGCCCGTCCGGTCGCCGAACTCGCTCATCAGGCGCTCGATAATCGCCGCCAGTTTCGGTTTGGTCGAGACCACCGAATAGTTGCAATGCGTGTCGCCGATGCATGCGATCGAGGAGGCATAGAGGCCGTTCGCGCCGAGCGGAAAACCGATCGCGCCGACGCGGCCGATAATTTCGTCGATACGCGCCTTAGGAATTCCGGTAAGGATGAAGTTCTGGCGGCGGGTAAGGCGGATATCGCCGCCGATCTCGTCGGCGACGTCGGCCAGCTCGCGCATCTGCCGTCCGCTCATCAGGCCGAGCCGCGCCGGGAAACCGGCATAATAACGCCCGATGGTTTTCTGCTCATGGACGCCGATATGCTCGCCCTCGCTATCGGGGAGCGGCAATTCGAGAAAATCCTCCATTGCGTAGCCCAGCCGCTCCTCGACCAGTTTGCGAAAGCCCGCGGGACCGTAGTCGTCGATCATGAACTTGAGCCGCGCCTTGACACGCGAAATCCGGTACTCGGTGGTGAGCCGCCAGACGTCGAGAATCGCGCGCATCGTCGCGAGCGCCTGCTGGTGCGGGACGAAGACCCCGAGATGGCGCGACAGGCGCGGCGTCGAGGATTGTCCGCCGCCGACGCGCAGCGCGAAACCGTCGCGCCCGTTTCTGGCCACGCCGATTAGCGCGACGCAATTGATCTCGGGCGCGTTGCACTGCGCGGGGCAGGCGGCGATGGTGATCTTGTGCTTGCGCGGCAGGTCCGAGTACTCGCGGTTGCCGTAAAAGAACGCCGCCGCCTCGGCGATCACGCCGGTTGCGTCGAACAGCTCCGCGCGATCGATTCCGGCGACCGGGCATCCGGTGATATTGCGCACCACGTCGCCGCATCCGCCCATCGTGGTCAACCCGGCGCTCTTCAAGAGGTCGTGGATCTCGGGAAAGCGGTCGAGCGCGATGTAGTGGAGCTGGATATTCTGGCGCGTGGTCAGTTCGCCCTCGCCGCGCGCGTGGCGCTCGGCGATCTCGCCGATCGTGCGGAGCCCCCTGGCGCTCAGGATGCCGCTCGGGATCTTCACTCGCATCATGAAGCCGCCGATTTTCGGCTTGTCGTGATAGAGGCCGAACCATTGCAGCCGCACGATGTCCTCTTCGGGGAGCTTCTCGTATGGCGTGCCGGCCACGCGCTCCCACTGGTTCGCGAGTTCGGTGGGAAAGAGCTCGCGCTTCAAGCGCTCGACGGAGTTGCGCTTGAAGATCGTCTCCCACGGCGGTGCCGGCCGTATCGCCATCGCTGGTTACTCCACCTGCGCCGCCGCGAGATCGGACGGCATGGCGGCCGGGCCGAAGCCGGGCGCCGGACGGTCGTCGGGGCGATCTTCGAAATTGCCCGCTGCGGCCGCCAGATCCGCGGCGGCTGCGCTATCCGGATGGAACCATCGCAGGCTCTCGGAGAGCCCGGCCACTTCGCCGACGATCAGCAGCGCCGGAGACGGGGGCCGGCGCCGCGCGGCAAGATCGGCGAGCGTCGCGAGCGTGCCGCGCACAATCTCCTGCTCGTGCGTGGTGCCGCTGGCGACGAGCGCTGCCGGCGTCGTGCCGGCAAGGCCGTGATCGCAAAGCTTGCGGCAGATGGCCTCGATCTGGCCGAGCGCCATGTAGAAAACGATCGTCTGCGCGGGCGCGCCCAGACGATTCCAGTCGTACGCCGGGTCTTCGACATCGTGTCCGCTCACCAGGACGCAGGAGCGAGCGTACTTCCGATGGGTCAGCGGAATCCCCGCGTACGCGGCGCATCCGCTCGCCGCGGTGATGCCGGGAACGACCTGGTAGGCCACGCCGGCGCGGGCGAGCGCTTCCATCTCTTCGCCGCCGCGGCCGAATATCAGCGGATCGCCGCCCTTGAGGCGAAGCACCCGATTGCCCTCGCGGGCGAGACGGATCATCGTCTGATGGATCTGCTGCTGCGGCCAGCCGGGAGCGCCGCCGCCGCGCTTGCCGACGTCGATACGCGCGGCCTCGCGCCGGACCAGCGCGAGGATTGCGGGCGGGACGAGGCGGTCGTGCAGAACCACGTCTGCCTGTTGCATCAATCTGAGCGCGCGCATCGTGAGCAGCTCGGGGTCGCCGGGACCGGCGCCCACGATATAGACCTCGCCGGCGGTGGGCGGCGAATCGGCGCCCGCGCCGGAGGCCATTTCGATCATCTGTGCCATCAGGCGATGCGCCTCGGCCTCGCGGCCGGCATACAGATGTTCGGCGACGGGGCCGCGCGCCACGCGCTCCCAGAGCCGCCGCCGGGCTTCGGGCCGCGAGATTCGGCTGCGAACCTTCGCGCGCCAGTGCCCCATGAAACCCGCGAGCCTCCCGAGCGCGGCCGGCATCAGCGCTTCGAGCGAAGCCTTTATCTCTCGCGCCAGGATCGGCGCTCCGCCGCCCGTGCCGATCGCGATCGTCAGCGGAGATCGATCGACGACAGCGGGCATGATGAAGCCGCAGAGCGCCGGATCGTCAACGACGTTCACCAGCACGCCGAAGCGATTCGCGGAGGCGGCGACCAGCCGATTAAGTCCGGGGTCGTCGGTGGCCGCGATAACCAGGCGATAGCCGGCTACCATCTCGGGTTCGAATCCCGCGGCGTGCCAACGGACGCGGCCGGCCGAAAACAGCGGCTGGAATTCCGGGTCGCAGCGCGGCGCAACCACGCCGACGCGGCATCCGGCCTCGAGCAATTGGCGCGCCTTGCGCAGCGCGACCGCGCCTCCGCCGACTACGAGGGCGGGCGCGTCGCCAAGCGCAAGAAAGATCGGGAACCAGTCCATCGAGCGTCTTTTCACGTCGCGTTTTTCGGTCAGGCGCGTCCCCGTCAGACCGCGAGCTTTACGGCCACGCCCAGCAGCACGACCGCAATCCCGCGGCGGAGCGTCACTTCGGGCAGCACGCCGGCGAGCCGGGTGCCGACGTAAATTCCCGGCAGGGTTCCGAGAAGAAGCTGCCCGAGCAGCACGAAATCGGCTTTTGCGATCAACATGTGGCCGAGGCCCGTCGCCAGTGCCAGAACGACGCCGTGCGCGAGATCGGTGCCGACGAGATGGCGCGTCTTTATCGAGGGGAAGAGCAGCAGCAGGACGGTTACGCCGAGCGCGCCCGCGCCGACCGACGAGAGGCTGACCAGCACGCCGATAACCACGCCGGCGACGATGGGCAGGAGATTGCGCAGCGGTCCGTCGGAGGAGGGTATCCGATGAGCGATCATGGCGCTCAAGCGGTCGCGAAAGAGGATCACGCCGGCACTCGCCGTCAGCGCGACGCTCAGCGCCACGTTCGCCATCGCGTCAAGGTCGCGGGGACTCCGTCCCATCAGCCAGAGCCCGCCGAGCGTCACAAACGCGGCCGGCAGGCTGCCCGCGAGCATCCGGCCCGCGAGCCGCCACTCGACCTGCCGATGGCGCGCGTAAACGCAGAAGGCCCCGGCCCGCGTCGCCGCCGTATAGAGCAAGTCGGTGCCGACCGCCACGCCCGGCGCGACGTGCATCCCGAGTATCAGCACCGGCACCATGACGGAGCCACCACCGACACCGGTCATCGCCACCAGCGCCGCGACTATAAAGCCGAGGAGAGTAAAGCTGAAATCCATAGCGAATCGAGGCTTCCAGACTAATAAGTGATTAAATCAGTCATTTTTGTCATTTATTTTCGTCGAGCATAGACTGCGACCGATTGCAGGTCAAGCGCGCCCGCTCTTCCTCGGTCCGGATGGGCGCCATTCATCGTTCGCGGCGGGAGTTCCGAGGATGCCGAAGCGGAGCATCCCCGTTTGAAATTTCATCAGGTTTCCGGGTACGGCCGGCGAAGGAGTTGCCTGCGGGTTTCGTCTAAGATTCAGGTTCCCTTGACCCGCATGGCCCGTTTATCCTTAATCAACACGGCCTTAGACCGAACCGGATGCTTCGTTGGTGGCGATCGTCCATCGGAAACTCCAGGCTGACGCAGGAATTGACGCGAAATGGTGTATTTACGCCGTATCTTGTTCGGTCTCGTGCCCGCCGCCGCTCTGCTGATGCTGATGTTCTCGTTTTCGGCCGCCCATGCCTCGCTCAGTGGGCTGAATTCACGTCTCAATGCGTTGGAGCCGCGGGTCAGCGAGGCGTTGGAAAACCCGTCCGCGGCGAGCTCGGTCATCTCGGAGCTGGACACGGCCGAGGGCGAGTTCGAGGAGGCGGCCAATGGACGCGTGAGCCGCGGCGAGCTGATGGATACCTACATTCAGCTCGAATCGATGCTGAACCGGATTTACCAGAACTATCAGCACAAGAAGGACGCCTGTATCGCGCAGATCGACGCGGGCGGCAACTGCGATTACGACCAGCCGGAACAGCTTGCGTTGCGCGCGCTCTATCCGCTGTCGTGGCTGCACTACCGGGGAGCGCTGCTCTATAGCGGCGACCCGGCGATGGCGCGGCGGCTGCTCAACCAGGCGATCGACGGCTTCACCTCGAGCACGCTGGTGATTTTCTCGCCCGAGCTCATCCGCGAGAACCTCCTCGGCCGCGCGCTCTGCGAGCGCGAGCTGGGCAAGTACGACCATCAGGAATACAACCACGCGATCACCGACTTCAAACGCATCCTGCGCGACGGCCCGGAAACCCGGCAGTATCGGCCGGCGCAGCAGGGACTCGCGGCGACCTACGCCGCGATGGGACAGGCGGGACAGGCGGCGAAGCTTTCGGGCGAGGCGGCGGCGGGCGCGACCGGTCAGACGCGCCAGGGCCTCGAGCTGATGCGCTTGCGCGAGCTGTTCGAAGCGGAGAAGGCGACGACCGATCCGGCCAAGCGCGCGAGCATCCATCGCGAAGCCGTGGACTACATCAAGGCTCGCCAGGACGACAAGAACGAATGGGCGATCGCGCTCTCGGCGGTCGCGCAGTACGTGAGCGACCCGGTGGCCGAGTTCGGCAATTCCAGCGACCCCTTCGAGAAGTGGCTGCTCGCGAGCGTGCTCTACTTCAAACGTCAACCGCTGCCGGCGGCGAAGTATTTTACCGAGGCGGCCGAGACCGGTCACTATCCGAAGGCGTACAAGTACGCGGCCGACCTCTATTACACGCTCGGCCGCATCGACCTGGTTGAAAAGCTGGTGGACCAGGTGGCGGCGCAACCGAACAATCCCGACGCGCAATGGGCCTCCTATATGCGGTTCAAGCTGCCGCGCCTGCAATGGGAGCGCAGCGGCAAAAGCAACGCGGCGCTCGAGAAGCAGTGGGTGGCCGCCGCCGAGGATTATCTGAAGGCCTATCCGCGCGGGCAGTATGCTTTCGAGCCGCGCTTTCGGATAGCCGAGCGGCTGCAGAAGCAGGGCCAGTATGCCGAGGCGATCAAGCAGTACCAGCAGGTTTCGGGCAATCCTTCGTACGATTTTACCGCGGTCTTCAATGCGGCCGAGTGCAACTATCTGATGGTCGCCGAGGCGGAGAAAAAAGAGGAGGCCGCTGGCAAGAACGCCAAGCCTTCGGCGGCGCTCGGCGCGATGCGCGCCGAGGCGATCAAGGGGCTGCGCGACGCGATCAACCGCGAGCCGATGGCCGAGCGTGCCGCGCCGATGCAGCGGCGGTTCTTCCATGACGCACGCGGACGCGCGATCTATATGCTCGCGAGCCTGCAGGAGCATGAAGGCACCACGGTCAACAATCGCGAGATCTCCGCTCTGCTCACCGGCTTTGAGACCGAGTACCCGGGGATGAGCGATCACTTCAACGAAATTTTCGAATGGCGGCTGAAGTCGCAGGCCTCGCTCGGACAATGGGACGCGATCGCGCGCGATGTCGCGGCGCTGGTCAAACGCAACCAGGGCAATCTCGCGCACAGCGACTTTATCAAGGAGATCGGCGTTGATTTCTGGCGCGGCGCGCTGGCCGCGCAGGCCCGCGGCGATCAGAAAGCCTATCTCGCCCAGGCCCAGCTGACCGCGCTCGACTACGGCTACTTCGAGGACATGGTCAAGGCGGGCAAGATCCCGGCCAAAAATCTCACCGGCACGCTCTCGATTCTCGGGCAGGCCTACGCGGCGCTCGGCCAGACCGACAAGGCCGAAGCGACGTTCGCCGAGGTGGTCAAGGCCGACGCGGCCTCGCCCGACGCCAACGCGGGCCTCGCGCGAATCGCGCAGTCGCGCAAGGACTACAAGAGCGCGCTCGATTTGTGGTCGCGGGTGGAGGCGACCGCGGCGCAATCGGACAACCTCTGGTACCAGGCCAAGTACAATATGGCCGAGATCCTGGCGACCGAGGGCAACGTTGCCGGCGCATGCAACAAGCTCGCGGCCACGCGCAGCGAGCATCCGAGTCTCGGCAGCCCGCAGATGAAGGCGCAATGGCTCGATCTGCAGAACAAGCTCTGCCTAAAACAATCGGCGTCGGGGTAGGTTCGGGATGTTGACGCGAATTCATCACGTGGGCGTGGTCGTGCCGAGCCTCGAAGAGGGGCTCAGGTTCTGGCGCGACGCGCTGGGGATGCGCCTCACCAGGAGCGCGACGATCGAGGAGCAGGGCGTGCGCGCGGCGCTGCTCGAGGTCGGCGGCAGCGAAGTCGAATTGCTCGAACCGCTCAGCGCCGAGGGCGGCGTGGGCAAGTTCCTCGCGCGCCGCGGCGGCGGATTGCATCACGTATGCTTCGAGACCGACGACGTCGCGCGCGAGCTTGCCGGCGCCAGGGCCAAGGGGATCCAGCTTATCGATCAAAAGCCGCGCCACGGCCTTGCCGGCATGATCTGCTTTCTCCATCCCAGGGCGACGCGCGGCGTGCTGGTCGAATACGCGCAGCCGTTCGAGGACGAATCTCACGCCGGCGGCAAGCCGGGGGAGTGATCTGATAACGCCGATGCCGATCTACGAATACCACTGCGCCGATTGCGACCGTTCGTTCGAGGCCTACGTCCGTCCGGGCTCCCAGGAGACGGAGTGCCCCGCCTGTCATGGCGGCAATATCGCGCGCGAGCTTTCCGTCTTCGCCGCGGCGCGGGGTGCGTCGGGCGCGCCGAATGGCGGCGACTTTAGCGGCGGCTCCGGCGCGATGGGCGGCGGATGTTGCGGCGGCGGCTGCGGCTGCCGTTAGGCGACCGCCGAAGCCTCACACGCCAGCAGCGACCTCGCCCCAGCCCTACCGGTAGGGCGTGAAGCCGCGCGCAATCGCCGCATACAGTTTCAGCGGGAGCGAGCCGCGCAGGAAGGCCGCGCACAGACCGAACAGCGCTCCGAACAGGCTGCCGTTGACCCGGATCCATTCGAGATGGGTGCGGGTTTTGTCTTCGATCTGACGGCGGATCTGCTCGTCTGTCTGGCGGTTCAGGTTTTCCACCACCAGCCGCGCGATCTCGCCCTTCAGGTTGCCGATGGACTTATTCAGCACCTCTTCCACCCAGCGCAGCACGTGCTCGCGCTCGGTGGTGTCTGCGGTTTGGAGCCGGACACCCAGGCGATGAATCTCGTCCTCGAGGTAGTTCAGGAAGTCGGGATCGTGGCTGAATTTGGAGACCATCTCGGGAAGGTTTTCGGCGAAACGCCGGAGCTTGCCTTCGAAATTCACCAGCAGCCGCTCGACGAACCTGAGCAGCGGTCCGATCTCGAGCATCCGGCGCAGCTCTTCCACGATGCGGTCCACGACCTCGGGACGCTTGAGCCACTCGGCGAGCCTGAGCGCCTGCTCTTCGAGGAAAGTCAGGTCGGCGTCGCGCAGCGAGACCTGCTCGAGCCATTGCCCGGCCTTGGTAACGAGATCGTATTCAATGAGTTTGCTATGAATCATCTCGGGCGTGAGCCATTTAGTCTCCACCGTCTCGCCAATGCCCCGAATGATTCGCTCGCGGTTGCGCGGCAGCACGCCGGAATTGGGCAGGTACCACTTGCGCTCGAAGAGCATCTTCAGCGCGATGTAGTCGCAGAGCCCCCCGACCAGCGAAGCTTCGCCGGCCATGCGAAGCACTTCGCCGGCGTGCGCGTTGACGTGCAGGAAAACAATCCATCCGGCTGCATACAGCAGAACGGAAACGAGCAGTGCAACATCGCCCTTACGCAAGACCAACCTCGCTTTGTTTTTTTGCGCGACGCAGAGAGTCGCGGCCGTTTAGAGAGAGGGGCCGCCGCCCCCGGGCATTCCGCAGAGTTCGCGCAGAGTGTCGGCGCGGAGTCCCTTCGGAATCTTACCGGAATCTGGCGCGGTCCCGGCCTGATTACTAATTTTTCAATGCGGCCGCGAATTCGCCCCTGGCCGATTCCATCAGCGCGGGCTCGGCCAACAGATCGTACGCGGTCAACGCCATCGCCTTGGCCACCCGGATCATCGCCTCGTAGGCGCGCGGCGTGTCGGTATGCTGCGCGAAGCGTTCTTCGTGGCAGTTGCCGGTGCCGGGCTCGGCGATGCGGAAGATCGGATGAATTGCCGGCATCGCGTGGCTCACGTCGCCCATATCGGTCGAGCCGGTGGGCATGTCCGGCGGCGCGTCGGGCGCCTCGACCCCGAGCGCCGCGCAGTGACGCGCGTACCGATGGGCCATCGCGAGATTGTTGACCATGTTCTTGTAGCCGCCGAGAACCTCGGAGGTAAGCCGCGTGCCGGTGGCCGTCGCGGCCGCCTCGGCGCATCGCAGCACCCGCTCGGCGATCTCGTGGGCGTAGCCGGTGGTGTGCGCGCGGCACAGAAACTCGCACACCGCCTTTTCCGGAACGATATTTACCGCCTGTCCGCCGTTGGTGATGATGCCGTGGATGCGCGAGCCGTCGCGAAAGTGCAGCCGCGCCGCGTCCACGCTCTGGAAGGTCTGGATCACCGCGGCGAGCGCGCTCGCGCCAGCCCATGGCGCCGCGGCCGCGTGAGAAGCGCGCCCATGAAACGTGAGCTGCAGGTGGCGCGTCGCGAGCGTGGGAAACGTCGCGTACTCGCCGTCCACCGGATGCGCCATCAGCGCGGCGTCGACCCCCCGGAATGTACCTTTTTCCAGCATGATGATCTTGCCGCCGCCGCCTTCCTCGGCCGGCGTGCCGAGAATCAGGACGCGGCCGGGCAATTGCGTGCGTACGGCGGCGATTCCGGCGAAGGCCGCGAGCGCGGCGGTGCAGATGAGATTGTGGCCACAGGAATGGCCGTTGGGCAGCGCGTCGTACTCGGCGAGAATGGCCACCGTCGGGCCGGTGCGATCGGCTTTGCCGGTCGCCGCTCGGAACGCGGTCTCCAGTCCGGCGACGCCGCGTTCGACCTCAACTCCGATTTCGCCGAGCGCACCGGCGAGGAGTCCGGCCGCGAAGCGTTCCTCGAATTTCAACTCGGGATGCGCATGGATATTGCGGCCCAGTTCGATCGCGTGGTCGCTGAAACGATCGATCGCCGCGCAGATCTCCTCATGGATAGCCATCGAGAACTCCTTGGAACTTCCTTGAACGCTCGCGCGCGCTGGCCGAAGGCTCGGCACGCGATACGCCTGAGGCATGCTACCAGAGCGCGGGTTCGGCGTTTAGCCGCGCGGGCATCGGATTGGGGGGGCCTAGCGGCGCGTCGCCTGCTCCGGCGCGACTACCACCGCGACCGCGCATCCGGCGTTGCGCAGAATCTGGTCGACGCGGCCGCCGAAGTACAAGCGCTCCTCGGCCGAACGGAACAGCGCGCCGATCATCAGAAGGTCGAATTGATCTTCCTTGAGCGTGCGCAGGATCACGCTCTCGGCGTTGACGCCGCTTTCGATCCGGGTCGCGATTTTGAGTTCGAGCTGGCGCGCGAGGTCGCGGATTTCGCCGACCGCCTCCTCGCCTTCGCCGTTGGCCGCCGCGCCGCCGGCGAGTGAGCGCAGGTCGAGGATCGAGCGCTGGCGGACGTAGAGCGCGGTGGCTTCGGCGCCGGCCGCCTGCGCGTACAACATTCCGACCATCGCGCCCAGGCGGCCGAACGACGTCCCGCTTACCGGCAAGAGCAGCTTGCGCGCCGGCGTCGCGGCGCCGGTGTTGCTCGCGATGACCACCGGCGCGCGCACCTCGGCAAGCAGGCCCCGCAGCACCTCGCCGCCGAGCGCGGCGTGGCCGTGAACCTGCGCGGCGCCGGCGAAGATCGCGTCGTAGCCGCGCTCGCTCTCCTGCATGATCGCCTCGATGATCGACTCGCCGCCGCCGGCCCGATGATAGACGTTGGCGGCGCCCGCCGCAGTGGCGATTTCCTTGAGCCGCGCGAACTGCGCGCCGAACGCGGCCGCCGTGTCGGCGCCGTTGGAATCGCCGGCCGCGGCGTGGAACACCGTGATGCTGGCGTCGGAGGATTTGCATAGCGTACCCGCCAGATGGGCCGCCAGTTCTGCATGCGGACCGCCGCCGCTCAGCACCAGCAGCTTGGCTCCCGCGGTGCGCAGCGGCATGCGTGCGAGGATCCGGTCGCGCTCCGCGCGCTCGGCGTCGCCCGGGCGCCGGCTGACGCCGCGCAGCGCCCAGGTGAGCAGGCTCGGCGTCATAACCGAGGTGACGACCGCGACCGCGACGATCATGGTGTAGGTCGCGGACGTGAGCACGCCGAGGCTGAGCCCCAAAAGCGCAAGGATGATCTCCATTCCGCCCCGCGCATTCATCCCGAAAGCCACCGCCAGCGATTCGCGGAATTCGAGCCCGCCGAGCCTGCCGCCCGCGAACGCGCCCCCGATCTTCGCCGCGCAGGCGACCACGAGCACGATCAGCGGAACAAAGGGACTCTCGAGCGCAGTGAGGTTGGCCTGCAGGCCCGAATAGGCAAAGAACACAGGCGCCATCAGGCCCATCGTGACCGCTTCAATTTCCGCGCGGTCGCGGGCGCGCACGCGCGGCGCACGGCTCAACATCAATCCGGCAACGAACGCGCCGAACACCGCGTGCAGGCCGATCGCCTGGGTGACGATTGCGCAGGCGAAAGCGACCAGGACCATCGCGCTGAACTTGCCATGCTCGGCCGCGCCCCGATCATCCACCCAACGCACCAGCCACGCCGTTATCCGCACGCCCGCGAAGTAGCAGAACACGATGAAGGCGGCGGCCTCGGCCAGTACCAGGCCAAACGAGGCCGCGGAGACCGCGCGGCCGCTCGCCAGCCCCGCGACCAGCGAGAGCAGGAGCCATCCGGTGGTATCGTCGATCAAGCCTGCCGCCAGGATCAGCATTCCCAGTTCGCGGCGCATCAGGCCGAGCTCGATCAGGATTTTCGCGATGACCGGGACCGCCGAAATCGCGATCGCCACGCCCATGAAGAGGGCGAAGATAAGGCGCTGGTCCGGCGCGGCGAGGTACTGTGCGGGGAGCGACAGGCCCAGCACTATCCCGCAGATGAACGGGATCACCATCCCGCACGCCGACACGCTGGCGGCGGCGCGGCCCTGGCCGCGCAGGATGTCGAGGTCGGTTTCGAGCCCTATGAACAGCAAGAGCAGGATCGCGCCGGTCCACGCGAAGGCTTCGAGCAAATGACGCGACATCGGGTCGCCGCCAAACAGCGCGGCGAACGCGCCGGGCGCGAGATTGCCAAACACCGAGGGGCCGACGATCACTCCGGCGAGCAGTTCGCCGATGACCGGCGCCTGACCCATGCGCTTCAGCACGTCGCCCAGCGTGCGGCTTACGAACAGCAGCAGCGTAAGCTGCACCAGGAAGCGTAGAATCTGCGCTTCGCTCAGATGAGGCAAGCGGATGCTCCAGTGGAAAGGCGCGCAACCGGCCCTGGGCGCGCAAATTGGATGACAACGATCACGCTAACGGCGCGCCGCACGCGGGTCAACGCGGGAAGTGGATCGGGATGTGAAATGTACGCGCGGATTTGCGCGAGCAGCGCGAGCGTTGGAGAAAAATCGCGTCGCCGGCGCGCGACAGTTCGGCGCGTTGGGCCGGCGGAGCCGGTTACCCGAGCTGGTAACTCTTTTCGAGCAAGTGGTCGAAGTCCTTCCAGGAGGTTACGCGAGTAGGATTGGAGTGCCCGCGCGGTACGCGGGAATATGTCTCCGGGAGCTGATGCTTTATGTTCAAACGAGTGAGACGATCCTTCAGGAACCGTTTCCCGATGGAAAGGATCATAAGACGCTTTCCCCCGCCGTAGTCTCTCAATTCACGGGCGGGCGTCGTATCCGGCAGCCTCTGGACCGGGAGTTCGGGGCCGCGCCAGTCGAGCACCTCGCAATTGGGATACGCACCGCCCTTGTCCACCTTGAGATCCAGCATCCGCAATACCACGTACTCGCCCGATCGCATACGATAGGCGAACAACTCGCCGCGCTCCCAATCACAAGTCGCGAGCCTGCGCTTCTTGATTCTCTGTTCCGGCGGCTGAGGCGACTCCAGTTTCGCCCTCGCCGCTTCGAGCACTTTCCGGCGTTTCCTTTCGTCCGCGCCTCCCAGCCAGGGCCGGATCGCCGGCCCGTCTTCGATCACCCGCAGGGCCTCGGATTTGACCCGCTCTTCGAGCCTGCCACAACTCCACTGGGTTAGCGCCAGCGCGAGCCAGAAGACCGGCTCGAGATCCGGATCTCCGCGCGGCGTCCATTGGGCGATAAGACGGTCGGTCGCCTCGGGCCCGGCCACGCCGTCGCCAATCAGGTCGCGGTAATCCTCACGCAGGTCGGCGGCGTTGTCGTCCGAGAATATTCCTGTGCCCCAGGTGCCCATGAGATATCCGGTCGTGTCCGGTGCGACATTTCTCTCACAGGAAAGAGAAAGCCAGGGAGAAAGCCAGATCGATACCGGGCCGCTTGCGGCCTATGGGCGGACGCGGGTGATCGGCTGGTCGGCTATCTCGGAGGGCTTTTCGCCCTTGGCCTCGCGATGCTGCTTGTAGTCGTTCATCGCGGTCATGATTCCCGCGACCGACTTGTTGAACAGCATCTCGCGCTGTCCGGCCGCCCATCGCTGGGAGTACTCGATTTCGGCGACGCTGCCCTGGAACTGCGGCATCACGTGGCGCGCGAAGAGCTCGTACGAGCGAAGCGTCCTTTCGCGCGACGCCCATTCGTGGGCGAGGCCGAGCAATCCGCCGAAGCCGCCGCTCGCTTCCTGGATTTCGCGGATCCGCGCGATCGCGTCGTCGGGCGTGCCGACGATCGCGCCGCCGCGCGCGACCATCCGATCGACCGTCATCTCCTCGCGCGGCTGACCCGGGTATTCCTCGAACTGGATCTTCGCGCCCAGCGTGTCGATGAAGTAGTCCTGAATCCATGAATTGGCGCCGTCGCGGATATCGTCGAGCGCCTCTTTTTTCGAGTCCGCCAGATGGATCGGCATCACCATCCGCCAGTTCGCGCGGCTCACGGTCTTGCCGTTCTCGGCCGCCGTCTCCTCGGCCACCGCCCAGCGCTTCGGCAGACCCTCGAGCCCGCCCGTGGCGAAGGCCGCGACCGACAACACGCCGCATCCAAGCTCGCCCGCAGCGACCATCCCCGAGGGCGAAATCGTGTTGGCGACGAAGATCGGCAGATGCGGCTGCTGGTAGGGCTTGACCTGCAGATGGGCGTCGTGCAGGCGGAAGAACGACCCGTCGATCGTGATACCGCCCTCCTCGGTGAAGAGCCGCATGATCGCCTTGACGCCCTCGACCATCTGGCGGCGCTGCTGGGTCGTGTCGATGCCCAGCATGTGCGCGTCGGCGGAGAGCGCGCCCGGACCGCATCCGAGCATCACGCGCCCGCGCGTCAGATGGTCGAGCAGGGCGTAGCGGTTCGCGATGTTGAATGGGTTGTGGTACGGGACGCTGACCACGCCCGAGCCGAGCATGATGCGGCGGGTGCGTCCGGCGGCGGCGGCGATGAAGATGTCGGGCGACGAGATGATTTCCCATCCCGAGGAATGATGCTCGCCGATGAAGACTTCGTCGTAGCCCGTGCGATCCAGCCATTCGATGAGTTCGAGGTCGCGCTCGAAGCAGAGCGTGGGGTTTTCGCCGGTGCGATGGAAAGGAGCCATGAATATGCCGAATTTCATCCGGTCCTCCGTGCACCTGGTCCGCCGGGGCATCCCAGGGGGCTGAAGGCCACCTTACGACGGTGGCTGTTGCGGGGACAATAGGCGAAACGGGAAACGCGCGGATGCGTCTAATCTGTTGAAGGAATCGACGGCCGGTCAAGGTCGTGACCGGCGCGCCGCTCGGTCAGGCGTGCGGTCGAGGTGGAGCGGAATCGGGGCAAACCGAATAAAAATGCCCGCCAGAGCGTCCGATCCAATCGCGTCATCTGCCTGCTTGCTCAAGACGCGGGCAAATAGGAAGATCGAGATTGTCGAGGATGCTTGGAGCCAAGGACTCCTTGTGGCGGTCGCCGAGCTGAGACCGGGGTCGGGGAAATTCGTACTCGAGGACACTGGCAATGCTGAGCTTTAAAGGCCGCGCGGGCCGTGGTTGGGCGGCGACGGCTGCGGTGGCGATACTCGCGGCGTTGCTGGTTGCCGCGGTAGGACCAGCCGCGGCACAGCAGCGCGGGTACGTCCCGCCGCCCCGTCCGCTCGACAACAACCAGGGCGGAGCGGTCCTCGAGTTGCCGACCACACCGGGTAGCCAGCAGGGCGGCACCGGCGCACTGACGATGCCGCAGGCGAGCCCGCAGCACGGACAGGAGCTCGATCTGCCCTCGCGCGCGCTGCGAAATCAGTCCGGCTACGAGCAGGTGACGGTCACGGTGACCGATCAGAACGGCCGCTACGTCACCGGCCTGCAAAAGGGCGACTTCCGCATCTATGTTGACGGTATTCAGCGGCCGCTCGAATTCCTGCGCCAGGACCTCAACACCCCGGTTTCGATCGGAATCCTGGCGGATACGTCGGGCAGCATGGAACCCAAGCTGCAGCAGTTGCGCGCCGCGATTTCGCAATTCATCGGCGATCTGAACGACCAGGACGATGTATTCCTGTTCGCGTTTTCCAACCGTCCGTTCCTGCTCCAGCCATTCACCACCAATCACTTCCTGGTCAGGAGCAGGCTGGCGCTGCTGCACGCCTACGGACAGACCGCGCTCTTCGACACCATCATGGACGGCCTGATCATGGTCCGGCACGGGCGCTATGACAAAAAAGCGCTGCTGGTGGTGACGGACGGGATGGACAACGCGAGCCAGGCGACGCTGCAACAGGTGGTCGGGCAGGCGCGGCGGATGGGCGTGCTGATCTATTCGATCGGCATCGGGGATCCGAACTCGGGCGGTGGAGTCGGTATCGCGATCGGGCCGTTCATGTTCGGCGGCGACATGGACCGGGTCGATACGCAGACGCTTACCGAGTTGTCCAACGAGAGCGGCGCGCGCACCTTCGTGGTGCGCGAAGTCGGCGACGGCGAGGCGCTGCGCCAGGACTGCACGACGATCAGCAATGAATTGCGCCAGCAGTACACGGCCGGCTTCGTTGCGCCCGACCCCTCGCGTCCCGGCTATCGGAGCCTCAAGGTCGATGTTCCGAACCGTCCGGAACTCTCGGTGCGCGTGCGCAAGGGCGTGACGGTGGGCGGCGGCGGCACCGAGTACGCCGGACCCGACGGAGGCCCATAACGGGTCAACGCAGGTTCGATTAACTTTGTCCGATTAACTTTGCAGGGTTCGCGGCGAAGAGGCTCGCAGAGGCCCCGCAATAACCTCCAATCCGGCAGCTGACAGTCCGGACCGTCCAGGCCCGCGATGGCGGGGCTTGCTCTCGCCGTTTGTGAACCGCTATCAGTGGGCGTGATGGAGCAGAGCTTCGAGACCCGGCCGCTGGTGGATCGTGAAATCCTCCGCGCTTTGCAAAAACGCGAGGATCTGCCCTCGCTGATTCGTCTCGGGTTGCAGCTTGGCGCGTTCGCGCTCGCGATCGTGCTGGTGGTTTACGCGTCGTCCTCGCCCATAACGGCAGTTCCGGCAGCGCTATTGCTGGGCGCGATTTGGATGACGCTATTTGCGCCGTTTCACGAATGCGCGCACCTCACCGCCTTTCGCACGCGGCGTTTCAATACGATTGGAGCCTGGCTGACCGGAATACCGTTCGGGATGTCTCCGACCGTCTATCGGGAGTTTCACTTCGCGCATCATCGCTACACCCATGACCCTGCGAAAGATCCGGAACTGCTGGGCTCGGCGACTTTCGACGGATGGCCGAACGCGCCACTAGCCTGGGCTTATATGGTCGCAGGCCTTTGGCTTCTGCGGCTGAAGGTTAAGCTGCTGTTTCGGATGGCGTTCTCCTCGCCCAAGGGCACGGAATTCGGTGCGCCCTTTGACGATCCGAGCTTGGGCTCGACCTTTGTCTGGGAATCCCGCGCGGTGGCCTCCGTATGGACCGCGACGGCTCTGCTGGCGCTCGTGGGGGCACCCGGCGCGGCATGGATTATTTTCGCGCTGGTCCCTTGTCATATGTTTCAAGCGATCTGGCTGACCGCGGAACATACGGGGCTCCCTCACGACGGGACCATCCTTAACCGCACGCGGACGACCTACACTTCCGCCCTTGTGAGCTGGTGGCTATGGAACATGAACTATCACGCCGAGCATCACGCTTGGCCGGCGGTTCCGTGGCACGCGCTGCCGTCGCTCCATGGGCAAATCGCGAGCCATCTGGAGCACGAATCCTGGGGCTACTGGCGCCTGCAGCTTGACGTGTTGCACCACAATCAGATGCCGGACGGCGCTCGGTTGGCCGGCTCCGGAAAGTAATGTGACGGGATAGCGATCTAAGAGATTCGCCGGCGCCATCGGAAGCCGCGGGCCTAGTCGTCTTCCTCTTCGGCTGGCGAATCCGCCGCCGGCGCGACCGGGAACGGTGCAACGAAGGCGCGTCCGATGTCCGGGATGACGTTGAGGAACTTGACCTCGGCGAACTCGCCGGCGACCTGGATTGCGGAGAGCGCGGCGTTATCGATCCGGATACGGCGGAAGTGGCGCAACTCCAGAGCCATGAAATGGCAGAGCACGGTGCGGATGATGTCACCGTGGGAAACGAACAGCACGCGCTGCCCGTCGGCCTCGCCGAGGATGCGCATCACCGCCGCGACGCCGCGCGCCTGCACCTCGACGATATTTTCGCCGCCGGGCGTCGCGCTCAGGATCGGCTCTTCGCGATAGCGAAGGTAATCCGCGTCGACGAGCAGTTCCTCGTAATCCATCCCTTCCCAGCGGCCGTACTGGACCTCGGCGATTTGCGGTTCTTCGCGAATCGGCACGCCGCCGCCGATTCCGGCCGCGATTATTTCGGCCGACTGGCGCGCGCGAACCAGGGGACTGGTGACGATAAGGGTGGGCTCGAGCGCGCGCACGAAATCGATTGCATTCGAGACCTGTGCGCGGCCGTGCACGTCGAGTTCGACCGGACTGCGGCCCATCACGCGGCCCTCGCGGTTCCACGGCGTTTCGCCATGGCGCATCAGCAGCGCCGCGCCGCGCACACCGCCCGTCTGTTTGAGTTTCTCCGCCACGTAAAACGGCCCCAGTGCCATATTCTCCGCCCGCGCCTCGTCGGCAAAATAATTGGCGGGCGCCCGCACGCGGCACCCGCCAACATTTAATCCGAAGTGCGCTGGCGAAACGAGAGCGCTAGAACCGGCGCATACGGTCTCAGTGGCCGGCGGCGGGCGCCGCCTCGGCGTGTCCGTTCGTCGCCGCGCCCGCGCTCGGCGCCGCCGCAAGTCCGCAGAAGGCTTCGTAGTCGATAAGCCCGGTCTGCGTCGGATGGTCGCTGCAAACGGGGCAATCCGGATCGCGCTTGATCTTGAGCATCCGCACGTACTCTTTCGACAGCGTGTCGAAGTAAACCATCCGGCCGATCAGCGACTCGCCCGCGCCCAGGATGAGCTTCATCGCCTCGAGCGCCTCGATCGACCCGATGATTCCCGGGACCGCGCCGAGCACGCCCGCCTCGGCGCACGAGGGCGCCATGTCCGGCGGCGCCGGCTCCGGATAGAGGCATCGGTAGCACGGGCCGCCCTTGGCCGGATAAAAGACCGTGGCGTTGCCCTCGAAGCGGAAGATCGCACCGTCAACCAAGGGCTTGTGCGCGAGCACGCAGGCGTCGTTGATCAGGTAGCGCGTGGGAAAGTTATCGCCGCAGTTAACGATGACGTCGTAGTCCTTGATGATGTCCATCACGTTGTCCGACGAAAGCCGGACCTCGTGGCGGATGACCTTGACGCCGGGATTAATCGACTGAATCGACTTCTGCGCCGATTCCGTCTTGAGCATCCCGACCCGGTCGGTCGTATGGATTATCTGGCGCTGCAGGTTGGACAGATCGACCACGTCGAAGTCCACCAGTCCGAGCGTGCCGACGCCCGCCGCCGCCAGGTAGAGCGCCGACGAAGACCCGAGCGCGCCCGCGCCGAGCAGCAGCACTTTGGCGTCGAGCAGCTTGGCCTGTCCCTTTTCGCCGACCTCCGGAATCACGAAATGGCGCGAGTAGCGGGTAAGCTCATCGGGCGTGAACTGGCGGTCCGCCGTCCACGGCAGGCCGCGGTCCTTCCATGCGTTGAAACCGCCGGTCAGGTTGTAGACGTTGTCGTAGCCCATCTCGCGGAGCGAGCGCGCTGCCAGCAGCGACCGCGTGCCCGACGCGCACTGCACGATCACCGGCGCCTTGTGGTCGGGGACCTTTTCCTCGACCCGCAGCTCGAGGAAGCCGCGCGGAATTCCGATCGCCTGCGGGATATGCCCCTGGCGCCATTCGTCGCTCTCGCGAACGTCCAGCAGCACCGTGCCCGGCTTTTCCAGCATCCGGCGCGCCTCGTCGATATCGATCGACTTAATCTGGGAGCGCGCCTCGTCGAGAATATTCTTTGATGTCTTGGCCATAGCTTTAGACCGCCGCGCGGCTAAGGGATTTATCCCTTAGATTACATCATTTGTCATCTATTGTACCAGACTCGAAAATAACCACCATTTAAGCCATGTCGAGAGGGCCGTATTTGCCCCCGTGCAGAGCGGGCGGCCTCAGCCGCCGAGCATCCGGTGCGATTCGAGGATCGAGCGGACGAAATCGAGTACGCGCTGGGCATGGCCCCGGGGCGTGACGTCGTGGAAGGCGCGCGCGACGCGCTGGTCGGCCGCAATGATGAAGGTCGAACGCGCCGCGGCCTCACCGCGGAACACGCCAAAGGCGCTCGCCAGCCGGCCGTCGGGGTCCGACAGCAAAGTGAACGGAAACGCATGCTTTTCGGCGAATTCGCGATGGGACTCGACCGAATCGACGCTGACGCCGACGATTGCGCACTTGAGCGCCGCGAAGGATTCGTCGAGGTCGCGGAATTCGCGGCCCTCGACGGTGCATCCCGGCGTATGGTCGGCCGGGTAGAAGTAAACCACGAGGCTTTGGCCGCGGAAATCCGCAAGCCGGCGCTCGTTGCCGTGCTGGTCGCGAAGCGCAATTTCGGCCGCCCCGCCCAGGCCGTCGCCCGCGCGCAAGCCCTCAGTGGACGGCATGAGTCTCGGTCTCGCCCAGGGCGCGGCGGGCGGCGAACTTGATTGCGGCGTTGTCGATATTCACCGAGCACAGCGATCCGCACATGCTGCAGACATTGGAGCCCGCGCCCTCGCTCTCTTCCTTGTAGCGGCGCGCCTTGTCCGGGTCCATCGCCATCGCATACATGCCCTCCCAGTTTAGCGCCTTGCGATAGCGCGACATCTGGTCGTTCCAGACCTTGGCCGCGCGCACGCCCTTGACGAGGTCGCCTGAGTGCGCGGCGATGCGGGTCGCGATCACGCCCTCGCGCACGTCGTCGATGTCGGGCAGGCGCAGATGCTCGGCCGGAGTGACGTAGCAGAGGAAGTCGGTGCCGGCCGCCGAGGCGATCGCGCCGCCGATCGCGCCGGTGATGTGGTCATAGCCGGGAGCGACGTCGCAGGTGAGCGGCCCCAGCACATAGAACGGCGCGCCGCCGCATACTCGCTTTTCGAGCTGCACGTTGGCCTCGATCTGGTCGAGCGGCACGTGGCCGGGACCTTCGATCATCACCTGCACGCCGAGGTTGCGCGCACGCTCGGTCAGCTCGCCCAGCACCAGGAGTTCGGCGATCTGGCCGCGATCGGTGGCGTCGCCGGTCGCGCCGGGCCGCAATCCGTCGCCGAGCGAAATCGTCACGTCATGCTCGCGCAGGATCGCGCAGACCTCGTCGAAGTGCTCGTAGAGCGGATTTTCGCGCCCGGTGCGCTCCATCCAGGCAGCAAGCAGCGCGCCTCCCCGCGACACGATTCCCTCGATCCGCTGATGCTGGCGCAGCCGGGCGACGCTCTCGCGCGTCACGCCGCAATGCAGCGTCATATAATCGACGCCCTGGCGCGCCTGGCGCTCGATCACTTCGAGAAAGAAGGCGCGCTCGAGCTCCATGATCGAATGCTCGGAGGCGACCTGGTAAATCGGCACGGTGCCGAGGATCACGGAGCAGCGCGAGATGAGCTCGGCGCGAATCTTGTCGAGGTCGGTGCCGGTCGAAAGGTCCATCACGGAATCCGCGCCGAAGCGCACCGCGGTGTAAAGCTTCTCGACCTCTTCGTCCAGCAGTTGATGGAAGTTCGACGCGCCGATATTGGCGTTGACCTTCGTGCGCAGCCGCTTGCCGATTCCGATCGCGCGGAAGTTGTGATGGACGTTGTGCGGGATAACCGCCTCGCCGCTGGCGACGAGCGCGCGGATCTCCTCGGGGGCGAGGCCCTCGTCCTCGGCGACCTCGAGCATCTGCGGGGTGATGATACCTTTGCGCGCGGCTTCAATCTGAGTCATGTCGGCATACCTCGGAAACGGGACATATGACCTAACTTATACTCTATGCGGACGCGGTTCGTCACGGGCGGCGCGAGGCGCGCCGCCGCCGGGGCTATTTGCCGGCGGCGCGATGGCGGTCGAGCGCCGGCAATTCGGGCATGGTGTCGGCGCCGTCGTCCTTCCATGCCGGCGGCTGGTTGCGCTCGCTGTAGGTCTTGAGCTCGGGGCATATCGGGTCGCACACCGCGCGCGACTGCCCGTCGTACCAGTGGAACATTTCGCGCAGGGCAGCACTTCGCCGAGATACAGGCGCTCCCAGCGGGACAACTCTTCGCGTCGTTTCATTACTTTTCGGCTAACGGGTGCGCGTTGGGTCGAGTCAGAATCGAATCGGGTAAACCGGCGTCAAATCCGCGGCGATGCTATCGCTCGGCGGACAAGTTCAGGCCTCGGAAACGCCACTATAGGTGGCGGCCGGAATCGCGGTCAAGTTGGGCGGCGCAGGTACTCCATCTCCGCCGGCGTCGAAGTCCGGCCGAGCACGGCGTTGCGATAGGGAAAGCGGCCGAAGCGACGGATGACCTCGCGATGTTGTTCGGCGTACGTGACGTATCCGGCCATCCCGGGATGCTCGGCGGCGAGCTTCTGAAAGAGTCGTACCGATTCCTCCTGGTCCGCGAGATTTTCGCTGTGCTCGAACGGCATGTAAACGAACGAGCGCCGGATCGGCTGGAGCGCGAGGTCCAAGCCGCGCCCGATCGCTTCCCTGGCCGTCGCGAGCGCCCGCGGGTCGGTCGCGAACGAGCGCGGCGCGCCACGGAACAGGTTGCGCGGAAACTGATCGAGCAGCAGGATCAGCGCGAGGGTGCCCTCTGCCGACGCTCTCCAGCCATCGAGTTCGCCCGCCGCCGCGCGTTCGTGATCGGAGAGAAATCCGCTCCGGCAGGTCTCGTCAAAGGCTCGATCCTGCACGAACCATCGGCGCTCGTGCTGCGGGTCGGAGCCGTCGCCGAACCAGAAGAGCAGGATTTCGTTGACGCGCGTTTCCATCGAGGAATTCCTTACGCCGCCGACGCGCTCGCATCATGGGGCGCGATTAAGGCATATATTCTTTGAACCCCGGCGCGGAATGGTTCCCGCATGAAGAAGCTCATCCATCTCAACGCGTTTAGCCAGTGCGCGGCGGCGCTGCAATCGTTCGGGCAGTTCCGCAATCCGCGCGACCGCACGTCGCAGGATTATACTTCGACGCGATTCTGGGTCGACCTCGCGCGCACGCTCGAGGCCGGATGCTTCGATTCGATCTTCTTTGCCGACGTGCACGGCGTGTATGACGTTTACCGGGGCGGCGCCGAGACCGGAATCCGCCACGCCGTGCAATTCCCCGGCAACGATCCGACGATGCTGTTTGCGGCGATGGCGCAGGCGACGCGCCATCTCGGCTTCATTTCGACCTACAGCACGACTTACTATCCGCCGTTTCACACCGCCAAGCTCTTTTCCTCGCTCGACCATTTCACCGGCGGCCGCGTCGGATGGAATATCGTGACTTCCTATCTCGCCAGCGCCTGCCGCAACGGCCTCGGCGAGATGCTGCCGCACGACCAGCGCTACGAGCGCGCCGAGGAATACATGGAGGTCGTGTACAAGCTGTGGGAAGGAAGCTGGGAGGACAACGCGATCGTGCGCGACTCCGCCCGCGACATGCATACCGATCCCGCCCGCGTCCATACCATTGATCACAAGGGCAAATATTTCGAAGTCGAGGGGCCGCACATGTGCGAGCCTTCGCCGCAGCGCACGCCGCTGTTGCTGCAGGCCGGCCAATCGAGCCGCGGCGTTGCCTTCGGCGCGCGCCACGGCGAGGCGCTGTTCCTGGTCTATCCGACGATCGAGGTCACGCGCGCGCGCGTCGCGCGTATCCGCGCTGCCATCCGCGAGCAGGGGCGCGACCCCGCTCACGTCAAGCTGGTGCTCGCGCTCTCGGCGATCGTGGCCGAGACCGATGCGGAAGCGCGGCTCAAGGAAGAGCGCCTGCACTCGTACGCGAGCCCCGAGGGCGCGTTTGCGCTGTTCGGCGGATGGACCGGCGTCGATCTCGCGCAATTCCGCGAAGACGACGTGCTCGACCGCTTTCCTTCCGAAGGCATCAAGTCGGCGGCGCGATGGTTCTCGGCGGTGCATCCGGATCGTCCGCCGCTCACACTGGCCGAGGCGCGCGAAGAGATGAAGCTCGCGAGCCTGATGCCGATAATGGTCGGCGCGCCCGAGCGCGTCGCCGACGAGGTCGAGCGATGGGTCGACGAAACCGGCATCGACGGGATCAACCTGGTCCCGATTTACCAGCCCGGCAGCTTCACCGAATTCATCGAACTCGTGGTGCCCGAACTGCAGCGCCGCGGCCGTATGCGCACCGGCTACGAAGGCGCGACCCTGCGCGAAAATCTGTTCGGTGAAGGCGTTTCGCGTCTGCTGCCGGACCATCCCGCGTACCGGATCGCCGGCGTCGCTCCCGCGCGCCGCGCGCTCGGGGTTGCGCGCGCCTAGCGGCGAAGCGCTGCCGGGAAAACGCGGGCAGGCGCGCCGTCGCGGCGAGTGCTCTGCGAGCCGGCGGTCGGACAGGTGAAAGCGTACGCGATTTTGGTCACCTTCCGCGTCTGCGCGCTGAACAGCACCATCATCACGATACACGGTTCTATCTGGCCCTGAAGTTCGATCACGCGCTCATCGTGTCCGGTGTCCTTGAGGGCGGGATAGCGCTTGTGCACGGCATTTGCGTTGAGGCCGGCGAGCGCCGAGTGCGCGTCCTCGATAATCACCAGCTTGTCGTTGTCGTCGAAGAACAGCGCGTAGCTGCTTCCGGGAGGATTGTAAACGGTACTCGGTTCGGGCTGGACCTTGCCGATCTTGACCTCGGGAAAGCCGGCCGGCTTGCGCGGATTGCCCGGGTAGTCGTCGGGCGCCGCCGGGAACATCTTGACCACGTCGCCGAGCCCGCTCAGCCCCGGCACCAGGTCGCCGATTTTCTTTCCGTTGCGCAGCACGGCCGGATAATGGAACGGCTCGGCCGCCAGCGCCGGCAGCGCGGCGGCGAGAATCGTCAACGAGGCAAGCAGCGAGATGACGACCGGGATCCATCGCAGCCGCGAGCGTAACGTCCAGCGCATAGTAACTGCCTATCTTATTTTCGGCATCGACTGGAGAGATCGCAACTCACGAGGAAAATTCCGTTGGCGGGCCACGCGCCGCGCTATGCGCGGCCCGCTGGTTCAAGCCCGCTGGTTCTAGTATGTCATGCAGGCGATGAAAACCGAGCCTGCCCCACGCGCGCGGGCTCTTCGCCGGGCTTGCCTACCAGTTGGGCGTGATCTTCGCGGCCAACGCGGCCTTCGTCGAGGCTCTGATGGCGCGCCATATGTCGTACGCGGCGGCGCGGGCGATGGTGGGATCGGCGGCTTTGGGCGGCGCCGCGATCGTGATAAATCTCGATGAGGAGCGTAAAGGGTCCGACTTGCACGCGGCGGCATCGTTTTGAGGGTCCGCGCACGGCGAGATCGGCAGGACGTAAGCTTCAGTTGGCCCGTCGTCGCCGTCTCTCTTCGGATTGTCCCCGCGCGCAGCGCGCGAAATCGCAAACGTGAGGTGAAGCGATGAAATTCGGCATCTTCTATGAGATCTCGGTGCCGCGCCCGTGGGACCGCGAAAGCGAAAAGCGGGTTTACGACAATTGCCTGGAGCAGGTGATGCTGGCCGACGAACTCGGCTTCGACCAGGTGTGGGCGGTCGAGCATCATTTCCTCGAGGAGTATTCGCACTGCTCGGCGCCGGAGATTTTTCTCACCGCGTGCGCGATGAAGACGAAGAACATCCGCGTCGGTCACGGCATCATCGTCTGCGTCCCGCAATTCAATCATCCGATCAAAATCGCTGAACGCACCGCGACGATGGATATCGTCTCGGGCGGACGGCTCGAAGTCGGCACCGGCCGCTCGGCCACCTGGACCGAACTTGGCGGCTTCAATGTCAATCCCGACGAGACCAAGAAGACCTGGGATGAGTTCGTGCACTGCCTGCCCAAGATGTGGACGCGGGAGCGCTTCGGTTACGAGGGCCGCTCGTGGTCGATGCCCGTGCGGACCATCCTGCCCAAGCCCTATCAGAAGCCGCATCCGCCGCTGTGGGTCGCGGTCACCAGTCCGGGCACCGAGATCGACGCGGCCGAGCGCGGGATGGGCAGCCTGGGGCTGACCTTCGGCTCGTTCAAGGAGCAGGCCGAGAAGGTGAAGAACTACCGGCGCATCATCCGCAACTGCGAGCCGGTTGGCGAGTTCATCAACGAAAAAGTCAGCACGGTCAATTTTCTCTATTGTCACGAGGAAACCGAGAAGGGCGTCAAGAACGGACGCCGGCTGCTCGGCACGTTCAATTTTCTCGCCGCGCAACTGCTCGCCTGCCGCGAGGCCTACCCGACCAAGTCGTATCCCTCGCTCGGCCTGCTGCCGACGCTCCGCCAGGAGGCGGCCGGCCCCGGCGACGATCACGGCGTGCCCGAAGGGATCGCGATCGGCGATCCGGAGCGCGTATTGCGCGCGTGCAAGAACTGGGAGTCGGCGGGCGTTGACCGGATCAACTTTCTGCTGAACGCGCTCGAGACGATTCCGCAAAAGGACGTGCTCGAGAGCCTGCGCACTTTCGCCAAGCACGTGATGCCGCATTTTCGCGACGAGAATCAGAGCGTCGCCGCGGCGGGGGGCCGCTGATGCCGCCGCGTCTCGGAAGGCTGGATGCGCGCGCCTTCGCCGAGAAGGACGCGCCCGAAATCCTCGGCTACAAGACCGAGCCGTGGACGCTCAAGCAGGCGCAGATCCTCAACTTAAACCACGAGATCGACGACGACCTCGGCGACTACCTGCTGCCGCGCACGATGCATCCGTCGATCCCGGCCTACGCGACGCTCACCGTGATCGTCTGCCCCGAGAGCCCGGTCGGCGCGTTTTCGCTGGGCGAGGTCAAGATCGCCGGGCGCGCCGGCGTGCGCCCGCGCGACTTCGTGCTGCGGAGCTTCTGCGACAGCGCCGCGGCGCGCCGCGAACTGGCCGCGCGCTGGGGCTATCCCACGGCGCCCGGCGAGATCAAGTTGACCGTGCGGCACGACCGCGTGATCGGCCGCGTCGCCGCCGAGGGCCGCGCGATCCTGGAAATGGAAATGCTCGACCGCGACCTGATCTCGGGCAACGACATCCAGTACATCGCGAGCATGCATCTGGCGCACAACCGGGAAGACGGCCAGCTCGTGCTGGTGCAGGTCGATCCGGAGTTCGTCTTCTCGCGCGCCGAGCGCGGCCGGCCCGTGCTGCGCACGCTCGAAGGCGCCGCGTGGGGCGATTCGCACGGCCATCTGAAAGTTCGCAATCCGATCTCGATCAGCTACGCCGTGGCCGACATCGCGCTGCCCCGGGTTCGCTTCATCTGCGACCCCGAGCGCCCGGCCTTCCAGGGCACGACGCGAGTGGCCGCGTAGCGAAACCGCCGATCACCTGGAACGGTGCGGGCAAGCCCGCCGGGCAGGCGGGCGCAGCGCGCGCCGCGCGCTTTCACGCCTGGTCTGCCTGCCATAGCCCGCCCAAGAGGAGCGAGGGCAGAAAAATCGCATCGCTTGCGTTAGAATATTCCCTACATGCGCTGGACCACAGATAAAATCCGTCAATCGTTCCTCGATTTTTTCAAGGAACGCGGCCATCAGATCATGCCCTCGGCGTCGCTGGTTCCCAAGGGCGACCCGACGCTGCTGTTCACCAACGCCGGGATGGTCCCGTTCAAGGATTATTTCCTTGGTATCCGCAAGCCGCCCGAGGCGCGCGTCGCCGACTGCCAGAAGTGCCTCAGGATTTCCGGCAAGCATAACGACCTCGAAGCGGTCGGCCGCGACTCGTACCATCACACGTTCTTCGAGATGCTCGGCAACTGGTCGTTCGGCGACTACTACAAGCGCGAGGCGATCGAGTTCCACTGGAAGCTCGTCAACGAGGTCTGGGAAATCTCGGCCGACCGCCTGTGGGCGACCGTTTATAAGGACGACGACGAGGCCGAGAAGGCATGGCTCGAGCTTGGTTATCTGCCGCGAAAGCGGGTGCTCCGATGCGGCGCCAAGGACAATTTCTGGGAGATGGGCGAGACCGGGCCGTGCGGTCCGTGCTCGGAGATTCATATCGATCGTGGAGCGGCCGCCTGCAACAGGGGCGGCCACGGCGACCCGGGCGAGGAGTGCGCGGTCAACGTCGAAGGATGCTCGCGGTTTATCGAGTTGGCGAACCTGGTCTTCATCCAGTTCAACCGCGATGCGACGGGCAAGCTCACGCCGCTGCCGATGAAGCACGTGGACACGGGCACGGGCCTGGAGCGCGTCGCGTCGGTGCTGCAGAGCCTGGAGGAGTCGAAGCGGCTGGGAAAGGACGTTGTTCTCGGCAATTACGACATCGATTTGTTTCAGACGATTATTCGCCGAACCGAGCGAGTTTCGAAGCGAGAATACAGCAAGAAGTGGCCGTCAGATTCGGAGCAAGAGATCCAGAAAGAGTTGGATGTATCGTTTCGCGCGATCGCCGATCATGCGCGCACGGTCGCATTCCTCGTCGCCGAAGGTCTCGCTCCCGGCAATACCGATCGCGAATACGTTCTGCGGCGCATCATTCGGCGTGCCGCCCGGCACGGGAGATATCTTGGAATTCACGAGCCGTTTCTAGCCGAAGTGTGTAAAGGCGTGACTGAAGCGATGGGCGAGGCATACCCGGAGTTGCAAAAGGAATCGGCGCGAATCGGGAAGGTTGTGACCGAGGAGGAAGCGCGGTTCGGAGAAACGCTGGACCGCGGCCTGCAAATCATTGTGCAGGAAGGCACGCACCTTCAGGCCGCTCACGTTAACACGCTATCTGGAGAAGTAGCCTTCCGTCTCTACGACACCTACGGATTTCCGCTCGACCTGACGCAGGACGAGATGCGCCGGCGCGGGTACGACGTCGATGCCGCCGAGTTCGACCGCCTGATGGAAGCGCAGCGCGTGCGCGGGCGCGCCGCCCGCAAGGACGACGCGCTCGCTCCCGAAATAAAACTCGACGCAGGCGCCGCCTCGCGCTTTGTCGGCCACCATCGCTACGACGCCGAATCCGAGGTCCTCGCGGCCCATCGCGACGGCGACAATCGTGTGATTCTGGTGACCGCCGAGACGCCCTTTTATCCCGAAGGCGGCGGTCAGATTGGCGACCGCGGCGTGATCGAAGCCGCGAGCGGCGCGCTGCTCGAAATCGTCGATACGCGCAAGGCCGACGGCTCCATCGTCCACGTCGGACGGATGCTGCGCGGCGAGGCCGGCGATTTCGAGCGCGGCCGGCCGGTCAAGCTCGCCGTCGATCGGACGCGCCGCGACGCCGCGATGCTCAATCATTCCGCCACGCACATCCTGCACTACGCGCTGCGCGACGTTCTCGGCACCGGAGTGCATCAGGCGGGCTCGCTGGTCGCGCCTGACCGCCTGCGCTTCGACTTCGCGCACGCGGGTCCGGTGGGCGAGGGCGACCTTGCGACGATCGAGGAAGAGATAAACGCGCGGATTCGCGAAAATGCTGAGGTCGCGACGGAAGAGATGGCCTACGACGACGCGATCAAGGCCGGTGCGCTCGCGTTTTTCGGCGACAAGTACGGCGACCTCGTGCGTGTCGTGTGGATGGGCGACTTTTCGGTCGAATTGTGCGGCGGCACGCACGTCAATCGCACCGGCGATATCGGGCTTTTCAAGCTCGAGGGCGAATCGGGCATCGCCGCGGGCGTGCGCCGAATCGAGGCTGCGACGGGGCAGGGCGCGCTCGATTCGATTCGCCGCCGCGAGCGAATCCTGGAAACGATCGGCGGCCATCTTGGAGCCCGCGACGACGCGGCGCTCGAACGCCTGCAGCGCCTGCTCGCGCACGAGAAGGAGCTTGAAAAGAAGCTCCGCGCGCTCGAACAAAAACTCGTCGCGGGTGATGGCGCGGTAGGCGGCGCCGATGCCGAGAAGATGCGCGAGGCCGGAGGCGTGAAAGTCGTCACGCGGCGCGTCGAGGGCGTGGACCCGCGAGCGCTCCGCGAGATGGCCGACCGGATGCGCCAGAAGTACGGCTCCGCGGTGGTCGCGCTGGGTTCGGTCGTCGATGACAAGGTCGCAATCCTGGTCGCCGTCACGCCCGATCTCACCTCTCGAATCAAGGCCGGCGATATCGTCAAGCGGATCGCGCCGATCATCGGCGGCACGGGCGGCGGACGGCCGGACTTCGCACAGGCCGGAGGCCGCGACGCCTCGCGGCTGGACGAGGCGTTGGAAGGGGTCGCCGCGCTGGTCGCCGCGCTCGCCGCATAACCGAAATCCTGAATGCTCACGCGCACGCTTAATTTGCCAGTCATCAGGCCGGGCTTTAAAAGTGAATACGAAAAGAGCTACGATCCTCGTCAACGCGGCAGACCGTCCGCGCCGGCTCTGCGGATCCTGACGCTGCGAATAGACGGCACAGAGGCTTAGCAACACCATTCCTCAATCAGCCACCGAAGACTCTCTCGAACTCCACTTCGACGACCATCGGTTCTTCACCGATCTTCTCGGCCAGCACGACGCGCACGTTCATGTGATCGAGCAGGCGCTCGGCGTGCGGATAGGCGTCAACGGCAGCACGCTGCGCATCTCGGGCGCCCATGCGGACCAGGCGCTGGCGGGCAAGGTGCTGAGCGATCTCTATGAAATCGTGAAGCAGGGCCATCCGATTTACCCGAGCGACGTCGAATACTCGGTGCGGATCGTGCGCGCCGACCACAACGTCGATCTCAAGGACATCTTCCTCGACACCATCTACATCTCCGCGCACAAGCGCGTGATCGCGCCCAAGAGCGTCAATCAGAAGCGGTATATCGACGCGATCCGCTCCCACGACATCGTGTTCGGGATCGGGCCCGCCGGCACCGGCAAGACCTATCTGGCGATGGCGATGGCGCTGGCGGCGCTGATGAAGAATCAGGTCACGCGGATGGTGCTGTGCCGGCCGGCGGTCGAGGCCGGCGAGCGGTTGGGCTTTTTGCCCGGCGACCTGGCGGAGAAGGTCAATCCGTATCTGCGCCCGCTCTACGACGCGCTGCACGACATGGTCGATTTCGACCGCGCGCGCCGGATGCTCGAGCGCGGCACGATCGAGGTCGCCCCGCTCGCCTTCATGCGCGGGCGCACGCTCAACGATTCGTTCATCATCCTCGACGAGGCGCAGAACACGACCTCGGAACAGATGAAGATGTTCCTCACCCGCCTCGGCTACAGTTCCAAGGCGGTGATCACGGGCGATATCACGCAAATCGATCTTCCGAGCGGCAAGCTCTCGGGGCTTAAGGAAGCGCGCACCGTGCTCGCGCGCACGCCCGGCATTTCGTTCGTCCACTTCGACCAGCGCGACGTCGTGCGCCATCGCCTGGTGCAGGCGGTGATTACCGCCTACGAGGCGGCCTCCGAGGGCCGGCTCGACCTCCTGCCCGACAACGGAAACAAACCCGCCAAGGAATAGGCGGTGGCGGTCGCGCTGCGATGCGAGGGCGGCCGCGGGCAGCCGTACGCGGCGCGGCTGCGCGCCGACGCGCGGCGCCTGATGGCGCTTGTGGGCGTTGCAGGGTGCGAGCTGTCGATCGTGATCGCCGGCGACGATTTCGTGCACGCGCTCAACCGCGAGTTTCGCGGCAAAGACCGGCCGACCGACGTGCTGTCGTTCTCGCAGCTCGAGGAAGGGCCGTCAGCCTCGGTGCATCCGGGGCGGCGCCGCGCGGCTTTGCCGCTCGCGCCGGCGGCCAGCGAGATGCTCGGCGACGTCGTGATTTCCGTGGAGACGGCGCGCCGCCAGGCGCGGCGCATCCGCGTCGCGCCCGCGACGCGGATGCGCACGCTGCTGGTGCATGGATTGCTGCATCTTTTGGGCTACGACCACGAACGCTCGCCCGCCGAGGCGCGACGGATGTTCGCGCGAGAGCGCGAACTCGCGGCTGTGTTGGGGCGGAGAAACTCAAGGCCGCGCGCTGGGGCTAAGGCGCAAAGCGCA
>DASXMQ010000080.1:0-2584 GCA_036495625.1 Binataceae bacterium (SeqCode) | reverse complement strand
CGCCGTTGAAGCGCGCCATTGAGCCCGAGGACGTCGCCCTGGCGGTGATCGGCTGCGTTACCCATCTGACGCACACCACAGGTTCGATCATCGCGGTCGATTCCGGCCGCCATCTCTGAGCGGAGACTGTCAATCCCATGGCCCTGCCCGCCATCACGAAACAGCGGGAAATCATCGACCGCCGCGCGCTGACCCAGGCATTGTCGGCGCTCGCCGGCGATCGCGGGACCCCGGATCGCATGCAGGTTCTCGCGCATTTGCGGTACGTGTTGAACCGCGGCCGCGGCGAGATTCAGGCGCGGTTCGAGGGTGGCGGCAGCGCCGCGCATTGCATCGCCGAGCAGTGTTTCCTGATCGACCAGTTGATCCGCGCGCTGTTCGATTTCGTCGCTGAGCACGTCTACCCGCTTGCCAACCCGACCGAAGGCGAAAAACTGGCGGTGGTCGCGGTCGGCGGCTACGGGCGCGGCGAGATGGCACCCTATTCCGATATCGATTTGCTGTTTCTTACCCCCTACAAGCGCACCCCGCATACCGAGCAAGTCGTCGAATACCTGCTCTATCTGCTGTGGGATTTGCGCCTCAAGGTCGGTCATGCGACGCGCTCGGTCGACGAGTGCTTGCGCTATGCCAAGACCGACCTGACGATCCGCACAGCGCTACTCGAGGCGCGCTACATCTGGGGCGAGCAGCCGCTCTTCACCGAACTGAGGAGCCGCTTCGAGAGCGAGATCGCGCGCGGCACCGCGGCGCAGTTCATCGAGCAGAAGCTCGCCGAGCGCGATTCCCGACACAAGCGGGTCGGCGACAGCCGTTATCAGCTCGAGCCAAACATCAAGGAGGGCAAGGGCGGGCTCCGCGACCTGCACACCCTCTTCTGGCTGGCGAAATATATCTACCACATCGATGACGTGGCGAAGCTCGTCGACCTCAAAGTGCTGTCCGAGGAGGAGTCACAGCGTTTTGCACGTGCCCAGGAGTTCCTGTGGACTGTGCGCTGCCACCTACACTACCTCGCCGGTCGAGCCGAGGAGCATCTGACTTTCGACATGCAAACGGCCATCGGCGAGCGCATGGGCTACCGCGACCATGCCGGCTCGCGCGGCGTCGAGCGCTTCATGAAGCACTATTTCCTCGTCGCCAAGGATGTCGGCGACTTGACGCGCATCTTCTGCGCCATCCTCGAGGTGAACGAAAAGAAGGCGTCGCGCCGGCTCGCTTGGCTGCGCTGGGGCAGTGGCGTCAGCACGCGAAAGGGTCTCGCTGGCTTTGTGCTCGACGGCGGCCGGCTCAACATCCCGTCAAAGGATTTCTTCAAGGACGACCCGGTCGCGCTGTTGCGCATCTTCCGCGTCGCGCAGGAGCAGGAGCTTGACATCCATCCGCATGCGCTGCGTTCGGTGACCCAGTCGCTGCGGCTGGTCAACGCCGAACTGCGCGAGAACGCCGAGGCGAACCGCCTGTTCCTCGACATCCTGACCTCGAAGAAGGACCCGGAGATCGCCCTGCGGAAGATGAACGAGGCCGGGGTTTTTGGCCGCTTCATCCCCGATTTCGGCCGGGTCGTCGCGCAGATGCAGTACGATATGTACCACGTGTACACGGTCGACGAGCACACCATCTTCGCGATCGGCATCCTGCATCAGATGGAAGAGGGCGCGCTCAAATCCGAGCTGCCGCTTGTCAGCGCGATCGCGCCGACCATCCAGTCGCGCCGCGCGCTCTACCTGGCGGTGATGCTGCACGACATCGCCAAGGGCCGCGGCGGCGATCATTCCGAGCTCGGCGAGAAAGTCGCGCTGAAACTGGGCCCGCGGCTCGGCCTCACCGACGAGGAAACCGAGACCGTCGCTTGGCTGGTGCGCTGGCATCTTTTGATGAGCAACACCGCCTTCAAGCGCGACCTTGGCGACCCGCAGACCATCAAGGCCTTTGTCGAGCGGGTGCAATCGCCCGAGCGATTGAAGCTGCTCCTGGTACTGACCGTTGCCGATATCCGTGCCGTCGGGCCCAAGGTGTGGAACGGCTGGAAGGCGGCGCTGCTGCGCGAGCTGTTCCACAGCGCGCACGATCTTCTGACCGGCGGCGCCACCGCCGGTGCGCGCGACTCCCGCATCGCCGAGGCGCAGGAAGAGGCGAAGAAGCTCCTGCCCGAGTTCAGCGACGAGGAAATCGCCGCCTTTGTCGGCCGCGGTTACCCGTTCTACTGGCTGTCACTCGACGCCGAGACGCATGCCCGTCACGCGCGCCTGATGCGCGAGGCCGACCGCAGCGGCGCGCCCCTGTCGGTCGAGACGCGCATCGAGCCGCAGCGCGGCGTCACCGAGGTGACGCTCTACACCGCCGACCACGCCGGCCTGTTCTCGCGCATCGCCGGGGCGCTTGCGGTCAATGGCTGCAATATCGTCGACGCTAAGATCATGACGATGACCAACGGCATGGCGCTCGACACGTTCTGGGTGCAGGACCAGAACGGCGAGCCGGTCGACCGCCCGGACAAGCTCGCCCGCCTCTCGGTCGCGTTCGAGAACGTGCTGACCGGCGACTTGAAGCCGCACCGCGAATTCGCGCGGCCACCGGCGAT
>DASXMQ010000079.1:0-3723 GCA_036495625.1 Binataceae bacterium (SeqCode) | reverse complement strand
TCGGCGCCGCCACCTTTCGCGAGGCGTGGGCCGGACTGCGTCCCGCCACTCGCGACCTCCTGCCCGTGCTCGGCTTCTCGCCAAGCGTGTCCAACGTGCTGTGGGCGGCAGGCCACTTTCGAAGCGGCATACTGCTCTCCGCAATCACCGGCGAGATTATCGTCGATTTGGTCCAGGGGCGCCGCCCCGCGGTAGAATTAGGCGCGTTTTCCGCCGCGCGTTTCAGGGAGCAATAAGTTATGACTCGAATCCTCGGCCTCATGCACGACCTGTTTTTCCGCTCCAAGGTGGACGCTGTGTCCCACGCCGTGGGTATCGCCGTGGTGTACGCGACTTCTTTGGAGGAGGCCAACGCGCGATGTGCCGAGGAGGTGCCGGCGATGATCTTCGTCGATCTCGCCGACCCGCTCTTTCCGGCGGTCGAGACCGCCAGCGCGATGCGCGCCGCGGCGCCCGCCGCACGGCTGATTGGGTTCGCCTCGCACGTGGACCTCAAGGCGCTGGGCGCCGCGCGCGAGGCCGGGTTCGAGATGACGCTCTCGCGGAGCGACTTCACCGCCCGCCTGCCCGAGCTGATGAAGCCGTAAACTCCCGCCTGTCCTCGGGCCGCCTCACTTCGGGCCGCCTCTCTGTCGTCCTGCTGGGCGCGGCTCGCCGCAACTCGCGGAAGATTCGCGGGCCTTACCCGCAATTCCCTGCGAGCCGGCGGATACGGCCAAGGTCTTTCCGCGGATGAAGGAAGCTTGGGGGGCGAGCCGAAACGGAACGGGCCCGGGCGGCTGCCGACTCAGGCGCCGTGGCCGGTGAGGGTCGTGTAGAGGCTATACAGAACTACCGCGATGAGCGCCGCGGTCAGGACGTACTCGGTCACGGTCGGACCCCGGTCGGATCTTCGGGACCTGGCTTCGGCTATTCGGATCCTGATGTCATCTATCGTTGCCATGTCGCACCTCTTCAAACCACGTCATAAGTGTAATAGACGTTAATAAAGAGGTCAAGATAGTTCTCAATCATCGACCAGCTATTTCGGCGGCAGACAGGCCGATAGAACGTTAGACAGTGGCTTTTGTCAAATTATCGAGAGATCATGCGGATTTTTTGATCCGGATGACGCGGCCAGCGTCTTCCGGCCTGAGCAGCGCTGCATGCGCGGTCGCCATCAGGCGAAGGCGTCGCATCGTCTCGTCCGGCCACGGCCTGGTCCGCCGGGTTTTGTAATCGACATTGATCATGAGCACTTCGTTAGTCGCGACTGGCCATCCCTCTTCGCCATGGTACATCCGATGAAACAGATGCAGGCGCTTGGCGTCGTGATCGAGAATCTGCGAGGTGACCCTGAGCGGCGCGCCGAGACGGACCTCGCGCGCGTACGCCAGATGGGTCTCCAGCACGAACAGCATGCCGATCCGATGCTCGGTGTAGAGCGGTCCCACGCCGAGCAGCGCGCATAGCACGTCGGCGGCCTGATCGAAGACGGTCACGTACACGGCCATGTTCATGTGGCCGTATGAATCGATCCATTCGGGAAGCACGACGGCGCGGTAGCGATCCAGTGGAGCGCTGAGGTCCAGTTCGAAAAGCGAGTAGGGGAAGGTCATTTTGCGCGGCGCGCCTCCTTGTGCTTTGGGCCGGCCCTGCCGGATCGACTGAATCAGATGCTATAAGTATCGGGAGATGATTTCAGTGCTCGACGCCTTTCATCCAGCGGTTCGCGCCTGGTTCGCCGAGCGGTTTGCAACTCCCTCGCCCGCGCAGGCGCTCGGATGGCCGGTGATCGCCGAATGCGATTCGCCGCCCGGCCACGACGTGCTGCTCTGCGCGCCGACCGGCAGCGGCAAGACGCTGGCCGCGTTCATGTGGGCGATCGATCGCCTGTTTCGCGACGCTGAGCGCGGCGCGCTTGGCGACCGCGTCTCGGTGCTTTACGTCTCGCCGCTCAAGGCGCTCGCCAACGACATCCGGATCAACCTCGAAGATCCGCTGGTCGGAATTCGCCAGACGGCGCATCGCTTGGCCGCGGCCGCGGGACGTCCCGATGAAGCCGTCCGCCCGCTACTCAAGGTGCGCGCCGGACTGCGCACCGGCGACACGCCGGCCAACGAGCGCTCGGCGATGCTTCGCCGGCCGCCGCATATCCTGGTCACCACGCCCGAATCGCTTTTCATCCTGCAGACTTCGGCGCGCTTTCGCCAAAGCTTGAGCGCCGTGCGCTACGTGATCGTCGATGAGTTGCACGCGCTTGCGCCCAACAAGCGCGGCGCTCATCTGATGCTCACTCTGGAGCGGCTGGAACGGATGGTCCGCGCGAGCGGCGCGCCGCGTCCCGCGCGAATCGGCCTTTCGGCGACGCTCAATCCGATCGAGCGGCTGGCCGAATTTCTCGCCGGCGGCGAGGTCGATGACGAGGGCGTGCGCCGCCTCCGGCCGGTCAAAGTCGTGCGCGCCGACGCCCGCGCCCGCGCGATGGACCTGAAAGTAATGGCGCCCGGACCCGACCTTGGCGCGCTCGCGACCCATCCGCACTGGGAGGCGATGTATGACGCGGTCGCGGCGCTGGTGCGGGAGCATCGCACGACCCTCGTCTTCACGTTGAGCCGCCGCTGGGCGGAACGGATCGCGCTCAATCTGCAAAAGCGCCTCGGCAACGACGCCGTGCTGGCCCATCATGGCAGCCTCGCGCGCGCCGAGCGTCTGGCGGCGGAACAGCGGCTCAAACGCGGAGAATTGCGCGCGCTGGTTGCGACCGCGTCGCTCGAACTCGGGATCGATGTCGGCGCGGTCGAACTGGTCTGCCAGATTGATACGCCCAAGAGCATCTCGGCCGCGATCCAGCGGATCGGCCGTTCGGGCCATCGCCTCGACGCGACGCCAAAGGGGCGGTTCTTCGCGCTCACGCTCGACGACCTGCTCGAGTGCGCGGCGGCGGTGCGCGCGATCGGCCACGGCCGGCTCGACGAGGTCGAGCTTCCGACGGGATGCCTCGACGTTGCGGCGCAGCAGATCGTCGCGATCGCTGCCGAGGACGAGGAGATCGGCGAGGCCGAGTTGCTGCGGCTGCTGCGCGGCGCGTACAACTTTGCGGATCTCGACCGCGCCGCCCTGGTCCATCTGCTCGAACAGATGGCCGCCGAACTGCCGGCGCGAATCCAGGGCGCGGCGCCGAAGATCTTTTACGATCGCATCGGCGCGCGCGTCCGCGCACGCCGCGGCGCGCGGATGGCCGCGATCACGTCGGGCGGCACGATTCCCGAAAGCGGCAATCTCGACGTCGTGATCGAGTCCCAGGGCCGCAGGATTGGCGACGTCGAAGAGGACTTCGCCCAGGAATCCTCGCGCGGCGACATTTTTGCGCTGGGCTCGATGCCGTGGCGGGTGCTGGGAATCTCGCGCAACCGCTTCCTGGTCGAACCGGCGCCCGGGATGGCGCCGTCGCTGCCGTTCTGGCAGACCGAGGCGGCGGGCCGCTCGCCCGCGCTCTCGGCCGAAGTCTCGGCGCTGCGCGGCGAAATCTCCGCGCGTCTGGGGCGCAACGCCGACGAGGCCGCCGCCGCCGCGTTTCTTGTCCAGGAATGCGCGCTGGACGCAGGCGCGGCGCGCCAGGCGATCGACTACGTGCGCCGCGGCGAAGGCGCTCTCGGCGCGATTCCCGACGAGCGCACGATCGTGGTCGAGCGCTTCTTCGACGGCCTCGGCGGCACGCAGGTGGTCATTCATTCGCCGCTC
>DASXMQ010000078.1:0-22506 GCA_036495625.1 Binataceae bacterium (SeqCode) | reverse complement strand
GAAACATTCGGCGGCCGAGTACTTTGCGCGCAACATCTGGGTGAGCGCCAATCCGGAGGAGCGGATGTTCCCGCTGATGGTGCAGTTCGCCGGCGACGATCGCTTCTTCATCGGCTCCGACTATCCGCACGCCGAGGGGTTCGTCCATCCGGTCGGCACCACGCGCGAACTGCTCGGCGCGCTGCCCGAGCGCTCGGTCGAAAAGATCCTGTGCGATAACGCGGCCGCCTTCTACCGCATCTGAGGCGGCCCGAGGCAGAGCACGGAGGAGACCCGCATGGCGGCCAAAGTCGCGGTATGCCTGTCGTTCGATTTCGACGCGATCTGCGTATGGCTTGGAAGTCTCAACGCGACTTCGCCGAGCGCCATCTCGCGCGGCGAGTTCGGCGCGGTCGCGACCGAGCGCTTGCTGGAAATGCTCGCGCGATGGGAGATCAGATCGACCTGGTTCATCCCCGGCCACACCATCGACACCTATCCCGACCTGGTGCGGCGCGTGGCGGATGCAGGACACGAGATCGGTCATCACAACTACTGCCACGAAAACCCGATCTCGCTTTCGCTCGACGACGAACGCCGCGTGCTCGACCGCGGCACCGAGACCATCCGCCGAATCACGGGCAAGCCGCCCGATGGCTTTCGCTCGCCGGCCTGGGATTTGAGCCCGCACTCGTTGAGTCTCCTGCTCGAGCGCGGCTTTCTCTACGACAGCAGCCTGATGGGCAACGACTACACGCCTTACTACTGCCGTGTCGGCGACGTCGCGGCCAAGGACGGCCCCTACGTCTTCGGCCGCAAGGTCGATATGGTCGAATTGCCGGTGACCTGGGGCCTCGACGACTTTCCCGCGTTCGAGTGGCTTTACGGCGTCAACCAGGGACTATCGTCGCCCTCGCAGGTGTACGAGCGATGGGCCGGCGATTTCGACTATCTCTGCGACTTCGTCGGCGAGGGAGTGTACTGCCTGACGATGCATCCGCAGGTCATCGGCCGCGGCCATCGGATGCTGATGCTCAACCGCCTGGTCGAGCACATGAAGGAGCGCGCGGAGGTCAGCTTCTGTACGATGGCGGAGGTGGCGCGCGCGTGGAAGGGCAAGCATCCGCTGAAAGGCGCGGCCCGATGAACGCGCAGGTAGTATAAACCATGGCGTCGGCAATGCAGCTTTACGCGGCCTTCGCGCTGCTGGTAATCGCGATTGTCGCGATTATCGCCTTCGCCGCGATCGTGAGTAATGTCGTTGGCGCGGTACGCCGCCGCTTCGGCAGAACGGCAAGATACGCGAAAAGTCGTGCACATGACGACTTCGCCACCTCTGCCTCGCGCTCACGCGCCGCGGCCGAGCCGTCGCGGCCGAAAGACCCGTCCGCTTAGCCAGACTTGCCGCGGCGACCCAGACTTGCGCGGCGAGCGAACGGGGCTCGCTGCTTCAGGCAAGCCGTCATGGTTAGGAGCGCCGTGTCAGCCGGCGGCGCGCCGTTCGCGCCATAGGTTCAAATCCCCTCCACACTGAGGCTCTTAGCGCTCGACCTTACTTGTTATGCACTTCGCGGCGAACGAGCCTGCCGGAGTCGTCGTAATACTCCACGATGTCGATAAAGCCCCGCTCTTGCGGATCTTGCTCCATGATCGCGAGCTTTCCGTTCCGGAATTCCTTGATGGTCTCAATTTTGCCGTCGAAATCATCGTCGTGAAGTTCGCGGATCAGAACCCCATGTGAATATTCCTGAACAAGATCCACCTGTCCGTTGAAGTTGCGATCGCTTTCGACTTTGACGAGCTCGTTGTTTCTGTACGTTTTGACGACGTCCGGGCGGCCATCACCGTTGCTGTCAATGGAGAGCTTGTAGTCGTCTTTGTCGATCCGGTATACCCACTGGTCAGGGCGGCCGTTGCGGCCGCGGTGTGTGACGGTTCCGTACGGTTCGCGGCTGCAAGATATGAAGCCGAAAGTCACCAGGGCGAAGAAGACCGCGGCTTTCCGCATAGCTTCTTATACGCCCGGAACAATCTGCTCACAACTTTGCTGCCTGGTATTGACGCTGCTCATAGCCGCGCTTCCACTGGCAGGCGTCAAGATCGAACACGCACCGATCCTGGCGCCGCTCAGCCCGGAGCCGGTGCCGCTGGATACGGGACTGCAATCGCCTCCGGGCAGTCCGGTTCAGCTCCCCTCACTGCTGACGCCCAGCAAGCTCGTTCTGGGGCCTTTGCCTTCGCCGGCGTTGGCCGTCGTCCCGTCCAGCGATAGCCGCCTTGGTGTCACATCCTCTCGCCGCGGCGGCCGGGACACCCTACAAAGACCTAGTGGTCGCGCCCCTCCGTCTGTCTGATTTCATCCCTTTCACCGCACGAATGTTAGGCGAGTAAGCACGATGCTGCGCTCCTGGGGCGTTGGCGTCGTTTAGCTCTGCCAGTGAAACAACAGGGACGGCACACGCTGTTGAACGTGTTCCGTTGCCGATGAAGAAACGGCGAGGCACCCGTGCGTTCCGATCGAGCCATAGCAGCATTTTTTGCCAGTTGCCTGATTTGGACGGCGACCGCGTGGGCCGCCGGCGAGCAGCCTTTGACCATACAACAGATGGTGGACGCCGCAATCGAAGTAAATCCTGAGGTCAGAGCCGCGCGAGAGCAATGGGAGGCCGCCCGACATCAGGTCCTGCAAAATTACGCGCCTGCGGACCCGACCTTCACCTATGGCAACGTGGACAGCAGCAAGGACTTCAACGCGGCGGTTCACGCGCATTCCTTCAGCGAGAGCTTCCAGTTTCCAGGAAAGGCGCTTCTTCAGGCCGACGCAGCCAGGAGAAGCGCTCAAATTGCGCGTCTGACGTATGAAGCGGCCGTACGCGACATTCGAGCCAGCGTTGAGACGGCCTACTACCAGATACTGCTCGACGAGGCGCTGATCGGAGTTAACGCTGAAAACATAGCCAACCTGAAACAGGTTGTCGGCGTCGTACAAACCCAGTACACCGCGAACCAGGCGACCCAGACTGACCTGATCGGCGCACAGCTCGCGCTCAGCCAGGCTCAGCTACAGCAGCGCCAGTACCAGACCAACCTGGCGAACGACCGAGTCGGACTGAACCAACTGCTCTATCGCAAGCCGGCTTCGCCGCTGAATCTGGAGCGGCGCATTGAACTTCAACGGCTTGGCCTTCGGCTCGACCAGGCCATCGACAGCGCAACAAAGGCGCGCCAGGAGGTTCTCGAAGCGGCTCTCGCAGAGAAGAATTCAACCACCGCGGTGAAACTCGCGCAGATGGAATATCTGCCGGATTACACCATCGGGTACGAGTTCGACTACATCCTGCAGCCGGGTGCGAAGCCGCTCCCGGGCGTGACCCAAGGTCATACCTTCAGCATCGGCTTCAACATCCCGATATTTTTCTGGCTCCATCAGCGCGAGGACGTACGCTCGGCGCAACATTCGCTGCAAGCCGCTCGCTACAACATGAATTCCGTCCTCAGCCAGACGGAAGCGACGGTCACGCAACTCTATCAATCCGCCCAGTTCGCCTACGAGTCGGCCGAGCAATACAAGAGGACGCTGATTCCGCTCGCGGATAAAGAGTTTCGGGTAGCACTGATCGCCTACCAGACCGGAAAAGTCGACTTTCTTACATTGTCCGCGGCGCTGCAGAGTACGTACGCGGCTCGCATCACCTATTTGCAGAACGCCAATCAGTTCCTTGCCGGAGAAGTGGCCCTGGAGCAGGCGATGGGAGTTCCTTTTCAGAGGTAGAACGCCACATGAGATCAATCGCCGCCGGTTTCAAGCGATCAAACTTCGCCATATGCCTGGCCGCCGGTGTCCTCGTGCTGAGCGTGCTCAGTGGGTGCGACAAGCCTGATTCCAATCCCGCAATAACCGATACTCCATCGCCTGGCTTGCCCAGGCTGGTTCACCAAAGTGACGGCAGGGAATTGATGATCATCGACCTTCACGACTCGCAAGCGGGTTTGATCGGAACGGTGAAACAGGTGCCGCTGCCCGGCGTTCTTGAGGCGATCGGGCAGGTAACGTTCGATGACCGACTGGTGTCGACGATCATTTCGCGAGTCACCGGGCGAATCGAGGAGCTGCGGAAGTCGCAATGGGATACCGTCCGGGCCGGCGAGCCGGTGATGTCGCTTTACAGCCCCGACTTCATGAGCGCCGAGGCGGAATACCTGGAGGCAACCTCCGCTCCGGACAAAGACGGCGGCGGTAGTACCAGCGCGCAGGGCGCCTTCGGTTTACCAACCGGTGGCTTCAGCATGGCCGCGAACCTGAAGGCCGCTGCAGTGCGCAAGCTCGAGCTGCTGGGCTTTTCCGCTGCGGACGTTGCCGCGATCCGGGAACCAAGCGTATCGGTCTGGATGCGTGCACCAATCAGCGGAATCATCGTCAGCAAGAACGCGGTGCGAGGCCAGCAAGTTAATCCCGGCGACCAGCTTTTTTCCCTCGCCACGCTGCAACGGGTCTGGATCACCGCCGACATTTATGAAGACGACCTTTCCCGGGTGCGGGTGGGCCAGCGCCTGGAGGCAGTGACCGCCGCATATCCTCGAGAGGTCTTCGAGGGCACGGTTCAGAGAATCAGCCCCAGCCTCGATCCCAACACCCATACACTGCAATTGCGGTGTGCGCTCAACAATCCCGGCTTACGCCTGAAGCCGCAAATGCTCGCGCGGGTACGAATTGTAACCAATCCCGGCCTCGCACTGGTGGTTCCTCAGTCCGCCCTGGTCTTCGATGACAACGCGTACTACGCCTTCATCGTCGAAGGAGCGAATGGCGTTGAGCGGCAACGCGTGGAGATCGCCGACTGGAATGAACACGGATACGCCCGGGTTGTGAGCGGTATCAGGCCCGGCGAAAGATTCCTCACTACAGATGCGCTTCGAATGAACTCCCTTTGGCACCTTGCGCATGACTGAACCCGTTGAGGGAAAGCAATGATCAGAGCTGTGATGGAGTGGGCGCTCGGCGCGCGTGTGCTGGTCATTGCCGGCGCCCTGGTGCTCGCAGTAGGAGGCTACTATTCATTTCGCGAATTGGATATTGAGGCCTATCCCGACCCAGTACAACCACGTGTGGAAATTATCACTCAGCCTATCGGGCTAGGCGCGGAGGAAGTCGAAAAGATAGCCACCATTCCGCTCGAGGTGGGCCTGGCCGGCACGCGGAACCTGGAAGCGATAAGGACAATATCCCTATTCGGCCTCTCCGACGTTAAACTCTATTTCAATTGGGAGAGCGACTACTACTGGGACCGCGTCGAAACGATCGATCGCCTGGGTCTCATCAACTTGCCGCAGAACCTGACCCCGTCAATCTCGCCGGACAACCCCATTGGCGAGATCTACCGCTATGTCGTACAGAGCCCGGATCACAACCTCATGGAGGAGAAAACGGTCGAAGACTGGATCCTCGAAAAGCAGCTCAAGACCGTCCCGGGCGTCCTGGATGTGACCGGCTTCGGCGGCTTGACCAAACAATACCACGTGGACGTGGATGCGGCGAAGCTTAATCACTACCAGATATCGCTTGGCTCTCTGCCTAACGCGATCGCGAACGCGAATATAAATGTCGGCGGGAACTACCTGGAAGTCGGACAGCAGGCATTCGATGTTCGCGGCCTTGGTTTGATCAATACGCTCGATGACATACGAAGCATCGTCCTGAATAGCGCCAGTGGCACCCCTAACAGCAGTATCGCCGTTCCGGTCCGTGTGCGGGACGTGGCCGACGTCTCCATCGGCTACGCGCCTCGCCTTGGCATCGTGGGAATGAACGACAGGGACGAGGTCGTCGAGGGTGTCGTTCTGATGCGCAAGTACGGCAACACTCTCGAAACACTCAAAGGGGTGAAGGCGAAGATGGCCGAGCTCAACGGCTCGGGATTGCTACCTAAGGGCTACAAGGCAGTGCCCTATTACGATCGTACAAAGCTTGTCGACACCACGCTGCAGACGGTGTTCGAGAACCTCGGGCTCGGGATGCTCTTGGTCTTTCTCGTGCTGATCTTCTTTCTCGGCAACTTGCGAGCCGCTCTCATCGCCGCGGTGAACATCCCGCTTGCGCTGTGCGGCGCCTTCGTCCTGCTATATCTGACCGGCGTCCCGGCAAATCTGCTTTCTCTAGGCGCACTCGACTTCGGCATCATAATCGACTCGACCGTCATCGTGGTGGAAAACATCTATCGCCACCTTACGACCGAGAATCAGCCGGGACAGAGCGAATTCGAGTGCATCCGCCGAGCCTCGCTGGAGGTTGGCGGGCCGATGTCCTACTCGACGCTGATCTTCCTGATCGCTTTCCTGCCGTTATTCACGATGCGCGGGCTCGAGGGTGTCATTTTTTCGCCGATGTCGCACGCTTACGCGTTCGCCCTCATCACCGCGATCCTGTTGGCGATAACGCTGAGTCCGGTTCTGAGTTACTATCTACTTCGCACGGGAATCAGGGAAACACATAATGTCGTCTGGGACGCGTTTCATCGCTTCTATCACAACCTCTTCGTTAGGGTTCTGCGGCACCCGTATGCGACCCTCGGCGTGATCGTGCTGCTCATGGTCGCGGGACTGGTTCAGTTTCCGCGTTTGGGCGGCGAATTCTTACCAAAGCTGGAGGAAGGGAATATCTGGGCGAGAGCGACCTTGCCGCTCAGCTCTTCGCTGTCATACGTGGACGATGTCGCCCGTCGCGCCCGCGAAGTGTTCAGGTCCTTCCCGGAGGTGACGGATGTCGTCTCACAGGTGGGTCGGCCCGACGACGGCACGGACACAACCGGCTTTTTCAACGTCGAATTCAACGTGGATCTCAAGCCGCAGTCCGAGTGGCCTGCGGGCCTCACCAAGACCGGACTGACGCAGGAAATGGATGAGCTGCTGCGGCGGGAGTTTCCGGAAGCAAGTTTCGGCTATTCGCAGTATATCGAGGACAACGTCGAAGAGGCGCTGTCGGGCGTCAAAGGCGTTAACGCGATCAAGATTTACGGTCCGGATCTGACCGTTGACGAACGGATAGCCGAAAAGATCGGCGAGGTAATTAAGAGCGTGCCCGGAATCTCTGACGTTGCGATCTATCACGCATTAGGCCAGCCCAACCTGCTCATCATACCTGACCGGCAGATCTGTTCGCGTTACGGGCTCAACGTGGGCGACGTCGGGGCTGCTGTTCAAGCCGCGATCGGCGGCCAAGCGGTAACACAGGTGCTGCAGGGAGACCGTCGCTTCGACCTGGTCGTCCGTTGGCAGCCGAGGTACCGGGAGAGCTCCGAGGCCATACGTCAAATTCAGATCGCTCTTCCTGGTGGGGGTTACGTTCCGCTTGGGCAGGTTGCGGACATAACCGCCGCCGAGGGTGCAGCCTTCATATATCGCGAGGGTTTGCGCCGCTACGTTCCAATAAGATTCAGCGTGCGCGGACGCGATATGGAGCGAGCGGTCGAAGATGCGAAGCAGGCGGTCGCAAAGCAGGTTAAGCCTCCTGACGGTGTCTCGCTCTCCTGGGTCGGCGAATACAGCGAACTCCAGAAGGCCAACCGCCGATTTGCCGTCGTAATACCGCTCGCACTGCTTTTGATCATGGCCGTTCTCTACGCGGCAACGCTATCGATTGTTAACACCCTGATATTGATGGCGCAGGTACCGCTGGCCTGCATGGGCGGCGTGGTGGCGTTGGTGGTAACCGGCACTCCATTCAGTGTTTCCGCGGCGGTGGGATTCGTTTCGATCTTCGCGATCGCGATCATGGACGGTATCCTGCTCAACTTCTATATCCGTCAGCTTTGGAAGTCCGGCACCTCTGTGGTCGATTCAATAGTTATGGGCGCCGATCGCCGTTTCCGGGCGCTGATGATGACCGCTCTCGTGGACGGACTCGGATTGTTGCCGGCAGCGCTTTCAACGCGCATCGGAGCGCAGACGCAACGGCCCCTGGCGATCGTCGTTATCGGCGGGGCTATTTCGATTGCCCTGCTAACCCGCGTGTTCCAGCCCGCGCTGGTGTACGTATTCCACAAGCAGCTCGGCATGAGCGATTAACGCCGGCCCGTTCAACCTCAAAATCGCTCCGGGCGCCAGGTCACCTGGCGGCGCGCCGTTCCCGCCACAGCCCGAGCTTCTCCTGCACCGGGCGATCCGAAAAGCTGAACAGCAGCGACTCGTCAGCGGCCTCGTGGCGGTACTCGCGCCAACTCGGGACGACGAAGACGTCGTGCCGGTTCCATTTGAACGCTTCTCCGCCGACCACCGTGCATCCGCTGCCCTCGACCGCGACGAACACCGTGCTGTCGCTCGAGCGGTAGGGTGCGCCGCTGAAGCCGCGCGGCAAAAGCTGCATCGCGGTGCCGATCGTCGGCATCGCCCAGTCGCCGGTCGCCGGATTGACGTAGCGCATCTTGAATCCGTGGCAGCGGTCCGCGCCGCCGCTGCGGCTCATCCCTTCCAGCGCCTCGCGCGTGCGCTCGTAGCTGTAGTTCAGGATCGGGCTCGTCAAGCCGCGGCGCTCGTAATCGATCGGCAAAAGCCCGCCTGCGAAACGGGCGTCGGAATCGCCCTCGGGCCGCGCATCCGGGAAGCGGTCTTCGCCGTAAGGCTCGAAGAAAACCGCGTTCAGAAGATCGACCAGCGCCAGGTCGAGCCCGTCGAGCCATACCATCGGCTGGCCGGTCTCGTTGCCGTGATCGTGCCAGGTCCATGACGGCGTGATCACGAAATCGCCCGGCCGCATCGTGGTCCGCTCACCGTCGACCGCGGTGTAGGCGCCCTCGCCTTCGATGATGAAGCGCAGCGCGCTCTGAGTGTGGCGATGGCTCGGCGCTATCTCGCCTGGCAGGATGAGCTGCAGGCCGGCGAACAGCGAATGCGTGATGCGCGGGGGCGATTTGCCGCGCAGAGCCGGGTTTTCGAGGATCAGCACGCGGCGTTCGGCCTCCGCCGCGGAAATGAGCCGCCCCGCCTCCATCAGCATCGGACGGACTTCATCGTAACGCCATAGCGCCGCGACCTCGGGGGGACGCGGCTCGACGCATTGAATACTCTTGAGCACCTCCCATAGCGGAGCGAGGCTGCTGCTCGCGATTTTTGCGTAGAATTCCTCGCGCTCGGGTGTGCGTTGTGGCTCCGCCATCGTTGCGTCACCTCTCGGGTCGGCCGCCCTGCTTTGCTAGAAACTACTGCGATCGGGGCAAACAAGCGAGCGTAATGAGCGGCTACTAGAATCACACTGCGTGATTAGAATAATTTGTGCCTAAAGATGGCCGGATAAACATCGCCGGCAACATGTCTCGCCAGGTTACGTTTAGCTCAAAAAAAATTTGCGCTTGCATGGAACAACCGGGCAAACTTAGCGACGGGGGACTCGCGCGCGATGGACGAGGAGGCACGCTTCCGTCTGCTGTACGATCTCGGATGCGCGTTCGCCGCGCGGATCGAGATCGAACAGTTGATTCCGCTGGTGGTGGCCAAATGCCGCGAAGCGCTCGACGCCGAAGGCGCTTCGGTCCTGCTGTTGGATGACGACCGCAAGGAACTCTACTTTCCCTACATCTCGGAAGAAGATCCGGAGGTCGCAGAGCGGCTCGCGGCGCTGCGCTTCTCCGCCGAACTTGGAATTGCGGCCGCGGCGCTGAAGGGCGGCAAGGCGCTGGTGGTAAACGACGCGCAAAACGATTCTCGCCTGTATCACGGGATCGACAAGATGACGGGATTGGTCACACGCAACGTGCTGGCCGCCCCGCTGTCCACACGGCAGGGAACGATCGGGGTAGTCGAAGTCGTCAACGGCCGCGGACCGCAAGGGTTCACCGCCGACGACCTGACATTTATCGAGGCCATCTCGGGCAGTATCGCGATCGCGATCGAGAATGCGCGGCTGTACACGCAGGTGCGCGAGTCCGAAGCCAACCTGCGCGCGCAGGTTGGCGCGCTGCGCCGCGATCTCGCGCGCGTGGACGGGTTTGCCGAGATCGTCGGCACGTCGCCGGCGATGGCGGAAGTGCTGCGGCTGATGGAGACCGCGGCCGCCTCGCCGATCACCGTGCTGATCCAGGGCGAGACCGGCACCGGCAAGGAACTGGTCGCGCGCGGATTGCATCGCGCGAGCGCGCGGAGCGATCGTCCATTTCTCGCGCTCAACTGCGCGGCGATGCCCGAGCCGCTGCTCGAGAGCGAACTCTTCGGCCATCGCCGCGGCGCGTTTACCGGCGCGATTCGGGACAACCCGGGCCTGTTCCGCGCGGCCGCCGGCGGCGTGGTCTTTCTCGACGAAGTCGCCGACATGCCGCTGCCCATGCAGGCGAAGCTTTTGCGCGTGCTCGAAGAACAGGAAGTGGTGCCGCTCGGCGACAGTTTCCCGCGCAAGGTTGACGTGCGCGTGCTGTCGGCGACCAATCGCGACCTGCGGGCGGAAGTGACCGCGGGAAGGTTCCGCGAAGATTTGTACTATCGGCTCGCGGTCTTTCCGATTTCGCTGCCGCCGCTGCGCGAGCGGCGCGAGGATATCGCGCTTCTGGCGACGCGCTTCCTCGCGATCGCCGCCGAGCAGCAGCGCAAGCCCGTCGCCGGCATCGATCCGGCAACGCTGGAACTGCTGACCCAGTACGATTGGCCCGGCAATGTCCGCGAGCTGCGCAACGAAATCGAGCGCGCCGTGGCGCTGACACGAGCGGACCAGACGATAGCGTCCGAGCAACTCTCGCCACGCCTGCGCCCGCACCATCCGCAGGTCACGCAGGTCAACGGCATGCCGGTAACCCAACCGGGGCCCGGGCAGAAGCGCAGCGCCCAGGCGTCACCCGTCCTGGCGTCCGCAGCTTTTGCGCCAGCCCAGAGTCCGGATTCGAGAGACGAGGACGTCAGGGGACCCCTGCGCCGCGCGCGGGCGGCTTTCGAAGCGGACTACATCGCCAGGGTCCTCGACCAGCATCACGGCAACGTGTCGCGCGCGGCGGTTGCGCTCGGGCTTTCACGCGCCTCGCTGCAGAAGAAGATGAAGGAGTACGGGCTGCGCTAGACGCTGTTTAAATCTGGCACTGCCCAGATTAGTGGCATGCAGAGACAAAAAGTATCCACCAGAAGCGATTTAAGATGCAAAAATCTTCCAGTAGAATCAAGGTATTAGCTCGAGAGGGAATCGAGCGATGAATGGCATTCGTTTTGCTGATGCGCTAAGGAGGGACGTCGGTGAATGTGGCAGACGAGGGGGGCTGGTTGGGTGGGGGGCAGCCGTCGAGTACCGACACGCGACGAGGCATGAGCTCCGTGCATAAGGAAAAGAACCAGGGGGACAAAATGAGCGTCGGCTCTTCAAATAGCGGCAGGGACATTCTCGGACTGGAGCGGGATCAACTGGTGGTTGGGCTGTGCCGCCCCAAACAGCCGCGGTTGCGCGTGCTGGTGGTCGAAGATGAACCCGATGCGCAGACCTTGCTCAAATTCATTCTCGAGCCCAAATACGAAGTCATCACCGCATCCTCGGGCGCGGAGATGCGCGTCCAGCTCGAGGCGAATTCCGAGCGCCTGAGCTTGGTCCTGATGGACCTCAAGCTCGCGGGCGACGAAGATGGCGTGATGCTGACCAAGGCTCTACGCAGCGAAAGCCGCTGGAAGAACATCCCGATCGTCGCCCTCACTGCATGCGCCACCGGAGACGATCTGCGCCGCGCGATCGAGGCGGGATGCGACGACTACGTGCCCAAGCCGTTCTACCGCAGGCAGCTTACCGCGCTGGTCGAACGTTTGATCGATAACGCCCAGCCGGCCGAGGATTCCGAGGCCTAGCACGCTGCCGGCTCGAAGCCGTTCTTCCCGGCGCGCGAGAAGAGAGTAAAAATACTTCGGTTTGTCCACGAGGGCCGTTTACGAACGGCCCTCTTTTTTTTCCGCAGCGGCCTGAAGCTCCGGCGATGCTTCAGGGACGGCCAAAAATTACTCGGCGCGTGTGGCGCGCGATCATCAGATCCTCGTTCGTCGGAATGACGCGCACCATGCACGCGCTCTCCGTCGCACTGATCGTGTCCGCGTGCGCCGCGTTACGCCCCTCGTCGATCGCGATTCCGAGATGCCTTAGGCCGCCGCAGACCTCCGACCTGACGGGCGCCGCGCGCTCTCCGATACCGCCGGTGAAGACCAGCAGGTCGAGTCCTCCGAGCGCCGCCGCCATCGCTCCAATCTGCTTGCGCACCTGGTAGCAGAACATCTCGATCGCAAGCGCGGCGTTCGGCTCCGCCGCGCTCTTTTCGAGCAAAGTTTTGACGTCGGAAGTAATCGCGGAGACGCCGAGCAGACCCGACTCGTGATTGACCATGCGCTCCAGGCGCCGCCCGTCACAGCCCCTTTCATTGATGAGATAGACCATCAGGCCGGGGTCCAGGTCGCCGCTGCGCGTCCCCATCATGAAGCCGCCGGTCGGCGTGAAGCCCATCGTGGTGTCGATTCCGCGCCCGTTTTTCACGGCGGCCATGCTGGCGCCGTTTCCCAGGTGAGCTATCACGATGCGCCCGGGCGCGGCAGCCCCGAGCGCTTCCATTATGTATTCGTAGGAGATGCCGTGAAAGCCGTAGCGGCAGAGCCCCTCGTCCCACAACGCCCGCGGCAGCGCGAAGCGGCGCGCCACCTCGGGCATGTGCCGATGGAACCCCGTATCGAAGCAGGCCACCTGCGGATGCTCGTGAAATCGCAACGCGAGCGCCTCGATGCTTTCGATCTCGACCGGGAGATGCAGCGGCGCGAACGGAACCAGCGCGCGCAGCTCGCCGATAAGGCCGGGCGTAACGCGCTCGGGCGCAAAATGACGGGGGCCGCCGTGGACCAGGCGATGACCGATCGCATCGGGATGCGGCAGCCGCAGACGGTCGATCTCATCCAGGAGCGCGCCAAGCGCCTCCGCCCCGCTGGACAGGATCAGTGCGCGGTCGCTCAGCGCCGTCCCGCTGCCGTCGCGAATCCAGAGCCGTCCGCCGGCCAGCGCGATTCCTTCCGCGGCTCCTTCGGCCGCCAGCTGTTCGCTGTCCGCGGAAAGCCGATAGAGCGCAAACTTGTGCGAAGAAGATCCGCTGTTGAATGAAAGTATGAACCGCGAAGCGTCCACCGTCAGTAAGGCCATTTCCAATCGCGAATCTCGGGCGTGTCGATGCCGTTGTCGATGGCGTAGTCGAGGTTTTCGCAAATCTGGTCTTTGAGCCAATCCTTAACCGCGGCGCCGACGGCCTGCAGCCGCGGCACGCGGTCGATCGCATCGATGGCGAGGTTGAAGCGGTCGGTCTGGTTTTCGATCGCGAGCTGGAGCGGCGTGTTGATGCTGCCGAACTCCTTGTAGCCGCGCACGTGCAGGTTCGGATGATTGGTCCTGCGGTAGGCGAGCTTGTGAATCAGCCACGGATAGCCGTGAAAATTGAATATGATCGGCTTGTCGATGGTGAACAGGCTGTCGAAGTCGCGATCGGCGAGCCCGTGCGGATGTTCGAGGCTCGGCTGCAGCTTGAACAGGTCCACCACGTTGACGAAGCGAATCTTGAGATCGGGGAATTTCTCCCGCAGGATCGCGACCGCGGCCAGGGCCTCGATCGTGGCGATATCGCCCGCGCTCGCGAACACCACGTCGGGTTCGACGCCCTGGTCGTTGCAGGCCCACGCCCAGAGTCCTATCCCCTTGGTGCAGTGCTTGACCGCGGAATCCATGTCGAGAAACTGCGGATGGGGCTGCTTGTCGGCGACAATCACGTTGACGTAATCGACGCTCCGCAGGCAGTGATCCGCCACGCTCAACAGGCAGTTCGTGTCCGGCGGCAGGTAGATCCGCGTCACGCGCGGGCTCTTGTTGGTGACGACGTCGATGAAGCCCGGGTCCTGATGCGTAAAGCCGTTGTGATCCTGGCGCCACACGGTGGAGCTGATGAGGATGTTGAGCGAGGAAACCGGCGTGCGCCAGCGGACCTCGGTCTTCGCCTTCTCCAGCCACTTGGCGTGCTGATTCACCATCGAATCGACCACGTGCGCGAAGGCCTCGTAGGTGTTGAAGAGGACATGGCGGCCCGTCAGCACGTAGCCTTCCATCCAGCCCTCGAGCGTATGCTCGCTGAGCATCTCCATCACGCGCCCGTCGGGCGAAAGTTCGCCGCCGTCGGCATCGTCGGGCTTCATCTCGGCAAGCCAGGTCTTGCGGGTGGACTCGTAAATCGCCTGCAAATGGTTCGACGCGGTCTCGTCGGGACCGAAGACGCGAAAGTTGGTCATGTTGTCGCGCATCACGTCGCGCAGGAACTGCCCCAGAACGTAAGTGCTTTCGACCATCGAAGCTCCGGGGTGGGCAATTTCGACTCCGTAGCGGCGAAAATCCGGCATCAGCAGCGGCCGGCGCAGCAGGCCACCGTTGGCGTGCGGATTTGCGCTGATGCGGCGGTTGCCGGCCGGCGCGAGCCCTCTCAGTTCGGGAATCAACCGTCCGTTCACGTCGAACAGATCGTGCGGCCGGTAACTCAGCATCCACTGCTCGAGCAATTTCAGATGCGCGGGATTGGAGATGACGTCGGCGATCGGCACCTGATGTGCCCGCCACGAGCCTTCGACCCGATGACCGTCAACCTCTTTGGGCGCGGTCCAGCCTTTCGGCGTGCGCAGGATTATCATCGGCCAGCGCGGGCGGCGCGGCGCTCCTCCGCGGCTCCGCGCTTCGTCCTGGATCGCGCGAATCTCAAGCACGCAGGTCTCCAGCGTCGCGGCCATCTGCCGATGCATCGAGGGTGGATCGTCGCCTTCGACGACGTATGGCGTGTAGCCGTAACCCGTAAACAGGCTCGTTAGCTCGTCGGCGGTTATGCGGGCGAGAATCGTGGGATTGGCGATCTTGTAGCCGTTCAAGTGCAGGATCGGCAGCACGGCGCCGTCGCGGATCGGATTGAGAAACTTGTTCGAATGCCATGAGGTCGCGAGCGGGCCGGTCTCGGCCTCGCCGTCGCCGACCACCGCCGCGACGACAAGATCCGGATTGTCGAATGCGGCGCCGAAGGCATGCGACAGGCTGTAGCCCAGCTCGCCGCCCTCATGAATCGAACCGGGCGTCTCCGGCGTGCAATGGCTGCCGATTCCTCCGGGGAATGAAAACAGTCTGAAAAATTGCCGCAGTCCTGCCTCGTCCTGGCTGCGATCGGGATAGACCTCGGTATAGACGCCCTCGAGATAGCTGTTGGCCAGCACCGCGGGCGCGCCGTGGCCGGGGCCCGAGACGTACATCACGTTGAGGTCGTACTCGCGGATGAGCCGATTCAGGTGTACCCAGATGAAGCTCTGGCCGGGGTCGGAGCCAAAGTGGCCGAGTTGGCGGCGCTTGATATGCTCGGGCAAGAGCGGTTCCCTGAGCAGCGGATTCTCGCGCAGATAGAGCATCCCAACCGCGAGGTAATTGCACGCCCGCCAGTACGCATCGATCAGTTCTATTTGCCGGGTTGAAAGATTGGCCGACATCTTCAATCCTCCGCCGCGCGCAGGCGATCCTCGAAGCCGGATTCCAGCGTGTCATTTCAAGCTTCGTCCGATCGGCCTGACCGGGCAATACTGAGGCGCGCACGGCCCGATCTGCCGCGGCCGCGCAGATTCCAGTCACTCATTCGACATCGGACGGGGAGATTAATGGCGCGTGAAGATCTATCGAAGAAAGCTACGCAGTTTGACCGTTTGCGGCTATAACTGCACTTGTGTGAGGCTGACGGCGTGCGATCATAATCGAGCGGTAAACTTGAGCGTTGCCGCCGAGTAACGGACCAGGGCAATTTACCCAGGGCGAATCGGCGCGGCGCATTAACCTCCGGTCTTGCGACATGGTGCCGCATAAGTGATCGGCAAACTAAAGGCCTTCGCCTCGAGCGTCTGGGCGCAGACGTTCGGCCGCGGCAGTTTTGGCGGGCGGCGCTGGTTGCGCCGGAGCTTCATCACGATCGTCGTCGTGGTGCTGGTCTTCGGGCTCGCGGGTTTCGTCGGCGTGCCCGTGGTCACGCAATATGTCGTCGTCGGCCGGGTGGCGCAAAGCCTGCACCGCCCGCTCAGCATCGAAAAAGTCCGCTTCAACCCGTACCGGCTGCTGCTCAACCTCGAGAAGCTGCATATCGGCGACCGCGACGCTCCCGATCGGTTCGTTGACATCGGGCACATCAAGGTCAAGGTCTCATGGACTTCGCTGCTGCGCCTTGCGCCGGTGGTCAAGGCGGTGGTGGTTGACCATCCCGCGATCCATATCGTTCGCACCGCCGAGCAGCATTTCAACTTTTCCGACCTGCTCGAAAGTTCCGGCCCGCCGCCGCCCGCGCCGAGCCATCCCGCCAAGCCGCAGCGCTTCGCGATATCGAACATCCAGATTCATCAAGGCCAGATACATTTCGACGACAAGATCCTGAACCAGCGTCACGCGGTCGAACACATCGAGCTCGACGTCCCGTTCATCGCCAATCTGCCGGCCGACGTGGACATTTTCGTCCAACCGCTGCTGCAGATGGTGGTCGACGGCAGCCTCCTGCGCATCGCCGGCAAGGCCAAGCCGTTCGCGATGCCGCCCGAGTCGGTGATCGATCTCAATCTTCATAACCTGGGCCTGCCGCTCTACTTCGGCTACGTGCCGAAGAAACTGCCGCTCAGGGTGGCGCAGGGAACGTTTTCCTCGCAGTTGCACTTGCACTTCGTGAGCGCGACGAGCGGCCCGGAGATCCGCGTAGGCGGAGAGATAGCGGTCGACCAGCTCGATGTGCGCGACTCCGCCGGCGCGCCGCTTGCGGCATTCAAGCACCTGTCGGTGGTGCTCGACGAGATCAAACCGCTGAAGAGCGTCACGCACCTCGGCAAAATTTATCTCGACGGCCTGACGGTCCACGTCGTGCGCAATGCCGACGGCAAGATCAACCTGGCTTCGCTCGCCGGGGGTGCGCCGCCCGCGGCTGGTCCTCCTCCTCAGGCTGCGCCCAGCCCGGCTCAGGCTGCGCCTAGGCCGGCCGCGGCAAATCTGTCGGCGGTTTCACCCTCTGCGATGCCGAGCCCTGCTGCCGCAAATCTCGCAGCGGCACGGTCGTCGGCTGCGCCGAGCGCCACATCTGCTCCCACGGCTGCCCCGATAGCCGGGAAAACATCGGCCGCTGCCAGTGCCACGCCGACTGCCGCGATGATCGCCACTTCGGCCGCGACGCCGACACCGGCATCGGTGAGCGCACAACTAATCGCGAACGCTCCGCCCGCGGCGGCAGCCACCCCCAAGGCGCCGGCGGCGGCTTCGTCGGCCGCCCCCGCCGACTTCGCAATGGCGGCGCTGGAACTGACCAACGGCGCAGTGGACATAACCGACAACAGCGTTACGCCGCCGGCGAAGCTGGCGCTCACCAACCTGCACGCCGGGCTCAAAGACCTGCGCACGGTTGGCCAGAAAACGCCGGCTCCGTATGAGCTCGGCACTACGCTTGGCGGCGGCGGCATAATCGCGATCAAAGGCGCGCTCGACCTCGCACGATCGCAGGCGACGACCGACGTCACGCTCGACGCAATCGATATTCCGGCACTGCAGGGGTTCGCCCGGCCGTTTGTGGCGGCGACCGTCGCATCCGGCAAACTCACAACCCACGCCGCCATCCAGGCTTTCTTCGCGCCAGGCAAATTCAACGTGCATACTGCGCCGGCGACCATCACGTTGGACAATTTCGACGTGCGGGCTCCCGGCGAGAGCCAAAGCCCCATCGGATGGAACAAGCTGAGCGCCTCGATCGGGGCGGTCGATCTCGCCTCGCACCAGGCGACGGTAAGCGAAGTGCGGTCCGACGGCTTGCGCGTGTACGTCCGGCGCGATCGCAACGGCCAGTTGAGCCTCAGTTCGCTGATGCGGGGCGAGGCCGCGGCGCCCGCGGCTAAGCCCGCTGCTGCCGCGCAGCGCCCCTCGCGCGCGTCATCCAGGCGTCGCGAGAGGAAGGCGCCCGAAAGGAAATCGACCGGGGAGCAATCCGCTGCAGCGGCACTCCCGGCGGAGAAAAAAGCCTCGGCGCAAACCCCGCCGCCCGAGCACGAGCGCCGCGCCGCTTCGACTGCACGCGAACGGACGAGCCGCAGGACGGAGCGAACGCGCGCCCGCGCGCCGGCGGCGGCGCCGAGCCCCTCGCCCGGAGAGTGGCATTATCGGATTGCGTCCGTGGCGCTGGAGAAAACCGAGATCAGCGTCGAAGACGAGACGATGCCGCGAAAGGTGACGGTCGCGGTCGCGCCGCTCAATCTTCATCTCAAGAACATCTCGGAAGATCTCACCAAGCCGATCGCGCTCGACCTCGACGGCATCCTCAACCGCAGGGGCAGCTTCAAAGTGGAGGGCACGGTTGCGCCGCAACCGCTCAAGGTGAATCTGCGTGTCGCCACTCGCCGCCTCGATCTCGCGCCGTTCGACCCCTACGTCACCAGCCATCTCAATACCAAAATCTCCAGCGCCGCCCTGACGATGAACGGCGAGGTCGGCGTGGCGGACGAGCGCGCGCGCAAGGAGATGCGCGTGAGTTATCGCGGCAGCGCCGCCGTGGTCGGCGCGAAGATGCTCGACAAGGTGACCAACGACAGCTTTCTGCGCTGGAGGTCGTTCAGCGCGAACGGGATCGATTTCCTGATGGGCGCGGGGCCGCCCAGGCTCCACGTCGCGGCGCTCGATCTGAGCGACTTTTATGCGCGGATCATTCTCAATTCTGACGGCCGCCTGAACCTGCGCGACGTCACGGCCAGTCCCGAAGAGGCGCAAGTCTCTCTGACGCGCGCGCACGGAGCCTCCGGCGCGACCGCACCGGCGCCCACTCCCGCGCCGACACCGCAGCCGACGCCGTCGCCCACGCCAACCGCATCCGCAGCCGCTGCAACTCCGGCCGCCGCGCCAAGCCCGGCGCCGCTTCCCGCCAACGTCGAAATCGGACGGATCACGCTTAGCGGCGGCCAGGTCAACTACACCGACAACTTCATCAAGCCCAACTATTCGGCCGACCTCACGAAAATCAGCGGCAAGGTGGGAACCTTCGGCACAAGCTCCACGACGCCGGCCGACGCCGAACTCGACGGACAGGTCAACGGCAACGCACCGCTGACCATCAGCGGCCAGGTCAATCCGCTCACTCCGCTTGCTTTCGTCGATATCAAGGCCAAGGCCGAGAACGTGGAACTGACGGATCTATCGGCTTATTCGGCCAAGTACACCGGCTACCCGATAACCAAGGGCGCGCTGACGGTGGACGTGCATTACCTGCTCGATCAGCAAAAGCTCACCGCCGAAAACCATATCTTCATCGACCAACTGACCTTCGGCGACAAGGTCGAGAGCCCCAACGCGCTCAATCTGCCGATCCGCCTCGCTGTCACACTACTCAAGAATCCGCAGGGCCAAATCGACCTTCGTATTCCCGTGTCGGGCTCGCTCTCGGATCCGCAATTCAGCATCGGCGCGGTATTGGTGCACGTCGTGGTCAATTTGATCATGAAGGCGGTGACTTCGCCCTTCAGCCTGATCGCCTCTGCCGTCAACGGAGTCGCGGGAGGAGGCGCAGGCGGCGGCCATGATCTCAACTACGTGGTGTTCGCTCCCGGCTGGGCAAACATAACCGCATCGGAGATGAAGAAGTTGGATACGGTCGCCAAGGCCTTGCAGGAGCGGCCCGCGATCAAGCTCGTTATCACCGGCAGAATCGATCCAAAAATCGACCGCGAAGGGCTGCCCGCGGCGCTGGTCGCACAAAGCGTCGCGAAGCAAAAAGTGCTCGACAACGATCAGAATCCGGCCAACGTGAATCTGGCAAGCGTCCAGGTCACGCCGGATGAATACGACAAGTACCTCAAACGCGCCTACAAGGCGGCGAAGTTCGACAAGCCGAGCGACCTCCTCGGGCTCAACAAATCGCTCGATCCCGACGAGATGAAGAAGCTGATGATCGCCAACACCAGGGTCACCGACGCCGACCTCAAGCGGCTGGCCGAAGATCGCGCCAGCGCGGTGCGCAAGGTGCTCAGCGGAAAAATCGATCCCGCCCGCATCAGCATAGCGGCGCCCAAGCTCAACGCCGACTGGATCAAGGACGGCGGCAAGACCACGCGCGCGGAGCTTTCGCCCCAGTGAACGACTGAAGTGGTCTGCGCCGGCGAACGGCTCAGCGCGGAGCGAAAGCCTCGAACGCGCGTTCGTCTGGCAGCCACACGTTATCGCATCTTAGCGGCATCATGCACACGTGATTCGCGCCGGCCGCGAGTTGAGCGTCGATCCGTTCCTTGATTTTGTCTTCGCTTCCCCAGGCGACCACCGAGTCGATCAGACGATCGCTGCATCCATTCTCAAAGTCCGCTGCGGTGAAGCCCTGCGAAATCAAGATCCGGCGATAGTTGTCCTGGTTGGCATAGAAGCTCAGATGCTCGCGCGCACGGGCGCGCGCCTTGGCGGCGTCGCGCTCCAGGATGACGACCACGCTCGCGCAGACCCACTTGTCGGGGCCCATGATGGCGCGCGCCTGCGCCGTATGCGGCGGCAGACACAGATAGGTGTGCGTGCCATGAGCTTCGCGCGCCGCAAGTGCGAGCGATTTGGGATGCAGCGAAGCGATCACCAGCGGCGGCTCAGTCTTCGGCGCAACCGCGTTGTAGAGCGACGATTTCATCCGCGGTATGTAATCGGCCAGGTAGCTCAAGGGCTTGACGTACTTGTGCCCGCGAAGGTCTTCGACCAGCGAGCGATGGCTTACGCCGATGCCGAGGATGAAGCGATCGGGGCCGAGTTCCGCCAGCGTCCTCGCCGCCGATGCCATCGCCGCCGGATCGCGGACCCAGACGTTGGCGATACCGGTCGCGTAAATCAGCCGCTCGGTATTCGCGAGCACGTAGCCGCCATGCGCGAACGGTTCGCGGCCCCACGCCTCGGGCGTCCAGATGACCTTGTAACCCATCCGCTCAACTCGGCGGCAAAACGCGCCGCTCTCCGGCGCAGGCATCGCATCCATGAAGCAAAACGCACCCAGCTTACCGATTTCCATCGCCTCTCTCCCTTCGCAGCGGCTCTTGTGAACTCCCGAGCCTCAGGCGGCGCAGCGTAGCACGAGCGAGCCGCCCGGCGTTAGAGCGTGACGCACTCCGCAGGCCGCACGCACTTAAGAGAGCGACAACGCGCTTGAGCGCACGGCTCGTCGGCGGCACGCGGCGGATCGGCATGCGTAGCATCGAGCCGCGATGCGTTCACTTTCTATGGTTTGTAGAGCTTGGGGTATTTTTCGCGCAGCAGTTCGAGCTTGGGCATATCGTTGATCACGATATAGGGATTGTCGGGATGGCGCTCGAGATAGTTCTGATGGTAGGCCTCGGCGGGATAGAAGCCCTTCAGCGGAACGACCTGGGTGACGATCGGATCGGGAAACGCCTTCGCCCGGTTGAGCTCGGCGATATACGCGTCGGCAAGCTTTTTTTGCTCCGCATTGGTCACGAAAATCGCGGAGCGGTACTGCGATCCCGTGTCGGGGCCCTGCCGGTCGAGCTCAGTCGGGTCGTGCGCAACGTTGAAGAACACCTCGAGCAGATCGCCGTACGATACTTGCGACGGATCGTAAGTAACCTCCACGGATTCCGCGTGCCCGGTAGTCCCCGTGCTCACGACCTCGTACTCAGCGGTCGCGTGGGCGCCTCCGGCATAACCAGAGACGACCCCGTCCACTCCCTTGACGTGTTTGAAGACGGCGTCCACTCCCCAGAAGCATCCGCCGGCGAAGACCGCCGTCCGTTGCTCGCTCGTGCTTTGCGGCGTCGATTGAGCGGCTTGAGCCGAGATGGCGATGGCGCTCGCTGCGACCGCAGCGACCAGACCCAACGCATATGAGGAAAAGATTCGTGGACAACGAGTGCTGATCATATTGATTGATTGGTTGGTTGAATTGGTTGATTGAATCGGCCGATCCGCCTGCTTGTGAGTGCCCTCTCCTCGTGACTGCCCATCTTACAATAAGGTTCCCCGAATGACGGCGAAAGTTACATCGCCGGGCCCCGCCCGGATCTCTAATTCAGCCGCGTGCGCGGGCGAAAGCGCAGCCATAGCGCACCGGCAACGGCGGAAAGCGCGGTAAGCAGCAGCGCGGGCATCAGATGCCACGTGATGACGTGCAACGGTTCGTCGATCGGGCAATTGAGGCGCATGAGGGCGAAGGAAAAAAGCATCGCGGCCGCACCGATCAATCCTCCGGCTGCCGCACCGCGCTCCGGGACGCCTCGCTTGACGGCCCACCAAAGCGTAATCCAGGGCAGCGCGCCGAGCGCACAGGTCGCCACGGCGCATCCGAGGCCCGTGTGCAGGAATTCCGCGAGCGGATAGCCGGTACGCATCGGCGCGCCGACCATCACCAGCCTGGTGCCGATCATCGCGAGCACAATCACGGCTATAGGCCCGCCGGGGCCGCGGCTCCGTCCCGGAATCGCCGCGCGGAGCGCCAGAGCCGCGGCGAGCGCGGCGGCGATCGCGAAACACGCCACCTCGAGCGCATAGTAGAGATG
>DASXMQ010000077.1:0-22069 GCA_036495625.1 Binataceae bacterium (SeqCode) | reverse complement strand
CGCCGGCGGCGGCCCGCCGGCGGCGGCAGGCGCGGCTGCGCCAGACGGGGCGCGGGCGGCAGGGACGGGCGCGCCCGTCCCTGCCGCCCGCGCCCCGTCTGGCGCAGCCGCGCCTGCCGCCGCCGGCGGGCCGCCGCCGGCGCGCAGCATTCCGATGCGCGGGATGCGCAAGACCATCGCCGAGCGCATGTCGCAGAGTCTCCGCGAGGCCGCCCAGCTTACCATCACCAGCGAGGCCGACGTCACCGCTGCGGTCGAGTTGCGCGAGCGGCTCGTGCGTCAGTTCGATTTCACCTACGGCGACCTGCTGTTGCAGGCGGCGGCGCGGGCGCTGCTGCGCCATCCGCGGATGAACGCGCGGCTTGCCGGAGACGCGATCGCGATCATGCCGCAGGTCAACGTCGGGATGGCTGTCGCGCTTGAGGACGGGCTTATCGTGCCGGTGGTAATGGACGCGGACAAAAAGCCATTGCGCGAGATCGCCGAGGTGACGCGCGAGCTGGGCGAGCGCGCGCGCGCGGGCAAGCTGCGTCTCGAAGAGGTAAGCGGCGGCACCTTTACCATCACCAACCTCGGTACGTTTGGAGTCGATGCGTTCACTCCGATTATCAATACCGGGGAGACCGGCATTCTGGGCGTCGGCCGAATTGTCGAGAAACCGGTGGTCCATCGCGGCGAGATCGCGCGGCGCTCGATGATGACGCTCAGTCTGACCTTCGACCATCGCCTGATCGACGGTGCACCGGCCGCGCAATTCCTTCAAACGGTGATCGAGATTTTCAACTTCGGCGAGCGCTGATGCGCGAAGAGACAACTCGCGCCGCGTCCCGGATCGCCGCGGCCGTGGCGGCGGCGATACTGACGCTGGTGCTGGGCACGATCCCGGCCAGCGCTCTCGACGGCGACGTCTTCAGCAGACCCCCGGCGCCCAAGCCTTTCAACTGGGACAAGCTGGCGCAGGAAGCGACGGCGCTGCTCTCCCAGTACATCCGCATCGATACGACCAATCCTCCCGGCAACGAGCTGGGGGCGGCGCGAATGCTCCGCGAGCGATTTCTGGCCGACGGCATTCCCGCGACCGTTTGGGAGCCGGAGCCGGGCCGCGGCGTGGTGGCCGCGCGTCTGCGTGGCACCGGCAAACACACCAAGGCCATCGTATTGCTCAGCCACATGGACGTGGTGCCCGCCAATCCCAAGCAATGGCAGGTGCCGCCGTTCTCGGGCGAAGTCAAGGACGGCGATATCTGGGGACGCGGGGCGATCGACGACAAGGGGCCCGGGGTGATCGAGTTGATGGCGATGCTGGCGATCAAGCGCGCGGGCATCCTGCTCAAGCGCGACGTGATCTTCATCGCGACCGGCGACGAGGAGGAAGGCGGCCGCAACGGCGCCGGATGGTTCGTCGAACATGAGAAACAGGTCTTTGGCGACGCCGGCTATCTGCTCAACGAGGGCGGCGGAATCGAGCAGACGCCCGGCCATCATCGCTTCTTCGCGGTCTCGACAGCCGAGAAGACCCCGATGTGGATCCGGCTGACCGCCCAGGGGCCGGCCGGCCACGCCGCGGTGCCGCCCGAGGAAACCGCGGTCACGCACCTCACGGCGGCGCTGAGCAAACTCATCGCCTACCGCTCTTCGATTCATGTGATCGATGTCGTGCGGGACTATTTTCACGCGGTCGGCAAGCTCGACGGCGGTCCGAGCGAATTCAAGAACGTGGCGGTTTCGTTGCGCAAGGCCGCCTATCGACGTGAATTCCTTGCGAGCCCGCGGTTCAACGCGATGGTCAGCGATACGACAACGCCGACCGTGCTCGGCGCCAGTCAGAAGACCAACGTGATCGCCCCCACAGCTTACGCCGAGATCGATTGCCGCCTGCTGCCGGGGACCGACCCGGCCGAATTTCTCGATCAGATCCGCCGCGTCATCGGCGACGACACGATCAAGGTTGACGTGCTGCTCAATTTCCCCGCGTTCTCCTCGCCTTCGCGGTCGATACTGATGAACGCGATCAACGCGGTTGCGTGGGAGGACGGCCACGACACCGTCATCCCGACGATGATCGCGGGCTTCACCGACAGCCATTACTTTCGCGCCGCCGGCCTGGTCGCTTACGGCTTCGTGCCCGTGGAACTGACCGCGGCGCAGGAAAAGACCGTGCACGGAGTCAACGAGCGAATCCAGGTCAAGGAGCTGGGCAACGGGATCAGGCGGATGGTTGAACTATTGCGCTTCGTGGGCGGAAGCTGAGAGAGGCGGGGAGGGACTATGCTGCACGCGGGAGTCGGATTCTCGATCTCGAATAACCCCAGGGTGGCCGCGACCGAGGCCACGCGGGCGGCGATGGCCCAGGCGGGACTGCATCACGCGGCTGGCGCGCTGTGCTTTGCGACCACCGCTCACGGCGCCGCCTTCGGGCTCATCGTCCGCACGGTTGCGGCCGAGGCGCGCACGCGCGAGGTCGCCGGATGCTAGAGCGTGGGCGTGATCGCCGCCGAACGCGAGATCGAATCCGGACCGGCGGTCGCGGTGATGGTTTTTGGCGGCACTTCGCTCGGCGCCAAACGGCTCTTCGTGCCCTCGCTGCGCGGCCGCGCGCGCGCGGCCGCCGCCGAGCTCGCGGCCGCCGTGCGCCCCGCGCTTGGCGCCAACAACCTGCTCTGCCTTTTCGTCGATACCTACAATACGGAGCCCGACGTGCTTTTGAGCGCGCTCGAACGCGAGCTTCCCGGGGTCATGGTCGTGGGCGGCGGAGCGAGCGAGGACGGATCGATCGGCGAAACTTTTCAGTTCTGCGGCGACACGGTGAGTTCTAATGCAATGGCCGGGATGCTGCTCGCGGGCGATTTCGACCTCAACGTCGGCGCATCGCTCGCCTGCACGCCGCTTGGCCGGACCTACCAGGTCACCGCCGTGCGCGACAACGTCCTGGCCGAGCTCGACGGCCGGCGCGCCTACGACGTCTTCGCCGAAGCCGCGGGCCCGCTGGCGGAGGATCTCAGGCGCGCCGTCGCCTTTGTCTTTCTGGGTGTTCCGCTCGACCCGCAGGCCGAGCAGATGGAGCGTGGTCGCTACCTGGTCCGCAATATCGTGGGCGCGAGCAGCGAGCACGGCGTGATCGCGGTCGCCCATCGGCCGAAGATCGGCGACCGGGTCGGGTTTGCGCTGCGCAACGGCGAGCGCTCGCGCGACGACCTCAAGGCGACGCTCGAAGAGATGCAGGCGCGGGCGGCTGTGCCGCCGGTCTTTGGACTCTACTTCGATTGCGTCTCGCGCGGCGCGGCGCTCTACGACATTCCCGATCACGATTCGGCCTACATCGGCCGCGACCTCGGCCATGCGCCGATCGCCGGCTTCTTCACCGGTTTCGAAATCGGCCCGCTGAGCACCGGCTACGGCGCGCTTCAATACTCGGGCGTGCTCGCGCTGGTCAGCGGCAAAAAAGGCTGAACGGCCCCCGGGACGGCGCGCGCCCGCGGACGGCGGCGCGCTTGCAGCGCCCAAAGAGTTGGTGGTAGCTGGAATCTGGCCCAAGACGCGGAGATCGCGGGTGCGCCGAGCGCATCGCGGCTCCAACGGAGGAATACGCAAGTTGGATTTCGGATTTTCAGAAGAGCAGGAGATGCTGCGCGACGCAGCCAAGCGCTTTCTGGCCGACAATTGCTCGACCAAGTTCGTGCGCCAGATGATGGCCGACGAGAGCGCGCACGATGCGGGCTTCTGGCGCAAACTGGTTGACCTCGGATGGCCCGGGCTGCTGATCCCCGAGGAGTACGGCGGCCAGGGCGGCACCTTTCTCGATATGACGGTTATCGCCGAGGAAGCCGGCAAGGCATTGATCCCGGGCCCCTTCTTTGCCGCCGCGCTGCTCGGCGCGCCGATCGTGATCGAGGGCGGTTCCGACGCGCAGAAAAAAGAACTGCTTCCGAAGATAGCGAAGGGCGAATATATCGCGACCGTAGCGATTGCCGAGGCGGCGGGACGTTTCGATGCCGGTGGGATCGAGCTTGAGGCCAGAAAGAAAGGCTCCGACTATACACTTAGCGGCGAGAAGTTCTTCGTGCCCGACGCGCAGGTTGCCGATTGTATCGTGGTGGCTGCGCGCAACGCCGGCAGCGGCGAGAGCGGCGTGACGCTGCTGATGGTGCCGGCGAAGCAAAAGGGCGTCACCATCACCCAGCTCAAGACCGTGGACATGACGCGGCGGCTTTGCCACGTCAAGTTCGACGGCGTCGCGGTCCCCGGTGCCAACGTGCTCGGCAAGGAAGGGCAGGGATGGCCGATTCTGCGCCGCACCCTGGACGTCGCCACGGCCGCGCTGGCGGCCGAGATGGTCGGCACTGCGCAGAAGGCGCTGGACATCGCGGTCGATTACGCCAAGACGCGCGTGCAATTCGGCAAACCGATCGGATCGTTCCAGGCCGTCAAGCATAAGTGCGTTGACATGATGGTGGCGGTCGAGAATTCGCGTTCGCTCACCTACTACGCATGCTGGACGGTTGACGAGCGGCTGGCCGAGGCGGCGACCGCGGTGCCGATGGCGAAGGCGTACGCTTCCGACATGGCCAAGAACGTCACCAGCGAAGCGATCCAGGTGCATGGCGGCATCGGCTTCACGTGGGAGCACGACATGCATCTGTACCATCGCCGCGCGCTCGCCGGCGAGGCCAATTTCGGCAACGCGCCGATCCATCGCGAGACCGTGGCGAAGTCGCTGCTCGCTTAAGGCGCAGGCCGCCGGCGGCGCGCTGCGGATTCCATCGGCGCATCGGCGGACGCGAAAGATTCGGGGCCGCGGTCCTCATGGGCCGCGGCCCGTCATTTTTCTTCGCTCCGCTTCAGCACAGCACTTCGTTGGCGTGCATCGTGTCGAGGTACTCGCGCACGGCCTGGATCTTCCCGCCGCGGACCTCGCATAGGAAGTGATAACGATTCTGATAGGTCTTGCCGCTTTTCATCTTGGCGTGCGATTCCGCCTCCACCGCCACGCGATCGCCTTCGGCCGTCACGCCTCTGATGCGCAGCGTGAGCGCGCCGTCGATAGCTGCGCCGAGCTGACCGAGCAGTTCGACGAACTGAGCCTTGGTGCGAGTTCCGGACAGCGGAAAATTGCCTTGTATCCACCACGTCGCGGAATCGCTCAGCGCATCGAGCGCGGCGACAGCGTTGCCGGCGCTGAGGTTTTCGAAGAAGCCCAAAACGATTTTCTTGTTCTCATCCGAGCTCATGGCCAATTCCTCTCTGGCGCCCTGGGTTGGTAGCGTTCAGCCGTCTTGATCTCACAGCGCACGGACCAAAAGCAACCCACGAATTGGTGACTCGTCGCGAGTCGGTCGGGCTTACGGTCTGTGAGGGACGTTTTGGCAAGTTTTACCGTTACAGCTCGGTAAGCTTTGCCGCAGTTTCACTCCGCCTGACTGCGAAAGCGTCCGATTCGTCAAGGCGGCCACGGCATGGAGTTTGCCTCTGTAGATACAACCCGGCCAGGAGGTCGGTCCGCTGCCGTGCGGAAAGAAGGGGCGGTTGCGGTGGCTCTTACTGTGCCCTTGCGCCACCAAGCGAGCCTCAGGGCGACTTGCGAATAGCCGAAACGCCGATATGTACCACCATCACTTTGGCCTCACTGGCCCCCCGTTTCAGTTCACGCCAGCACCTGACGCGTTGTACCTCAGTTCGACCCATCGCGAAGCTCTGGCTGCGCTCCAATGGGGTCTGCTGCATGAGCCGACCGGTTTCACCCTGCTGGTGGGCGAGAGCGGTGTCGGCAAGACCACGATGGTCTGCTCGATCCTGACGCGGCGCCACCGCAATGTTCGCACCGCGCTCATATCCAATCCGAGGCTCGACTTCGATCAGATGATGCAGGTGGTGATGTCGCAGGTAGCGCCGGGCTGGAGTGGCCATTCGCGGCTCGAAGTGGCCGACGGCTTCTCCGCGCTGCTCGGCGGTCTGGCGCCTGGCCAGCGGATCGCGATCGTGATCGACGAGGCGCAGGAATTAAGCGACGAGGCGCTCGAAGGACTGCGGCTGCTGTCGAACACCGACACCTTCGAAGAGCGCCGCCTGCAGATCATTTTCGTCGGCCAACCCGAGCTGGTCGCGCGGCTGGCACGCCCCGAAATGCAGAGCCTGAATCAGCGAATCGGCGCGCGCGCCCAGCTCAAATCGCTGCACTCGGCCGAGGTCAGGGAATATATCGATTGCCGGCTGCGCGCGAAGGGCGGCAAGGCCGCCGGGATATTTGCTCCCTCCGCGCTCGCGTATCTGATCGCGCACAGCGGAGGAATCGCGCGCCGCGTGAACGTGCTGAGCCATAATTCGATGCTTCAGGGATATGCGGCCGGGAGCAAAAAAGTCAGCCTGGCGATGGTTAAAAGCGCGGTCGGCGAGTATGAAGATCTGCTCAACGCCAAAGGCGCGCGCCTCGCCCCCGAGAAGCCCACCCATCCTAGCATAGCCGGCGCGCGCATGAGGCGCGCTGCGCTGACGGTAACCGCGCTCGCGCTGGTGGCGGCCTGCGCGTTGCTTATCTGGTCGCAATCCTGGATTACGTTCAGTCCCTCGCACGCAGGCAACATCGTCAAATCGGCCGTCCGGCCCGCAGCGGAGCCCTATAAAACCGGCCCAGGGATTCCGCTGCGGCCGGCGGCCGAAAGCGTCGAAGACGCGTCCTTGAATGTCGTGATCGATGTCATCCGGGTAACCGCGGAACCGGCGCGGATGCGCACGGTGCTCGCGCGCTGACCGCGCGCGACAGCCTCGCCCGTCGAGGTAGCCGGCTCAGGGCGAGGGGGAACCCAGTTTTGCCGCCAGCACCGCAGCTTTCTCGGCGAAGCCCGACGCTGCGACGTAGTCGTCTTCGGTCGCTGCTTTGCGGCCGGCCCGCAAAAAGTTGTTGGCCTGATCATAGGTGGTGGCGCTGTCGGCGCCGAGCGTGCTGCGATTGATCCGGGAGAGCTTGGCGCCGGTGTTGTCGAGCAATTGCACCGCGCGCTCCTTGGAGGGGCCGCCCGCCAGCGTCACGGTCGGTTTTGGCTGCGGCTCGACGGGCGGCGCGGACGGCTGCGGAGTCTCCGATTCGGGTTTTTCGGGCGCCGGCGCTACTCGATTTGCCGTACGCCGCGTGCGAGTCTTTTTTGCGGGCGTCTCGTTTTTGGCGGCAGGAACGCTGCCGTTGATTTCTCCACCAGCGCTGGTCCCAGAAAGATGACTCGCCGTCGCGGGCGCCGGCGCTGGACGCATGAAGGCTGGAAGCTGCCAGCTCCCGCCTGGCCCGAAGCATCCGGAGAGCGCAAGGCTCAGCATTGCCGCGGCGGCTGATCGCACCGCATACCGCACTTTGGTGATAATCATTCGTCTAACGTGGCGGCGGGCAGTCCTAGTTGATGTTGGCATCAGCCGGCGGCCGCAAGGCCCGATCCTCGAGCGGTAGCCGGATCCGCACGGTAGTCCCCTCTTTCAGCCTGGACTCTACGTTGAGCGTTCCCCCATGGAGATCGATCGCGCGCAGCGCCAGCGGCAGGCCGACGCCGTTGCCGTCCTGCTTGGTGGTGAAATAGAGCTGGAAAATATCCTGCAGATGCTCCTGGGCGATCCCCTCCCCAGTGTCCGCGACCGCCAGCTCGACGAAGCCGTCGGCGAGCGCGGTGGTCATCGTAAGGGTGCCCCCCGCGGGCATCGCGTCGACGGCGTTCTGCACGATATTGCGCAACGCTTCCATCAGCACCGCGCGGTCGGCTTTCACGAACGCGACCGCCGGATCGGCTCGGCATACGACGTTGATTTGCGGATCGGTCACGCCTCTGGCGGCTTCGCTCACCAGATCGTTGGCAGCAACCCGCTCGATTTTCAACTGGCCCGGCCGCATGAAGCGCATGAGGGCCTCGATCACGAGATCGATGCGGCTCATCTCCTCGCGCACGGCGTGCACGTGGTCTTCGACCGGCTTGGATTCGCGCGCGTCCTGGCTCAGCAGTTCGAGCTCGAGCGTGATCGCGTTGAGCGGATTGCGAAGCTGATGGGCGACGCCGGAAAAAAGCCCGCCGAGCCGGGCCAGACGTTCCGAATTGTCAACCACGCTTTCGAGCCGTTGCACCGGATCAAGATCGCGCACGATCACCAGTTGTCCGGCGCGCGTGGAATCGCGGCCCAGCGGAAAGATCGAAACGAGCAGGCGCGACTTCTCCTTGCCGCGGCCTTCCTCGATCGCGACGTCGCGTAGTTCGGTGCCCGCCGCCATCGCCGTGCGCACCACCCTGACCAGCGGATGGCTCTCGCTGAGCAGAGCCGCGAGGGGCTTGCCCTGTGCGAGACCGCCCGCCGGAAGACCGAGGCGCCCCTGCGCGTCGTCGTTGGAGAACCGCACCATCCCATCGGCGTCGAGGATCAGCACGGCGTCGTCGATCGAGCGAAAGATATTGATGAAGCGGCCGCGCTCGTCTTCCCACTGTACGCGGTCGGAGCGCACGCGCTGTGAGAGTTCGTTGAACTTGCGCGCCAGCGCGCTCAGTTCGTCGCGCCCACGGACGAGCACGTTGCCGCTTTCGCGTCCCGCCGCCAGCCGCTCGACCTGGGCCGTGATCGCGGCCACCGGCGCCAGCAGCAGCGCGCCCGCGAGCAGCGCGCCGAGCAGGCTCATTATGCTTGCCACCGCGGCGATGAACGCCACGTTCGAGACCGCGCGGCGGACCTCGCTCGAGATGAGCGCGGTCGAAAGGCCGACCTTGATGATCGCGAACGGCCGCTGATTGATATCGACCGGGCTGCTGAGCTCGTAAATGTGCTCGCCCCACAGCGGACGGATTCGCCTAAACGGCGACCATCGCGAGGCCGCTTTTTCCAGTTCCTTGAACGGCCGCGGCGGCGGCTCGCTCACCGGCTCGCCGCTGCTGCTCCCCGCAATCGGCTCGCCATTGACCGTCACCACCCGCGCATAGACTACGCCCTTGCCGAAGGCGCGCGACGAGGACAACAGCGCCGCCAGGGCCGCATCCGCGCGCAGCGCCGTCACCGGGTCGCCCTGGGAATGCTGGAGCGCGGTGCGAATCTGCTCGAAGGTCTGGTTGATCAGCACCTCGCCGGAGTCGCCGAGGTCCTGGACCATCACGCCCACCGCGTGATCGGCCTCGGTCGCGCTCACCAGCAGCACCGCGAGCAACAGCAGGGGAACGAAGATGGCGGCGATCTTGGTGCGCAGGCCCATGGCCGGAGTTGATCCGATTAGCGGGCGGGATTCAGCCGCCTAAACTTCCTCGGCCGGCTCCGTTTCAGGCTTTTGCGACTCGGATTGCGCGTTGTAGCGGCCGAGTTTGTTGTACAGCGTTTTGGGGCTGATGCCCAGAATTTCCGCGGCGCGCACGCGATTGCCGCCGACCGTCTCGAGCGTCTTCAGGATGAGCTGGCGTTCCACCTCGCGCAGCGGCTGGCCGACCGGCAATCCCGACGCCGGCACACCGGCGGCTGGCGCCGTCGATGCCGTCGGCGGCGCGGCCTGCGCGGGCGCGGGACCCGCGGGTTCCGATGGCCTTGGGGCGGCTTGCGCGCCGGCCGTCGCCAGTGCGCGCTCGGCCGGAAGGTCGCCGACGGTGATGAGCGGCCCGGCGCCGACGATCACGGCGCGCTCGATTACGTTGCGCAACTCGCGCGCGTTGCCGGGCCATGCGCGCGTCTTCAAGTCTTCGAGGCAGGCGTTATCGACGCCGCTTATCTGCTTGCCGTTGGCGCCCGCGAACTCGCGCACGAAATGATCGACCAGCGCCGGCAGATCTTCCAGCCGTTCGGCCAGCCGCGGCAGTACGATGGTAAACACGTTCAGCCGGTAATACAGATCCTCGCGCAGGCGCCCCTTGGAAATCGCCTCGCCGAGACCGCGATTGGTCGCCGCCAGCACTCGCACGTTCAACGCGATGTCGCTGGAGCCGCCGACCCGTCGGAGTTTGTGGTCCTCGATGACGCGCAGCAGCTTGGCTTGCAGCTCGGGCTTCATCTCCGTGATTTCGTCGAGCAGCAGCGTGCCGCCGTTGGCCAGCTCGAAGCATCCGGCGCGCCGCTGGTCGGCCCCGGTGAAGGCGCCGCGCTCATGGCCGAAAAGCTCGCTTTCGAGCAGACCCTCGGGCAGCGCGGCGCAGTTGATCGCGACGTAGGGGCCGCTGCGCCGCGGCGAATATTCGTGAATCGTGCGCGCAACGATTTCCTTGCCCGTGCCGCTGTCGCCCTGGATGATCACCGAGGCCGAGCTCGGCGCGGCCTGCTCGACCAGCGCCATCACGCGGCGCATCGCCTGCGATTGTCCGATGATCGGCCCAAGCTCGCCCGCGCCCATCAGGCGCAGCCGCAGGCGCTGATTCTCTTCGCTCACGGCGAGATGCTCGCTCAGGTTGTTGAGCGTCTGGCGCAGGCGTGGCGGATCGACGGGCTTGCGCAGATAGTCGTATGCGCCGAGTTTGATCGCCTGCACGGCGTCGGGGATGTCGCCCTCGCCGGAAATCACGATGGTTGTGATCGGGAGGCCGCGCTGGCGGATTTCGCCGAGCACGCCGATCCCGTCCTTGCCCGGCAGCTTCAAGTCGAGCAGCAGGATGTGCGGTTCGAAACTCGCGATCAATTCGAGCGCGCGCAGCCCGTCTTCGGCGGCTTCAACCTTGAAGCCCCACGACGAGATAAGTTCGGCCCATGCGAGGCGGGTCCTCGCATGGTCCTCGGCGACCAATACGCGCTTGGCGTCTGCCATGATTTCCAGTGCTCCGCCGCGCCGGCCCGCGCGTACCACTGCGCCCAAAATCATATCATGGCGGCGGCCGAGGCGAACAAGGGTCTCCGCGCTTGATCGGAAGCCTCGCAATGACGGAAGACCGCGGAGATGACACCCGCCGAACAACGCCGTATTGTTATTGTATGGACAATGCTTCGGCGGAAAACGCGGGCGCCGCTCCCGCCGACGACGTGCGCGAGATTTCGCGCGGCGAGATCGAGCGCCGCCTCGGCGACTCCGCGATGCGCCTGGTCGACGTGCTCCCGCGCGAGGCTTATGCGGCCGAGCACATCCCGGGTGCGATCAACATTCCCCTCACCGAAGTCCAGGCGCGGGCGCCCGAGGTGATACCCGATCGCGGCGCCGATATCATCACCTACTGCGCCAAGTTCACTTGACCCGCTGGCGCGCAGGCGGTGCGCCTGCTCGAGCAGATCGGCTACACGAACGTCCGGCACTACCACGGCGGCATCGCCGACTGGAAAGAGGCAGGGCTGCCGGTCGAGAGCGCCTCTGCCGCCGCTGCGGCATCGCGGATCGCGCCCGCGCAATCGGCCGCGGGACAATCGAGTCCGGCGCCCACGCGCCGCGGCGGCGTCGCCGCACAGCCGACGCTATCGTGGAGCAGGAATTGGGGAAGCGCGCTGCTCGATTTGATCGAGGCCCTCTCGCCCGGACAGATTTTCGTCGTCTGGCTCGGGATGGTGCTGGTCTGCGGATGCCTCTACTGGGTGACAGGCTTTTCGAGCCGTCCGGGTCTCGTGGACAGCGGCAGGCCGATCTCTGGCACGCTTTCGGGCCTGCTGAGCGCGATGTATTTCAGCTTCGTCACCACGACCTCGGTCGGCTACGGCGACGTGTTGCCGATCGGGCCGGTGAGGATTCTTTCGATTTTCGAGGCGGTCACCGGGCTGCTCATCTTCGGCGCGCTGGTCGCCAAGTTCGTTTCGCGCCGGCAGGACGAGCTGGTGCGGGACATCTACAATGTCACCTTCGAGGCCCGGCTCGACCGCGTGCAAACCAACCTGCACCTGGTGCTGTCGGAGCTGCAATCAATTGCGCTGATGTGCGATGACAGCGCTTTCCAGCCTCAGCGCGTCGCCGCGCGGCTGGAGAGCGCGGTGCTGGTGTTCGGCGGCGAGCTGCGCGCGATCCATGCCCTCCTGTACAGCCCGCAGCGCGCGCCCGAGGAGGCGGTGCTGGAGGCTATTCTCGTCGCGCTTGCTTCCGCGCTGCGCACGTTGAGCGACGTCCTGACGTGCCTGCCTCCCGGGCTTGAACGGCCGCAGGCGCTGCAGAGCGCGCTAAGGATGATCTGCGCGCTCGCCGACGATATCTGCGCCGAATGTGTGCCGCAGGTTTATGCGCCGACGCTTACCACATGGATGGATCGAGTGCAGGCAACGGCGCGAAAAATCGTCTAATACCCTTTTTGCGCGAAAAGCAAAGAAAGACCGCAAAAGACCGCATTGTGTTTGTGGTCTTTCCCTGAAGAGATGAAATTTCTAGCGTCTTGCACGTGAGAGATGCTATTAGTTGAAAAGACGCGCCTGATTGGCGTTCCGGTGAGTTGCGGCCGCAGAAAAATGAAGCAGAAAGTTTTGAGAAGCGTACCCTAGACAAAGCTGGAAAATCGAGGATAAGCGCCTTGGAGCCGGAAAAAATGGAATCACCCAGTTTGAGAGTCCCACTCGCATCTGTCTTGATAGCGATATTCGGGCTCCTGGCCCCATCGCCGGCCGCCGCTCAGGCGCCCTCGCCTTATGCGGTTGAGACCAATATCCACGGCGTTTATGGCTATGCGCAGCCGCCGCCCGGGTTCGATCCCTCGACCGCATCGGCCGAAGACCTGGATGTCTTTGGCTATCCGCCGCGGCCTGCCGCCAATGCCTCGACAGCGGATTTGGCGAGATGGAAGCAGCAAGTTAATCCGGGGCTGATCCGCGTTGTTCCTCAGCTCAAGGCTACAAAAATATACCACCGGCCAATTTCCGGTCTCACAATCCGGAATTCGACAGACGTCGGAAGCTATAACTGGAGCGGCTATGCACTTCTTCAGAGCTCCGCGCGCTTCAAAAGCGCAACGGGCTCGTGGATTGTCCCGACCGTTCAACAGGCATTCGGCACGTGCTCGGGAGCGGACTATGCCGGTGAGTGGGTTGGTATAGACGGGTACTCGAATGTGCGCCTTTTTCAATCCGGCGCAGAGACCGACGCTGCATGCTCCGGCGGTGTGACAACGACGGAATATTACCCTTGGGTCGAATGGCTTCCGGGACCTGAATATGAGCTTCTTGCCAGCGGCGGTGGCGCTCTACCCTTTGCGCCAGGTGATTACATTATAGTCACTGTAACGGCCACGAACTGGTCGGGCGGAAAGTCCTCGACGGGTACGCTGTATTACACCGATGTCACCCAAAACTGGGGAGGACCGCTTTCAATTACCGCAAGCTCTCTGGGTGGAACGTTCGTTGTTGGGAATTCTGCGGAATGGATTGTCGAGGCTCCGGAAGTGGGCGGGAATATCGCGACTCTGGCGAATTACATCGCAGATGCCTGGTTCGAGACGTTCGCGCAGGACAACCTGGGCGATACTGACTATCCCGGGCTTCCGAACGCTACGACCCCGAAGAACATCACCATGGTGGACAGCGGCTTAAACCCGATCTCGCATGTCAAGCTGACGGGCGCCCAGAGGTTATGGTTCTTTGACGAAAACTCGGCGTTCTGAGGCGACACCAGTTTTTGTTCATCAAAGGTCTGCAACCAAAAACCCCGCGTGACAGCGGGGTTTTTGGTTCTCGGGGGAGAGATTTGAACCTTCGCCCTCCGGGCTATGAGTTCGGCGGTACCATGTTCGCCCGCGTCCATCCCGTGCAGACCCGACCCGTATACTCCCCTAACTCCGGGTTGTGGCGACGCGTCAAGTGCAAGGCTGGTTTGCTGGCGGATTGCTTCGTCGCCCAATGCCTAGAATTCAGAGAAGAATCATTCGTTGAGTCTGCGCCGCCAGAATCCGGAACCCACGCCCCAGTTGCTCAAGTCTGCGTGCACTCAAGGCATGCCAGCGGCTGTTGCGCGAGGCATCAATACACGGCGGTTTCGCGGTTGGAGCAGAAATCGAAATCGTCGCCTCGCAGGTTTCCGTCATGCCCTCGGAATGCAACTCGATCCAACTTGCTATTCCCTCTGCCAGATCCACGGCACTGCGCTCGCTGTTCGTCCACGAATCGAACGCTATAATCGAACCGCCAGATTTCGCTACGCTGACATCGATTCCGAAGACGCTCCGTTTCTCAGCACTCACGAACGACCGCACCGCCTCGCGCCAGTCCTCCTGAAACAACGGCAGATACATAGTCGCGCTGGCTCTGCGCATTATAGATCCCCTTTTTGAAAAAGAGCGGGCCTACAGTCTTTTTATAGCAAACTTGCGGCGGTTTAATGCAAGCTATCATCAAGGAGACGAGCAAAATTTAACCTAGTGGTCTTTCAGCACTAATTGGCCATTATTTGCTAATATAGCCTAGTCGCGACTAAGGTACGCCTAGAGGAAAATTGTGCGCATTGACTCGAAGAGCGCAGGACTCGGAGGTTCGGTGAAGTCTTCAAGCTCCTGCGGGGAGCCAGCGATGCCGCGCTTGTTTCTGACGACGGCGCGATCTTCTCGACTCTGGCGAAGCTGGCCGAGAACCTCATCTGCCGGCTTAAAGGACTGAACTAATCTCAGCGTGTGCAGTTGTACTTTGCGATCGTGAGATATTCTGGAGCGACGGTACCGAATCAAACCCAAGGCTGTCTGTCGCGCGGGACTCATCGACAAGCGACGAGTAGAAACGGCAAGGCACTAGAACGTCTCGATCAGCGACTGCTGGATCTCCCAAAAGCATTCCCTGCGCGCTCAGAAAATTCTTATAAAAACTCCTAAGTGGCAAATTCGGCTACCGCTGGAAGCAACGACATCGCCGGTCCTTCGGTTCGCCGGTAGTTTCCGCTGGAGCGGTGTGTTGCCGACGAACGACCCGCGCCTGAAGGGGAGAAATAAGCGGGTCCGGTCCCCCCGACCCCTCGACAGCGCGCTAACGCTGTGTCTTGAGCTGCGATCTCTCGTTTGACAGATTTCTATTCTAATGTTAGTCATTATGGCCTAATAAGGTCTTATGCATCCAATGAGTCTCGAGGGGAAATTCGTGAGAAATCAGAAATTGATCGTTATTTCTTTGGCTTTCGGCCTCGCGGTGGCGGCTCCGTTCACGGCGCGGGCGTCGCAGGCGGGTGGACTTCCGGCCCTGGCTAAGAAAGTCAAGGACCTACAGGGCCAGAACAACTGGGCGGTCGTGGAGGGTGATAACGGCAATATCGTACGCCAATTCAGCAGCGCGGGCCCGGTCACGAGCTCTCATACTGCTGGTACTGGGTTATACACTGTCACCTTCAGCAAGGACGTCGCCGGCTGTGCGTTCTTAGCAACCCTCGGTTCGGTTAGCACGAATCCTCCGACTATCGGCATGATTGGTGTCGCAGGGGATTCGGCAGATGCGGATTCTGTTAATGTTCAAACCACGGACAGTAGCGGCAATCCTGTCGACGCGTCGTTTCATCTCTACGTGTCCTGTCCGAAATAGGGCTGAGTCGAGTGTGTGCGTCAGAGGCAGGCGCCGAGGCATTTTGACTCTGGGCCGCGTTAGAGAAGCTAGAGCGCCGACGCCAAGGAAGGAGTTGGGCGGGTGTGCGATGATGACGAAAGCTACCGGTCGTTCATCCACCCGCGCTTTCCTGCTTCAGGCGCCAGCTGTCGATGGCTTCGATGTTGAACCGCCAGTCGCTACCCATCTGAAACGCCGGTATCTGATGCTGCTTCAGCAACCGGTAGATCGTGGACGGGTGCACCCGTAAGTATGCTGATACTTCGCGCACCGTCATCACCTTGCTGGGCAGGGTGTAGATGGGCTTTTTGTCTATAGACTTCTGTTTCATAACTGGCACCTTACCATAGGTTTGCGTCGCAATTCGCCAACTATTTCCGTTTCGGCCTTCGACCGGTGTCAGGAAGAAACGTCCGCGAGAAAGCTTTTGGTCATTTCCTCGCGGTCTGCCGCTCAAGTTACGTTAGGCGCTGCAGGCAGGTTTCGACGCTATGTGAGATGGTAAAGCTGCGGCTGGACGGGTTACGCGTGCGCAGTGAACGCCACTTTCTCCAGCATCGTCATTGCTCGCGACCCGCCACGCCGCACAAAACATCGCCATCCAAAAGCGTGCGAGTTTGTGAGTCGGGCGCTGCAGCCAATCGAGCACGCTAACTCCAGACTCGCTCGATTTCAAAATCGCAAAAAATTACGTGACGAACGGGTCCACGCGTTCGAGGTATTAAAGTCCAGCGCTTTTGGCGCCGCAGGGGCACTCGAATGGACTCTGCAAGCATCTGCCCGAGCGACGCGCACACCGTCGAGCACGAGGTCGTCTGTTGACCCGGGCGAAGCGAACTTCTGCCTCTATCTTAGCCGAAATCGTCGCAGGTGGCTGTCAAAACTGGCGGCCAACCTCCGCCACGATGACAGAGCAGGCACAGAGCGCTCAAAAAAAACCCGCGCAGTTAGCGCAGGTTTTTTTGGTTGCGGGGGAGGGATTTGAACCTTCGACCTCCGGGTTATGAGCCCGGCGAGCTACCAGACTGCTCCACCCCGCCCCGGCATACTATCGGCACCCCCCAAGCGGGGTCAACACACGATCCTTGCGCACGAGCGCTAACTGCGTTTGCCCCGATCGCGTCGGCTACGCGCGGCCAGCCGCGCGCATGATCCGCATCAGGTTGTTCGGCGCGTAAAACTCCGAGAGCGCGACGGTCGTGGCCACCGTGCCCATGAATCGGCGCGTGTCGGCGTCGTTGCCGGCGAGCGCCGGCATCAGCGCGAGCAGCATCGGCGACGGCCCTTCGAGCCGGGCCAGGTCGCAGGTGAAGCGGTAGAGTTCGATCGAAGCCGCGTTGCGCGCGCTTTCGTAACGCGCGAGCGCCTGTTCCATCGGCTCGCGCCCGGCCAGGCCCGCGCCGGCGGCCTCGGCCAGCAACTCGGCGTCGCGGAGCGCGTCCGTGATGCCGAAGCCGGTGATCGGGTCCTTGTGATAGCCCGCGTCGCCGACCAGCGCCCATCCGGGGCCGTAAGGTTTGCGGAAATAGTTCGCGATGCCGCTGGTGCCGGCGAACCGTTCCTCGCGAAAGCCCGCGCGCACGCGCTCGTACAGGTCCGGCGCCGCTTCCAGCGCCTTGAAGAAGCCGCCCTCGATATCGGAGCGCCACGCTTCGAACTCGGCCTTGGGCCGCTCGACGGCGACACAGGTGAGCGCGTCGTTGGTGGCAAAACCGAGCGCGGTCGATCCGTGGCGCGGATGGACTTCGCAGGCGCTCAGCCGCACGCCGCTGAAGTAGCTGTAATAGCCGCAAGTCAGCGCGGACACGGTTTCGTACTCCGGCGCCTCGACCGCCCGCGCGACGGCAGACCACGGTCCGTCGGCGCCGATCACGATTCGCGCGTGCTCGCGATGCTCCTTCGCGCCGCGCAGATCGCGCCCGCGAATTCCGCTGACGCGTCCGCTCTCCCACGTGAGAGCCTCGACCGTGAACGCGTCGCGCACTTCGGCTCCGGCGCGCGCGGCCGCGTCGAACAGGATGTTGTCGAGCAGCACGCGACGCGGACAAAGCGCAATCTCGGTTTCCTCGTGAGGCACGGGCGGGCTTTCGATCGCGAGCGGTCCGGCGTCGAGCCGGATGCGCTCGATCGGCGGACAGTTGGTGGCGAGCACCGCGTCGAGCAGGCCCCATCGTTTGAGCCGCGCGACCCCCGGCTGATGGATGTAGTGCGTGGACATGATGTCGCTTGGAAATTCCGAACGGTCCACCAGCAGCACGCGATGGCCCGCGCGCGCGAGCAGCATCGCCGTCGGCGCTCCCGCACATCGCGCACCCACCACAATCGCGTCATACATGATTCTCTTCCGTGGCCGGGCCTTAACGTTCGTCGGGCGCTTCCGTCAATCGGGCACTATGCGCAAATTACAATCGCGATGGGCGGCGCCGAAATCCGCGAGCTCCTTTTCGATCGCGGTCGGATCCGGCTTGGGCTCGCCCAGCATCGCCTGCTTGGTCGTCGCCACGTCCATCCCGTCGGCCTCGACGGAGAGGTTGTGGTCGTCGCACATCACAAATGCCATCGCTAAGACGCTCCTTGCGAATCCGACTACGCTAACCGAAAGCGCTGCGCGTGTCAGCCCGCATTGCTTACCGATCTCGTGCGCTTTGTGGTAGTCGATAGCGATGAAACGGAACTGGAGCGTGCTCTGATGAGTCTTAAAGGAACGGCCGCCGTGATCGGAATCGGCGAGCTCAAGCCCACCAAGGACGCGCCGCCAGAGGCGACCGCGCTCGGCCTGATGTCGAATGCGGCGGCGGAGGCGATCGCGGATGCGGGCCTCGAGACCAGGGATATCGACGGGTTCCTGTGCGGGATGGCGTTTGCCGATGCCGGGATGCTGTATCCGGCGAGCGTCGCCGAGGTGATGGGAATCAATCCGCGGATGCTCAACCAGGTCGATATCGGCGGCGCGAGTCCGGCGGGGATGGTATGGCGGGCGGCGGCGGCGATCGCGGCCGGGATGTGCGACGCGGTGCTGTGCGTGGTCGGCGACCTCAACAAGTTCGGCGACCAGAAGCCGCCGGTGATCTCGGTGCAACGCGAATTCGAGGCGCCCTACGGCAATATCGGCGCCAACTGCGGCTACGCGATGATCGCCCATCGCCACATGTACGAGTACGGCACCACGGCCGAGCAGATGGCAAAGGTCGCGGTGGATCAGCGGAGAAGCGCGGTCAAGAACCCGCTCGCGACGTTCAACGACCGCGAACTCACGATCGCCGACGTGCTCAACTCGCGCATGATCGTCGATCCGCTGCACCTCTACGAAATCGTCAGCCCATGCAGCGGCGGATCGGCGGTCGTGGTGGCGTCGCCCGAGGTCGCGCGGCGCGCCAAGCATCCACCGGTCTGGCTGCTCGGCGCGGGCGAATATTCGAATCACGCATCGATTACCTACGCGCCGTCGCTGACCGACTCTCCGGTGAAAGTCGCCGCCGCGGCGGCGTTCAAGATGGCCGGCGTCGCGCACAAGGATATCGACCTCGTCTGCCCGTACGACTGCTACACCATCACGGTGATAGTGACGCTCGAGGACGCCGGGTTCTGCAAGAAAGGGCAGGGCGGCAGCTTCGTGTGGGAGCACGATCTGTCGTACGCCGGCGACTTCCCATGCAACACCCACGGCGGCCAGCTCTCCTTCGGGCAGCCGGGGCTGGGCGGCGGGATGAGCCACGTGACCGAGGCGGTGCGCCAGTTGATGGGCCGCGGCGGCGCACGCCAGGTCAAGGACGCGCGCCTCGCCTACGTCAACGGCAACGGCGGTATCATGAGCGAGCAGGCAAGCCTCATCCTGGAGCGGCGGTCATGAGCGAATATCTCAAGCCGCTGCCGAAGCCGACGCCGACCAGCCGTCCATTCTGGGAAGCCGCGCGGCGCCATGAATTGAGCCTCCAGCGATGCGCCGCCTGCAAGGCGTACATCTATTATCCGCGCGAGCGCTGTCCTCACTGCTTTTCCAACCGGCTTGCGTGGGAGCGCGTGAGCGGACGCGGCAAAGTGCACAGCTACACCGTGGTGCGCCGCGCCTCGACTCGCTCGTTCGCCGACCAGCCGTACGTGCTGGCGATCGTCGAACTCGACGAGGGGCCGCGGATGACGACCAATATCGTCGCTTCGCCGGAGAGCGTGAAGGTCGGCATGCCGGTGGTGGTGCACTTCGACGACGTCACCCCCGAGCATACGCTGGTCAAGTTCAAGCCAGCCTGAACGCGGACGGGCGCAGGCCGAAGCGCGCGCGGCGTACGCTAGGCGAGCAGCACCGCAACGATTCCGGTCAAGAAAATTCCGTCGAACGTCCCGGCGCCGCCGATCGACGCGACCGGCGCGCCAAGCTCGCTCAGCTTCCCGAGATTCAGCAGGTCGGCACCGATGAGCGTTCCCAACACGCCGCTGATATACGCGATCGCGTCCGCATGATGCGCGACGCCGCCGCCGAGCAGCATCCCGAAAAGCGCAGCGACGATCGGCGGGATGAACATCGGCGTGGCGATTCCCACTCCCGGAATCGGGCGCGCCGCGCGATGCACGATAGCGGTCACGGCCGCGGTTCCCAGCACCGCGCGCACAAACACCGCCGGGTCGGCCGCGAGGATCCACGCGCATATGCATAGCGGAACGATCGCGCCGCCCACGTTGATCGCAACCACGGTAGAACGCGCGGCCGCCAGATGCGCCGGCACCCGGTAGCGCACGCCGAAGTAGCTCACCACGTCACCTGGGGGCGGCTCGTCGCCGCTCTCGATACGCGTTATCGGGATGTTGATGTAGCTCCCGAGCAGGCTCACCATCAGGGCCCAGAACGCAGCGTGGGGTGGCAGGCCGAGCGCGTTGAAGGCGTAGTCGATCGCGCCGATCTCGAGCATCGCAAACAAAACCGCTAGCGCGAGGAAGAAGATTATCGAGTAGAGGAGCAGGAACGGCGCGAAAAACATGGTCCACCATCATACCAAGCCGCTCCTCGCGTGGCACGCACCCGCTCGCATGCGCCGCCGGCAGTCGGTCGGTCTTTTGTGCGGCCTCTTGTACCGGGCGCGACGGCGGGTAAGATCGCGCGCAAGACGATGAACCAGGCCCAACGCAACGAATTGCTCACGCTGCTCGCCCGCGAGTCCTACTTCGAGCGCCCGGCCGCGCTGACGCTCGCGTCGGGGCGGTCGTCGAACTACTACATCGATTGCAAGCGCACGCTATATCTGCCGCGCGGCGCATACCTCGCCGGCGAGCTGATGCTCGAGCTGGTGCTGGAGGAGGGCGTCGAGCAGATCGGCGGAATGGCGGCGGGCGCGCTCCCGGTGACTGACGCGCTGATCGTCGCGGCGCACGATCGCGGGGCCAATCTGCGCGGCTTCTTCGTGCGCAAGGAGATGAAGGCGCACGGCCTGCAGCAGCAAATCGAAGGCGCGTTCCGCAAGGATCTCCGCGCCGCCGTGATCGACGATACGATCACCACCGGCGGCTCGAGCCTGCAGGCTGCCGACGCGTTGCGGGCGGCGGGCGCGACGGTGACCAACGCCTTCGCGCTGGTTGACCGGGGCGAGGGCGCGGCGGCGGCGTTCGCCGCCGCCGGGCTCAAGTACCGATGGCTCTACACGGCCGAGGAAGTGCGCGCGGAGCGCGCGCGAATCGGCGATGGCTGAGCGGGGCCGCCCCCGCATGCGCGCCCGCCGTCGCGCGGCGGCGCGCGCGCACGCGCTTGGCGGCGCGACGCGCATTGCCGCCGTCTTCGGCGACCCGGTCGAACATTCGCTCTCGCCCGCGATGCACAACGCAGCCTATGCCGCGCTCGGCATGGATCGCGCCTACGCGGCCTTCCACGTCAGGCCGCCGATGCTCGCCGCGGCGCTGCGCGCGCTGCCCGCGCTCGGAATCGTCGGCGTCAACCTGACCGTGCCGCACAAGGAGCGCGCGCTTGCGCTGATGGCGAAGCTTAGCGCCGAGGCGCGGATGCTCGGCGCGATCAATTGCGTCGTGCAACGCGGCGCCGGCCTTTACGGCGACAACACCGACGCTCGCGGGCTCGAGCGCGACCTCGCGAGCCTCGGCGTCGAGGTCGAGGGTACGACGGCGGTCGTGGTCGGCGCCGGCGGCGCCGCCTCTTCCGCCGTCGTCGCCTGTTTGCGCCGCGGTGCCGGCGAGGTTGTGATCGCCAACCGCACGCCGGCGCGCGGCGCCGCCCTCGTACGCCGGCTGCGCATGCGGCTGCCGCGTGCGCTCGCCGGCATCCCGCTCGCGGCGCGCGGGCTCGACGCGCTCGCCGACGCGGCGCTGCTCGGACGCACCGCGATTATCTTGAACTCCACGCCAATGGGTCTGACTCAGGCGGGTTTCGCGCGAATCGACTACGCGCGGACGCCGCGCGGCTGCTTCTTTTACGATCTCATCTATGCGGCGCAGCCGACCGCCTTTCTGTGGCCGGCGGTTGCGCTTGAACGGCGCGCCGCCGACGGCGCCGGGATGCTGGTGAATCAGGGAGAGCTCGCCTTCGAGCTGTTCAACGGCGTCGCGCCGCCACCGGGCGTGATGCGCCGCGCGCTCTTCGAGCGCCTTGGCCGTAAATCAAATTAAAGCCGCAGAGGTATAGCGGACGCTGGGCTGCGCAAGCGGAAGTGAACCGCCAACCGCAAACGCGGCG
>DASXMQ010000076.1:0-8574 GCA_036495625.1 Binataceae bacterium (SeqCode) | reverse complement strand
AGCAGGCGGGAGCACAGATGGCCCTTCAGATCGGTCAGGTCGAGGACGCGCAGGCCGGCCAGCGCCCCGTTGCCGCTCATTTGTCTTCCTTGAGCGGGGTCTGCGCGATCCCCTCGATTTCGATCGGGCTCTTGCCGGGTTCCTCTTCGACGGATTCGAGGGTCCGGCCGAGATGGTCGAAAAAGGAGACCTTTCTAAGTGCCATGGTACCAATGCGAGTCAAAAAAGAGCCCGAACTTTGCAAAAAGCGATGATAGAGGAGCGGCGTTGCGTTTTCAAACTGTGGGGAAGTTTTAGCCTGATGGCGCATGAATGTGCGATAAATAGCAAGAATCGGCCAGAGCTGCTTACGCGAACATTCGCAGCGGCCTGACACCTAAAAGCTGCAAATACCTACAAAATTCCTATCGACCCAAAGCTCAGCAGATTGTAGGATACGCTTTCACACGGGCAGGCAAAGAAGGTCGGCAAGAAAAGAACCAACCGTGTCGGCATGACGTGGAGCGGGGGCCATGGCAGACAATTCAGGCTTCAGAGTTGACAGGCTCGGTACTGTTGACGCCCGGTTTCGAGACAAAGGCGTCGATCGTATCTTCACGATTCTCGACTACCCGTGGATCGCCATCTGGATGAGCCCGCGCGAGACGATCAAAAAGATCGTCAGCCGCGACCCGACCAGCCAGGTGATCCTGCTCGGTGCGCTGGCGGGCGGTCTGTCGTTGACGAATTTCTTTCTCGCGATGGCCCTTTCGCCCGCCGCTTCCGCCATTACGCCACATTCCCAGCTGAATGCGTACCTGCCGATCCTGACCCTGACGAGTCCGTTTCTCGGCGCGGCAATCGGAGTGTTGACGCTTTATATGAACGCCTTCCTGTTGGACTGGAGCGGGCGCGCGCTCGACGGCGTCGGCAACGCAGTCACGGTGCGGGCGGCGGTGGCGTGGTCCTCGGTGCCGGTCATCTGTCTTTCCGCCGTGACGCTGCTGATCCTGCTGGGTGCCGGGACCTGGAATGCGCTCGGTCTCTCGATGCCCGACCCCAATGCCGCCGCCGAGGCGATTGCAGCCGCGAAGAACCCGTTCTCGGTGACGCGTGGCATCGAAGCGATCATCTCGGCCTGGTCGTTCATCCTGATGCTCAACGGCGTTGCTGCGGTACATCGTTTCTCGATCTGGCGCGCGCTGGGAGCGGCCGTGCTGCCGACGATCATTCTCGGCGGGATTGCGTTCGCGGCGTTCGTCACATTCGTCATCGTCTGATCACCTGAGGATGACCTCTCGTCCGTTCGCTGTGCGCTGCCGCTTGAAATTAGCCGGCGCGACCCTGGCGGCGGTGGTTCTGCTCGCGGCCGCCGGTAACGCGCGGGCCGCGATCAAAACCGAAGCCGTCACCTATAAAGAAGGCCAGGCCGAGGCGCACAGCTTCGTCGTCTATGACGACGCTCTCGGCGGCAAACGGCCGGGCGTTCTGGTCGTCCCCGAATGGTGGGGACTCAACGACTATCCGATGATGCGCGCCAAGATGCTGGCGCAACTGGGCTATGTCGCGATGGCCGTCGATATCTATGGCGACGGCAAAACGACCACCGATCCCAAGCAGGCCGGCGCGTGGGCCGAGGCGCTGGAGGCCGGCGGCCGCGAGGAGCTGCGCACGCGGATAGCGGCGGCGCTCGCGCGGTTAAAGAGCGATCCGCGCGTCGACTCGCAAAGGACTGCGGCTATCGGATACTGCTTCGGCGGCGCGACCGTGCTCGAACTGGCGCGCAGCGGCGCCGAGGTCAACGGCGTCGTCAGCTTTCATGGCCATTACGACACAGGCGCGCCCGCCAAACCGGGCGAGGTAAAGGCGAGAATTCTCGCCTGCCACGGCGCCGACGATCCGTTTCAATCGCCGGCGCAAATACAAGCTTTCGAGGACGAGATGCGCAAGGCCCGCGCCGACTGGCAGTTCAACATGTATAGCGGCGCGAGGCACAGCTTCACCAATCCCAACGCGGGCCGGTACGGTACTCCCGCGCTTGCCTATAACGCCGAGGCGGACCATCGCTCATGGCAGGCGATGAAAGATTTCTTCCGGGAGATTTTCAGATAATTCCGCCGTGAGACCTGGCAATCGGCCCGCTCGGCCCCGCCAACGCGCGCTCGCGCGCGCCCACCGGTTGCTGTTAATCTCTGGCGCGGCTCCCGTCGCGGCGCGCCGCCGCTGACGACGACCTGATAGAATAAGTTGATACGCGGAGGGGCCGGCGCCCTGACTTTCGACGCCGGCCGTTTTGCCTGTGGCTGAGACCGAGCATAAAACGACCGACTACAAGAACACTCTGAAGCTTCCCAGGACGGACTTCCCGATGAAGGCGAATTTGCCCAAAAGGGAGCCCGAGATGCTCAAGCGATGGGAGGAAATCCGGCTTTACGAAACCCTGCTCGCCGCGCGCAAGGACGCGACCGCCTGGGTCTTGCATGACGGGCCGCCATACGCCAATGGCCGCGTGCACATGGGCACCGCGCTCAACAAGGTGCTGAAGGATTTCGTCGTGCGCTCGCGCGCGATGGTGGGGTTCCGCACGCCGTTCGTGCCCGGATGGGACTGCCACGGCATGCCGATCGAGTTCAAGGTCTCGCGCGACCTCGGCGAGAAGGCGCGCACGATGCCCAAGCTCGAGCTGAGAAGGCTTTGCCGGATCGAGGCCGAGAAGTGGATCGACCTCCAGCGCAAGGATTTCATGCGGCTGGGATGCATCGGCGACTGGTTCCATCCGTACATCACGATGGATCCCGCGTACGACGCCGCCGAGGTCGGCGTGCTGCGCAACCTGGTCGAACGCGGCTACGTCTATCGCGGGCTGCGCCCGGTGCACTGGTGCTTCAACGACCGCACGGCCCTGGCCGAGGCCGAGGTCGAATACCGCGAGCATGTCTCGCCTTCGATTTATGTCGCTTTTTCTTTTAACGCGAACCTGCGCGACGCGGCGCCGCTCGCCGCCGGCGCCTCGGATCGGGCGGAGCTCGCGGCCGCACACAAGGCGGGGAAGCTCTTCGCGGTTATCTGGACCACCACGCCATGGACGCTCCCCGCCAACCTGGGAATCAGCCTCAACCCGACGTTCGATTACGTCGCGATCAAGGCCGGCGACCGTTACTACGTGGTCGAAGCGCGGCTGGGCGAGGCGGTCGCCAAGGAATGTTCGCTCACGGTTGAAAAAACTATCGCGCTCGATCGCGAGGAGCTCAAGGCGCTCGACGGACAGGATATTTTCCGCCATCCGTTTATCGACCGCGACGTAAAGCTGATGTACGGCGACCATGTCACCGCCGACGCTGGCACCGGCCTCGTGCATACCGCGCCTGGGCACGGCTACGAGGACTTCGTGGTTGGCTCGCAGTACGGGCTGAAGCCCTTCACCCCTGTCGATACCGCCGGCAAGTTCACCGCGGAGGCGGGCGAGTGGGCGGGTCAGAACGTTTTCAAGGCCAACGATTCGATCGTCGCCAGGCTCGGCGAGGCCGGCGCCTTGCTTCATTCGTACAAATTCTCGCACAGCTATCCGCATTGCTGGCGATGCAAGAATCCGCTGATTTTCCTCGCCGCCGAGCAATGGTTCATGCGCATCGATCACGACGGGCTGCGTGCGCGGGTGATCGAGGAAATCGACGCCGTCCAATGGATCCCGCAGTGGTCGCGCGACCGGATCCGCAACATGACCGAGACCCGGCCCGACTGGTGCCTCTCGCGCCAGCGCGCGTGGGGCGTGCCGATTCCGGCGCTCCGATGCGCCGCGTGCGGGCACGTCGGCCTCTACGACGAAGTGATGGCCGCGGCCGAGCGAATCTTCGAACGCGAGGGTTCGGACGCATGGTTCAATCGTCCGGCGCCCGACTTCGTAACGCCCGGCGTCAAGTGCGAGAAGTGCGAGGGCGCGTCGTTCGAGAAAGAGGAGGACGTGCTCGACGTATGGTTCGATTCGGGCTCTTCCCAGGCCGCGGTGCTGGGCAAGCGCCCCGAGCTTACCTGGCCCGCCGACGCCTATCTCGAAGCGGTCGAGCAGGCGCGCGGATGGTTCGGATCGTCGCTCGCCTGCGCGGTCGCCGAGCGCGGCTATGCGCCGTTTCGCACCGTTATCAGCCATGGGCTCACGGTGGACGAGCAGGGACGCAAGATGTCGAAGTCGCTCGGCAACTCCGAGGACGCGGCCGACGCGGTGAACCGGATTGGCGCCGACGTGCTGCGCCTGGTGTACGCCTCGCTCGACTACACCACCGAAATCGCGCTCGGCGACACGGTTTACACGGCGGTCGCGGAAGCGTATCGCAAGATTCGCAACACTTGCCGCTATATCCTCGGCAACCTTGCCGACTTCGATCCGGCGCGCGACACGGTGCCGTTCGAACGCATGACCGAGTTCGACCGCTATATCCTGGCGCGCACCGAGCGGCTCAAAGCAGACGTGCGCGGCGCGTTCGAGGAGTACGATTTCCAGGCCGCCTACCACGCAGTTATCAATTTCGTCGTCGTCGACCTGAGCTCGCTCTATATTGATGTCGCGCGCGACCGGCTGTATTGCGCCGCCGCCGCTTCGCCCGAGCGCCGCTCGGTGCAGACCGCGCTCTACCAGGTGCTCGACGCGCTGGTGCGGATGCTCGCAACGCTCGTCCCTTTCACCGCCGACGAAGTCTATTCGCACGTGCCGGGAGAGCGCGCGGCGAGCGTCCATCTGCTGACACTTGCGCCGGCCAATCCCGAATGGCGCGACGCGGAGCTGGAAGCGCGCTGGGAGCGCCTGCTCAAGGTGCGCGCTGAGGCGCTCAAGCTGCTCGAAGCGATGCGCCAGGCGGGGACGATCGGCGCGCCGCTTGAGGCCGCGGTGGAAATCGGCGCGGTCGGCCAGGAGCACAGCACCGATGACGGCACATTGGCCGAGACGCTCAGGCGCGATCGCGGGGCGCTCAAGGAGCTGTTCATCGTTTCCGACGTCGCGCTGCTCGACGCGCGCGCGGCCGAGGACTTGCGGCGCAAGGCCGACGGCGCCGAGGCGTTCAATTTCGACGGCGTCTTCGGCCGTGTTTCGAGCGACCCGCCGCTGGTCGTCGTCGGGCGCCGCGCGCCGGGGCGCAAGTGCCAGCGCTGCTGGATGTACTTTGACGACGATTCCGGCTCCGACCTGGACCCGCGCTGCCGCGCGGTCGTGCAGGCGCTGAGCGCGTGACGAGCGCGCTGCCCGAGGCGCCGACGTCAACCGCGAATCACACGCGCGCGGCGACGGATTGGCGCCGGTTCGCCGCGATGCTCGGGCTGGTCGCGCTGCCGGTCTTTGCGCTCGACCAGCTGGTCAAGCTCTACATTGTCAGGCATCTGCGGCTCTTCGAGCAGATCGACGTCGTGCCGCACTGGCTTGCGATCACTTACACTCTGAATTCGGGCGCGGCGTTCAGCCTGTTTGCGACCCTGGGACCGGCGGTGCGCGGGCTTATCCTCGACGGCCTCGCGGGCGCCGCGGTGGTGGTGCTCGGAGTGCTGCTCGCACGCGGTGCGCGCCCGCCGATTGTGTCGGCGGCGTTTGCGCTGATCATGGGCGGCGCGGCGGGCAACCTGCTCGATCGCGTCATGCGCGGGCGCGTCGTCGATTTCATCTACGTGCATTACTACTCGTGGAGCTACCCGGTCTTTAATCTCGCCGACAGCGCCATCACGATCGGAGTCGCGATCATCCTCCTCCACGCGCTGTTCGTGGACGACGGCGACGCCTGAGGGCGGCCGCTGGATGCGCCCGCACCGCGGCCTGGCCTGCGCATTTGACCAATACGCGACGCTGACGCTAGGTTTGCGATAAGCCATCCGGCGGCGCGCGCCGGCTTGGAGCGGAGGGTGCGATCATGAAAACGATCAACACCGTTACCGGCACGACGACGCCCGACAAGCTCGGCACCACGCTGATGCACGAGCATCTGATGGTCGGATGGGGCGGATGGGAACTGGACTGCACCGCGCCGCGCTTCGAGCGCAAGCAGGCACTCAAGTTCGCGACCGACCGGCTCAAGGAATTGCGCGACCTCGGACTCGGCACCTTTCTCGATCCGTGCCCGATGGACATCGGACGCGACGTCAACTTCATGGCCGAGGCGGCCGGCGCCGCCGGCATCCAGCTCATCTGCGCGACCGGCCTGTACAAGGAGGATCTCGGCAACACCGCCTACTTCAAGCAGCGCCCGGTCAATGAGATCGCCGACGTTTACGTTGCCGAGCTGACCGAGGGAATCGCCCGCACCGGCGTGAAGGCCGGCGTGATCAAGTGCGCGACCTCCAAGGACAAGATCACCGAGTACGAGGAGAAATGCCTGCGCGCCGCCGCGCGCGCGCATCGCAAGACCGGCGCGCCGATCACCACCCATACCGACGACGGCACGATGGGACGTGAGCAACTCGACATCTTTGCCGCCGAGGGCGTTGATTTGAAACACGTGATCGTCGGCCACAGCTGCGGCGCCTCCGACCTGCGCTATCACACCGACATGCTCGACCGCGGATGCTACCTCGGATTCGATCGCTTCGGGCTCGACTTCCTCCATCCCGACCGCCTGCGGCTGGCCGCGCTTATCGGACTTCTGGGGATCGGCTTCGAGAAGCAGATCGTGCTCTCGCACGACTCGGTCGCGTGCTGGCTCGGACGCGGACTTGATCTCACGCCCGAGATCGAGCGCGGCATCCGCAACTGGGAGCCGACGCACATCTTCAAGAACATCTTGCCCGCGTTGCGCAACGCAGGCGTCGGCGAAGAGAAAATCCAGACGCTGATGGTCGAGAATCCGCGCAGCTATTTCGCGCAGTAGCGCCCGCGCGCGGCAAGGTTTCGCACGCGCGACCAGCTTCGGCGCGGCCGGGTCGCGGCTATTCGTTCAAACCGGAACCGCGATTTCCGAGCCGGAACTCTGGCGCTTCGGCCGGCGCTATTTGTCGAGCACGTGAGCGCCCGCTTCCATCTGCGATCGCCAACGGTCGATCGCCTCGATGTTAAAGCGCCAGTCGCTGCCGACGCGGAACGCCGGCAATTCGTTGCGCTTGAGCAGACGATAAACGGTCGATGGGTGAACGCGCAGATAGGCTGAAACGTCCTGCACGGTCATGACGCGCTGCGCTGCCGTGTCGAGATCCAGCCCCGTCGTTCGATTGAATCCGCGATTGTTCATCATCTCCACCCCCTAGCCAAGGACTTCGGGCGCCTGAGCCGGCGACTTCGAGGAAGAGAGCCCGGAGAGACTGATGCAGGTCCACGTGAAAGAAAAGCTCTACTCTCCCGAATCCTCCGCTCCGCCTTTAAGCAGACGCGCGCTATTCTATGCATCGGTCTCCCAATGTAAACATTTCCGCCCGTCACGAATATCAACAATTACCCAAATCCTGTGCATAACTTTGCAGATCGCACGCGCGGCTCGGTCATTTCTGACGCGCCGGAGTCGAGCTTGACTTGACCGCCTTCGGTCTGGTCGGATGGCACGCTCGCCGCAAGGATAATCGGTCTAACTCAATATGCTATCGATGGGTCAGAGAACCGCCGATTTTTTGATTCGCTGGCGCTGGCAGGTGATCGTCGTGTACGTGGCGCTGACGGGTTTCTTCGCCGTCGGTGTCGCGCGCATCGCGCACAGTTTCCAGGCTCAGACCTCAGTCGCCGACCTGATCCCGGCGCACAATCCGGTCACCGACGTCTTCAAGCGCTACCAGAGCTTCAGCAAGCCGGCGACGGTCGAGATCCTGCTCAAGGTCAAGCACGGGACGATCTATACGCCGCCGACGCTCGCCCGCATCTGGCGCATCACGCGCGCGCTTGACCTGGTGCCCGGCATCGACCACGTCACCCTGACCTCGATCGCGAGCGAGAAAGTCCGCGTCATCCGGCCGACGCCGCCCGGACTCAGTTCCGAGCCGGTGATGACGAACAAAATCCCCTCCACGCAGGCGGAGGCGACGGCGGTGCAGGAACGCGCCCGGCACGCCGCCGGGGTCACCGGAATCCTGGTCTCGCCCGACGAGAAGGCGACGCTGATCGATGCCGCGTTCTTCGAGCAGGGCCTCGACTATGCGGACGTCTTCGAGCGCGTGCACAAGATGCTTGCCGCGGAGAGCGATCCGAATATCGAGTTCTACACGGCCGGACGCGTGATGCTGATCGCGTGGGTTTACCGCTACGGCCATCAGGCGCTGTGGATTTTCCTGCTTTCACTCGCGCTGATCATCCTGGCCCACATTGACTACATGCGCAGTCTCGCCGGCGCGCTGACCCCGATCATCGCGGCGGCCGTATCGACCACCTGGGGCCTCGGCGCGGGCGGATGGCTGGGGCTCAACCTGGAACCGCTGACCGTAGTGGTGCCGGTGCTGCTGATGGCGCGGGCGCTCAGCCACTCGCTGCAAATCACGCGGCGCTACTACGAGATTCTTTACGAGACCCATGAGCGCGTGTCCGGGGCCGCGGGCGCGCTGGCCTCGATGTTCGCGCCGGCTTTCCTCGGTATCATGTGCGACGTCGCCGGGCTCTACATGATTTGCCTCGCGCCGATTCCGATAATTCAGAAGCTCGGC
>DASXMQ010000075.1:0-5864 GCA_036495625.1 Binataceae bacterium (SeqCode) | reverse complement strand
CGGACAGGTCGGCGCTGAAGAATCCCATCATCTCGAGCGCTAGCGAAGCGTCGAATGCCGGGCCTGCCACGCGCAGCCAGTTGTTCAGCGAGCGTTTCGTGAACCGCACCGCCTGCTGGGGGCCGCGTGCCAGTTTGTGCGCGACTTCCATCGCCTTGTCCATCAGCTTGTCGGCGGGGACGCACAGGCTCACCAGTCCGATGCGCTCGGCCTCTTTGCCGTCAATGAAATCCGCGGTCATCAGGTAGTACTTCGCCTTCGCCATCCCACATAGCAGCGGCCACACGATCACCGCGTGATCGCCGGCCGCGACGCCGAGGCGCAAGTGACCGTCCGTGATGCGCATCGACTCGGACGCGATGCTGATGTCCGCCATGAACGCGACCGCCAATCCCGCGCTGACTGCGACGCCGTTGATCGCCGAGATGATCGGCTTGTCGAGATTGATCATGTTGTAAACGATGTCGCCGGCCTCGCGCCAGGTCTGCCCGATTTCGGCGGCAGTGCCGGCCATGCGCTCGATCATCTCGAGGTCGCCGCCGGCCGAGAACGCGCGCCCCTTGCCGGTGATCACGACCACGCGGGTCGCGGCGTCCTCGTCGATATCCTTCCACACCCGGCTGAGCTCCCAGTGCAGGCGGCTGTTGGTGGCGTTGAGCACGTCGGGACGGTTGATCGTGATGAGCAGGATTCCGTCGTCGCGGCGCTCGAACAGCAGATGCTGGTATTCGTCGTATTTCATCGCGGCCTCCGAATCGATTGGCTGACGTTTTCCTTAGCGCAGGTCAGAGGTTTCCTCAAAGCGCCACGGCGGCGCCTCGGGGAAGAGTCGAAAAGCGGAAATCCGATGGCGCTGAGTTCTAGACCGGGCTCACGATACCGTCAGCGCCATTCGGGGCAGCGAGGTCGTGGCCTGTACCGTCGGCAGGAAGCGCGCCCTGAAAGCGTCGGGCGTGAGATTGGCGCAGGCCGCAAGGCGCGAGAGCGCCGGCTCCTCGAAGTCCGCCGGCTCGAGCCGGGTCATGTACGATCGCGCGACTTCGTACGACTCGGTATTGACGTCGACCAGCCGCACCCTGACGCGGCCAGTAGCGGGATTGACGAGATCCGCGAAGTCGACCGGAGTCACGCGGCCGCCCGCAATCGCGATGAGCGCTCCTGAGCCTCCGCTGAGCAGGTAGCGCACCGCGCCGTAACCGAGCGTGCGCGTGTATTCGGCGTCGAAGGGCAGCGGCTTGGCGCAGCGCAGCTCGTAGCCGATGTCCTTGGTGACGATGGTCGCGCCGATTCCGAGCTGTTTGAGCGAGGCGCGCACGCGGTCGCGCAGCAGGTAGCCGAGCGGGATATCCGCGATGTGCACGTGGCCATATGCGTCGGCTTCGGTGCGCGGCCCGGTCGGCAGGGTATCGGAATCCATGCGTTCGGCGATGCCTTCGGCGACCACCGCCACGCCGTCGTCGTAGCCCTCGGCGCGCCGCTTGATTATCGCGCCGACGATGGTGTCGACGACCAGCGCGAGCTCGAAGCGTTCGCCGTGAAATTCCTCGAGGATCACGGCAAGCGTGGCGCCGGCGGATTTGCACATACTGAGCGCGAGCGATCCCGACTTTCGCCCCATCGAGATCGCGAGATACCAGCGGCTGGTGGTGCGCGCGTCCACCATCAGCGATTCGACGATCGTGGCGCCGACGGCGCGCGCGGTTTCGAAGCCGAAAGTCGGCGCGTTCTCCGGCAGCGGCAAATCGTTGTCGATCGTTTTCGGCACCGTCACCACGCCGATTTTGCCGCGGGTGCGCTCGGCGATCCGGTAGGCGCCGTAGGTGGTATCGTCGCCGCCGATACAGACGAGGTAGCGGATATGGAGCCGCTCGAGCGCGCCGATCGCGTGCTGCAGGCTCGCCTCGTCGCGTGCCGGATTGGTGCGCGAAGTGCGCAGGATCGATCCGCCGGTAGAATGGATCTGGCTGACCTCGTCGAGCTCGAGTTCGACTACGTGCGAGATGTCGCCCTCGACCAGCCATCGATAACCGTCGCGCAGACCCACGACGCGCAGGCCGCAATTGATCGCCTCGATCGCGGCCGAAGAAATTACTCCGTTGATTCCGGGGGCGGGGCCGCCGCCGACCAGGATTCCCAGTGTCGCCTGGCTGTCACCGTCGCGCTGCATTGTTTGAAACCTTCGCCGGGCTCGTTCGCGATCGCCCGGCAGTACGGCGCCGGCGGCTCCGATCAGCGCGCGGCGCCGGCGTAGATATCCATGATCGCGCCGAGCAGCTTGAGCGCTTCGGCACGCGGGCGCTGGAACGAATTGCGCCCGATGATCGAGCCGAAACCGCCGCCGGTCTTGATTGCGCGCACTTCGTCAAGCAGCTTTTCGTCGCTGACTTTCGGTCCGCCCGAGAAGATCACGATTCGCCGGCCGTCGAAGGCGCTCTGCACAACGTGGCTGACGCGCGCGCTCTGCGGCTCGAGCGCCACCTTGTTGGTCTCGTAGGCCTTCTTCGCGTCGGCCTGCTCGAGATGCGCTGTGGGGAGCTTCACCTTGATAATGTTGGCGCCGAGTTGCGCCGCGATCTGTGCCGCGTATGCGACTACGTCGAGCGCGGTCTCGCCTTCCTTGCTGAGTCCCGAGCCGCGCGGATACGACCACACCACTACCGCGAGGCCGTTGTCCTTGGCCTCCTCAGCGATCTCGCGCAACTGCTCGTACATCTGCACGCACCACGCCGAGCCGGGATAGATCGTGTAGCCGACCGCGGCGCATCCCAGGCGCAGCGCGTCGCGCACGCTGCCGGTGACGGCGGGCGCCGGGTCGGGCGAGTCATGCAGCAGGTCGTGGTTGTTCAGCTTCAGGATAAGCGGGATTTCGCCGGCGAACTCGGCCGCGCCCGCCTCCAGGAAGCCGAGCGGCGCCGCGTAGGCGTTGCATCCGGCGTCTAGGGCGAGCGAGAAGTGGTAGCGCGGGTCGTAGGCGGGCGGATTGGGCGCGAAGCTGCGCGCGGGGCCGTGCTCGAAGCCCTGGTCCACGGGCAGGATGACGAACGAGCCGGTTCCGGCGAGCCGCCCGTGATTGATCATCCGGGAAAGATTGCTCAGCACGCCCGGGTTCTCCGAGCGATAGAAATCCAGAATTTCCCTGGAACGCTTGGTCATGACCGCCTCCGATTGATAATTCGATAGTCCTTCAAACCTGCGTCCGCACGCGAATTTCTCAGAGCAACTCCATCGCGCAACGGGCGGCCCCCGCCAGCGCAGCCGCGGGATTGAGCGAGACGCGCACCGGAATCCTCGCCAATACTTTATCGAGTCGGCCCTTGGCGAGAAAGGCGCGGACGAACCGGCCCGTGGTGAGCGCCGCGAGGATTTTGGGCGCGATTCCGCCGCCGAGATAAACGCCCCCGAGCGCCATATACTTGAGCGCCAGGTTAGCCGCCTCGGCGCCGTAAATATCGACGAACATTGCGAGCGCTTCGGCGCATCGTGGATCGCGGCCCGCGAGCGCCGCCTCGCTTATGACCGCCGCGGGATCGGTGCCGGCGGCGAATTGGCCGGCGAGCCACGCCGGCTCCGCGGCTCCGCCGCGCGCCTTCAGAAAACGATAGAGGTTGACCAGACCGGGCCCCGACAGCACGCGCTCGAAGCTCACGTGGCCGAACTCGCTGCTCAGGTATTCAAGCAACCCGATCTGTTCGCGGCCGCGCGGCGCGAAGTCCGCGTGACCGCCCTCGGTCGCGACCGAGCGCCAGCGCCCATCTGTCAATGGCACCAGGCCAGCCTCGCCAAGCCCGGTGCCCGCGGCGATTACGGCGATCGGCGCGCGCGGCGGCGCGGAATCGCCGGGCTGCAGCGCGGCGACCTCGTTCTCGCCGAGCGTGAGCATCCCATAAGCGGTTGCTTCGAGATCGTTGATCAGGCGTGCGGCGGCCACGCCGAAGGCGCGCGCGAGCGCCCGCTCTTCCATCGTCCACGGAACGTTGGTTGCGTGGCTGACGCCGCCGATAATCGGTCCCGGGACGCCGAAGCAGGCGGCGGCGATCGACGCGTCGCCGCCCAGGAAGTCCTCGGCCACTTCCTCGAGAGTTTTGAAATCGCTGGTCGCGTAGTGTTTCTCGCGCAGGAGCGCCGGGGTTCCGCCCTCGACATGAAACAGCCCGAGCAGGGTCTTGGTGCCGCCGATATCGCCCGCGAGCACGCTCACCTTGTCCCGCGCCGCCATCGCTAGCCGCCTTCGGCCTTGAGCTGGTCCGCCAGCGCGACCTCCTCGGCGCTGCCGATATAGACCGGCACGCGTTCGTGGATGGTCGAGGGCACCAGGTCGAGCACGCGTCCGCGTCCGGTCGATCCAGCGCCGCCGGCCTGCTCGGCCAGCAGCGAGAGCGGCGCGACCTCATACATCAGGCGCAGCTTGCCCTTGCTCTGGCCGCCGCTGGTCACTTCGCCCGGGTAGAGAAAGATGCCGCCGTCGAGGAGGCAGCGATGGAAATCGCCGACGAACGCGCCGCAGTAGCGCAGCGAGTAGCCGCCGCCCTGGTCCTTCGGTCCGGTCAGCCGGTCGAGCAGGGCGCGGGCGCCGGGATGCCATTTGGCGGCGTTGGCCTGGTTGACCGCGTAGGTCTTGCCGCGCGCGGGCATCTGGATTTTCTCGCGCCACAGCACGAACTCGCCGATCTCGCGCTCCAGCACGAAAGCGTTCACGCCGTCGCCCGCGGTCCAGACCAGCATCGTCGCCGGTCCATAAAGCGCGTAGCCGGCCGAGATCTGATCGGTGCCGGGACCGAGGGTGTCGGCGATATCGTCACCGTGACCGTGCTTGCGCCGGCGCACAGCAAAGATGCTTCCAAGTGAGCCGTTGACGCCGGTGTTGGACGAGCCGTCGAGCGGATCGAACATCAGCGCGTAGGCGTCATGCGCGTGGAGCGCCTCGGTGTGGCGCGGCTCTTCGATCTCCTCCGAGATCAGGGTGCAGATCGGATTGCCGCCGGCGAACGAATCGAGGAATACGTCGTTGGACCAGGTGTCGAGCTTCGCCACTTTCTCGCCCTGCACGTTGATTTCGCCGTTAAGGCCAAGCTCGTCGCGAAGGGCGGCGACCGCAAGCTCATTGGAGATTCGCTTGACGGCGACCGCGACGCGTTCCAGCGTAACGCTGAGCTTAGCGTCCATTCGCGGTTTCATCGAGCGCAAGTAGCGGTCCAGGGTGATCATCGGTACGCGAGCCGATACTTCAGCAGCCATTTGTGCCTCCGGTCGGCGATGCGAAAAATGGGCGCCGGAAAGCGAGACGCACTGCGCGCTCCCCGCCCGCGGCCATCCGTTCGGCCGCGCTCGAATTTGTCCCCTCGTCGGTCATCGCCGGCTACAATCCGCACAGGCCGCGCAGGCGCGGTTTCGCGCGCTTTGCAGCCCGGCAGGTCCCCTAAGGCAAATATGGCAGCCCTTGCGCGGGCGAGTCCATATTAAAATCATGATTTGTTTCGCATCGTAACGAATTCCTCCGCCGCGGTCGGATGGACGCCCACGGTCGCGTCGAAATGCGCCTTGGTCGCGCCGCAGCGAAGCGCGATCGCCAATCCCTGGACGATCTCGCCCGCGTCGGCGCCGATCATGTGGCATCCGAGCACCCGGTCGGTTTCGCGATCGACCACGAGTTTCATGAAGGCGCGTTCATCGCGCCCGCTGACCGTGTGCTTGAGCGGGCCGAAGGTCGATTTGTACACGTCGATCGCGCGATGGCGTTCGCGCGCCTGGACCTCCGTGAGCCCAACCGTGCCGAGATTGGGCTGGCTGAAGACCGCGGTCGGCACGTTTTCATAGTCCGGCGCCTTCGGGCTTCCATGAAAGAGCGTTTCGGCGACAGCCGCGCC
>DASXMQ010000074.1:0-6720 GCA_036495625.1 Binataceae bacterium (SeqCode) | reverse complement strand
CGACGGAAGGTTGGGCCACGAAGGACGGAAACTGGCCGAGGAAGCGCAGGTCGTTTTCGAAGAACAGCCGCATGTCGTCGACGCCGAGCCTGAGCAGCGCCTGCCGTTCGACGCCCATCCCGAAGGCAAAACCCTGGTACTCGGCGGGGTCATAACCGACCTTGCGCAGCACGTTGGGATGGATCATCCCGGAGCCCAGAATTTCCGTCCATCCGCTCTGCTTGCACACGCGGCATCCCGCGCCTCCGCAGAGCAGGCAGCTGATGTCGAGTTCGGCGCTCGGCTCGGTGAACGGGAAAAAGCTCGCGCGAAAGCGCACCTCGGTGCGCGGGCCATAGAACGCGCGCGCAAATTCGCTCAGCACGCCCTTCAGATGCGCCATCGTGACCATCCCGGCGCGATCGACCATGAAGCCCTCGATCTGGCTGAACATCGGCGAGGCGCGCACGCTCAATTCGTCGCGCCGGTAGCAGTTGCCGGGACAGACCACGGCGAGCGGCGGCTGGCGGCGCTGCATCACGCGAATCTGGCCGTTGGAAGTGTGCGTGCGCAAGAGCATCCCCCCGGGCAGGAAAAACGTGTCTTGCATCTCGCGCGCCGGATGGTCGGGCGGAAAATTGAGCGCTTCGAAGTTATGAAAATCGTCCTCGACTTCCTGGGTCGCGGCGATCTCGAAGCCCATCGAGGCGAAGATGTCGAGCATCTGCTCCATCACCACGGTCAGCGGATGAAGGCGGCCGCGCGCGACGCGCGCGCCGGGCAGCGTCACGTCGAGCCGCGCCTCGCCGAGCGAGCGCGCGAGAGCGGCGGCGCGCTGCCGCTCCTGCAACGCCTCGACACGGCCTTCGATCTCGCGCTTGATCTGATTGACGAGCTGGCCGATGGCCGGGCGTTCCTCGGCGGCGACCTCGCGCATCCGGCGCATCACGTCCGTCAGTTCGCCGCCGCGCCCGAGCACGCGCACGCGCACGGCTTCGATCTGCTCGGCGCTCGCGCCGTCGTCCAGCTGCGCCATCGCCGCGGCGCGAAGAGCTTCGAGCTGTTCTCTCATCAGGTCCTCAGCAAGCGTGTATGCGCATCATCCGGTTCGCTCGCGCGCGCCAAACCGGACTTTCCTTAAACACCAAAGGCATCGAGCACAGGAGCATCGAACGACAATCAAACAAAAGACCATGCGGCGGCGCGCCACATGGTCCTCGAAAGCCGCAAGGGCGCTCTGCCCCTCGCTAGGCGGCTTTGGCTTGAGCCGCGGCCTCGAGCGCCTTTTTGGCCGTGCCGGCCAGCTCGGCAAAGAGGCCTTCGCGCGCAAGCGCGAGGGCGGCGAGCTGCTTGCGATCGATCTCGACGCCGGCCTTCTTGAGCCCGTCCATCATGCGGCTGTAGCTCAGCCCGTATTCGCGGGCGAGCGCGTTAATCCGCGTGATCCAGAGCGCGCGGAAGTCACGCTTCTTCTGCTTGCGATCGCGATAGGCGTAGGTCAGCCCCTTCTCCAGCGTGCTGCGGGCCTGGCGGTAGAGTTTGCGGCCGCCGACGAAACCGGAGGCGAGCTTGAGCTGTCGTTTGTGACGGCGGCGTGTTTTGGGGCCGCCTTTGGCGCGAGGCATCGGAGGTCAGTCCTTCTCTTTTTTGTTTGCCTAGAGGTACGGAACCAGTCTGCGGATATTGCGCGCGTCAGCCGCGTTCAGGATGTTCGGCTGGCGCAGATGCCGCTTGCGGGCGCGGCCCTTGGACGAGAGTAGATGGCGCAGGTAGGCCTTTTTGTGCTTGACCTTGCCGGTCTTGCTCACGGAAAAGCGCTTGGCTGCGCTGCGATTGGTCTTCAGCTTGCCCATCGGATGCGGCTCTTGCTCCCGGTCGCTTGATGCGGTCTCGATTCTCGGGTCTTTCCCAAATCCTAGCGCGGCGTCAGCAGGATCGACATGTTGCGCCCCTCCATCCGGGGCAGACCGTCGGCCTGTGCGATGTCCTGCACCTGGACGACGATCGAATCGAGCAACGTGCGTCCCAGCTCGGGATGAGTTATCTCCCGGCCGCGAAACGAAATCGAGAGCTTAACACGCTGGCCCTCGGCAACAAAGCGCCGGATGTGCTTGATTTTGAACTCGACGTCATGTTTTTCGGTCCGCGCGCCCATCTTGACCTCCTTGATCGCCGTGGCGGTCGAATGGCGCTTGGAGTCATGGGTCTTTTTCTTTTGCGCGTAGCGGTACTTGTCGAAATCGGTGACGCGGCATACCGGGGGCTGGGCGGTGGGTGCGACCTCGACCAGGTCGAGGCCCCGGCTTTCGGCCACGCGAATCGCCTCGCGGGTGCTGAGCACGCCGACCTGGCGACCGTCGACGTCGATTACCCGGACTTCCGGGACGCGAATCTGGTTGTTCACCCGTATCGCCGGCTCGCGCGGGGGCGGGGTACGAAAATCTCTACGAATAACTCACCTCCGTCGGCATCTCAGCCGACTTGCCGCGGAACATTGACAGCTCTTCCGTCAAACCTAAACGGCAATTCCGTCGAATTGGTTTCTCAGCCCGGCGCCCGAATCAGCCCGGCAACGGTTCACTTTTCAGCAGCTCAACGACTTTTTCAAGCGCCATGACTTCGCCCTTGGCGCCGCGCAACAGCCGGAGCGACACGCTGCGCGCGGCCTGCTCGCGCTCGCCCACGACGATCATGTACGGCACCTTGGCCATCTCGGCTTCGCGTACTTTGAAGCCCAGTTTCTCATTGCGAATGTCGGCCCACGTCCGTATGCCCTCGCGCTTGAGGCGACTTGCGATTTCGGCGGCGTAGTCCTCGACCTTTTCGCTCAAGGAAAGCACGCGCGCCTGCTCGGGCGCGAGCCAAAACGGCAGCACGCCGCCGGTATGTTCGAGCAGTACGCCGATGAAGCGCTCGAGCGAGCCCAGGATCGCGCGATGGATCATCACCGGGCGTTCTTCGGTGCTCGACGCGTTGGTGAACGTCAGACCGAAATTCTCGGGCATGTTGTAGTCGAGCTGGATGGTCGCGAGCTGCCATCGCCGCTTGAGCGCGTCGGGCACGTAGATTTCGATCTTCGGCCCGTAAAACGCGCCCTCGCCGGGGTTGATTTCGTACTCGAGGCCGTTGCGCTTGAGCGCCTCGCACAGGATCGCCTCGCTCGTGCGCCACAGCTCCTCCGTGCCGAGGTGCCGCTCGGGCATCGTCGCGACCTTGGATTCCAGCCGCTCGAAACCCAGCGTCTGATAGATGTCGCGCACCATCTGCAGGTTGAGATCGATCTCGGCAGCGGTCTGCGCGGGGGTGCAGAAAACGTGAGCGTCGTCCTGCGCCATCGAACGCACGCGCGTCAGCCCGTGCAGCGTGCCCGAGCGTTCGGCGCGATGGAGCCGGCCGAAGTCGGCGATGCGCAGCGGCAGGTCGCGGTACGAACGCTTTTCGGCGCGGTAGATGAACGTGTGCCCGGGACAGTTCATCGGCTTGAACGCGTAGCCCCTGCGCCATCCCTCGGGGCTCGAATCGATCCGGTCGACGTCGGCGCTCTCGCGGTCGGTGGTCAGGAACATGTTCTCGCGAAAATTGTCCCAGTGGCCCGAGGTGTGCCAAAGCTCGTTCTTGTACACCTGCGGCGTGATCACTTCCTCGAAGCCGTAGCGCCGATAGAGCCGGCGGATGTAGTCGACGAGCGCGTTGTAGATGATCGCGCCCTTGGGCAGAAAAAACGGCGACCCGGGCGAGATTGAATCGAACACGAACAGGCCCATCTCGCGGCCGAGCTTGCGATGGTCGCGCGAGCGCGCGAGCTCGAGCAGCTTCAGATGTTCCTCGAGCGCCTCCTTGCTCGGGAACGAGGTCCCGTAAATCCGCGAGAGCATCGCGTTGCGCTCGTCGCCGCGCCAGTAGGCGCCGGCCACGCTGGTCAGCCTGAAGGCTCGGATATAGCCGGTTGCCGGCACGTGCGGCCCGCGGCATAGATCCATCCAGTCGCCCTGCCGATAGATCGACACGCGATCGTCGGGGATGCCGCTTAAGATTTCGACCTTGTACTGCTCGCCCATCGCGCGGAAGCGCTCGATCGCCTCGGCGCGCGCGACCTCGACCCGCTCGACCTTGAGATTGGCCTTCGCCAGCTCGCGCATCTTCGCTTCGATCTTCGGCAGATCGTCGAGCGTGAACGGCGTTGGCGGCGCGAAATCGTAAAAGAAGCCGTCCTCGATCGTCGGTCCGATCGTCACCTGGGTGCCGGGATAGAGGCTCTGCACCGCCTGGGCCATCAGATGGGCGGTCGAATGACGCAGCACGTCGAGTCCCTCGGGGCTGTCCGCTTTGACCGGCTCGAGCGTCGCGTCCTCTTCGATCGGGCGGCTCAGATCGACCAGCTTGCCGTTAAGGCGCGCGGCCACGACCTGGCGTCCCGCCGCGCCGTCGAGGACCTCGAGGACCGTGATCCCGCGCGGCACGCTGCGCGGATGCCCGTCGAGCGATACGGTGACCTGGGCGCTCATTTCTGAATGGACATGGGGGTCTGCATGGACGCGAGAGCGATGAACGGGCGAGGGGCGATCATGAATGGACGCACGGATTCATGACCGGATGCGCGCGGATGACAGGCGGTCGGGAAAAGTCATGCGAGCACTATAGCGGAAAGCGGACTGGTAGGCACGGGCGGGTTTGAACCGCCGACCCCTTCCGTGTCAGGGAAGTGCTCTACCACTGAGCTACGTGCCTTCGTTCCAGATCGAGATGTCCACGGCAAGCTTCAACGGCCGCAACCTCGAATCGGTAACAGATATCCCGAGCGTGGGCAACCAAGCGGCCGACGAGCGACCGCCGACGCCCTATCTGCTAAGCTCTGCCGCCGGCGGAATCGCAAATGGATCGTGAACGAATCGCCCGTATTTTCTTCTTCGGCTTCCTTGCCGTGATGGGCTATCAGCTGTACCTGCTACTGAGCCCCTTCATGGTGCCGATCGTGTGGGCGATGCTGCTGGCCTTTATCGTCCATCCCGCTCTCGTCGATTCCCAGCGCTTCATCCGCAGCCGCACCGCATGCGCCCTGATTATCACCGCGGTCCTCGCCCTGGTCATCGCAATACCTACCGCCTGGCTCTCCAGCGAGCTTGCGCTCGAAGCCACCAAGGTCTCCCTGGGCCAGCTCGTCCGTCAGGGCGGAATCGCGCACGTCAGCGGTCAGGCGTTTCACTCCGCTACGCTCGCAGCAGTCGAGCGCTGGCTCGAGCACCAGGGCCTTCGAATTGAAGACGTACGCCGGTGGATGGAGAAGGCGAGCACCTACGTCACCGGTTATTTCACCGCGAACGCCACCACGCTTGCGGGCAACCTGGTCAGGTTCGCCTTCGACGTCGTGCTCATGCTGCTCACCTTCTTCTACCTGCTGCGCGACGGAGAGGATTATTACGAATTTGTACGCACGCTCACTCCGCTGTCCGACGAGGACAAGGCGATGGTGTTCGAGACCTTGCGCTCGACGCTGTCCTCGACGATCCGCGGGCTTTTGATGTCAGCGCTGTTCGAAGGCCTGCTGCTCTGCCTCGGCTATCTCTTCACCGGAATTCCGGACGCAGTGCTGCTCGGCGCGGCTTCGGGCGCGGCGGCTCTGCTGCCGATCGGAGGCACAGCCATCGTCTGGATACCGGCCGTTGTCTATCTCTGGGTGACCGTGGGATGGGGCTGGGCGGTGACGCTGCTCGTGTGGAGCGTGCTGGTGGTCGGCATAATCGACAACCTGCTGAAGCCGCTGGCGATCGGCCAGGGCACCGGATTGCCGGCGGTCGTGCTCTTTTTCGGCATCACCGGCGGGCTCAAGGTGTACGGGCCGCTGGGCCTGTTCGCCGGCCCGGCCGTGATCGCGGTCTTCGCCGCACTCATCCGCGTCTATCGCCGCAGTTACGGCGAGCGCCCGCCGTCCGCGTTCGCCTAGCGCACGGCGGTGCCTGTGCGAACGCCCGGGCGCGCCCCCGTGGCTCGGCGCCGTGTGCGAAGATAGATTAGAACAATCGGACCGCGTGCGATGAGCCTCGAGAAGGAGAACAAGGCGCTTGCGATAATCGATCGCTTGCGGGGGAGCGGATTCGTCGCCTACCTCGCCGGCGGATGCGTTCGCGACCGCGTGCTCGGCGTCCCGGCCAAGGACTATGACATCGCGACCGACGCGCGTCCCGAGGTCGTGCAGGAGCTCTTCGACGACACGATCGCGGTCGGCGCCCGCTTCGGCGTGATTATCGTCGTGAGCGGCGGCGATCCTTTCGAGGTCGCGACCTTCCGCGCCGACGCGCCCTACGTTGACGGCCGCCGCCCCTCCGCGGTGCGCTTCGGCACGGTCGAGGAGGACGCGCGCCGGCGCGACTTCACGATCGGTGGGATGTATTTCGATCCCGCCACCGGCCGCGTCATCGATCTCGTGAACGGCATGCGCGATCTGCACGCTGGAGTAATCCGCGCGATCGGCAATCCCAACGAGCGTTTCGAAGAAGACCATCTGCGGGTGCTGCGCGCGATCCGGTTTGCGGCGAGGTTCAACTTCGAGATAGACGCCGCGACGTGGACCGCGATGCGCCGCGCGGCGCCCAAGATCGCCAGGATCGCCGCCGAACGCATCGGCGAGGAGACCGTGGCGATCATGACCGGCGGCTGCGCCGGCCGCGGACTTGAGCTGATGCGCGAGAGCGGATTGCTCGAAGTCGTGATGCCTGAAGTGCTGCCGATGATCGGATGCGCACA
>DASXMQ010000073.1:0-2544 GCA_036495625.1 Binataceae bacterium (SeqCode) | reverse complement strand
CCGCGCGCCGCGGAGCGACCGAGCACGCCGTCAGCAGCGCGAGCAGCGTCGCGCCGATGCAGACTTCAATTGAGCGTCGTGACCACATCTGACACCAACTCTGTCTTGCCGTAGCGCGCCGGATCGAGCTGCGCCAGGGCGACGAAGCTCTTGCGGACCCATTCGTCATAGACGCCCTGGCTCGCCCGCGCGGCGTTCAGGCCATATACCTTGATGGCCTGCTCCTCGAAGGGAAATACCTGATCCTCGAGCAGGGAGTTGTATTCATCGAGCTCCTGGCCCTTCAGATTGCGCGGCCGCTCCGAGGCGAGGACATCCTGCGCCAGCGTCTGGTAGAGCCCGGCCATCTCATAAGTCGCCGCCGTGGTGACCTCGCCCACGCCATAAGCGGCTGCCAGCCGATAAGCCGCCATCGCCCGCTCCATGGCCCGACGCTTGGCTTTCAGTGTCCGCGTGAGGGGCAGAGTCAGGCGGATGACCCGAAACTCATCCCGCGGTTCGCCGGCGAGCACGAGTTGCGCTTTGGCGGCGAGATAGTGCGTTCGCGGCGTCCGCTGCGCACCCGCCTCGGCGTCGACCTTCACGATCTCCCGATACCAGCGGTCGCGGGCGGTCAGGTCGCCGGCGCTGGTGGCGTAGTCAGCCAGGCGCTGCCGTACCTCCTGCGCATCGGTGATCGGGGTCGGATATTCGGCGACGAACTTCGCCAGAGCCGTCATTGCACGCGGATTGTCATGCGCCTGGGCGTAGAGGTCGGCCGCGCGCCGCAGCGCCTCTTTGCGGACCGCCGGCGCCTGCGCCGGCTCAGCCGCGATCGCCTCGAACTGCTGTGCCGCCTGCCCGGGCTGGTTGGCACCGGCGTACGCCACGGCCAGCTTGTCATCGACATCGGCTGCGAGGGCGTGATGCGGAAACCGGGCACGAAAGTCCTGCAGCACCTGGATCGCGCGCTTCCAGTCCTGCAGCCGGATGAGCTCCGCGGAGGCATCATAGAGAGCGGTCGCGCGGATGGACGACTCGGGGGCAACCTGCTCGACGCGCAGGAAGTCGCGGACGGCTCCCTCGCCGTCGCCCGCCTGTCGTTTGGCGGCACCCTGCCGATATACGGCGGCGGCGATGCGCTGGGTTAGATCGGCACTCATCTTGGCATCGCCGACGGCGAGCTGGCGCGCCTGGATCAGCGCCGGCTCCGCCTCGGCGAACTTGCCCTGGTTGTACTCGGCCTGCCCGACGATGGTCCAGGCGATGCGCCGCTTCGCCTGATCGGCGGGCGGATGGCGCGCGAGGAGGATGCCGGCGATCTGGACCGCCCGCGGCAGGTCGCCAGCGGCGAACACCGCCTCATCGGCCCGCGTCAGCACGCCGGCGCTGTCGGGATGATCCGGAAACGCCTGCGCGAACCTGACCCCGGAATCGATCGCATGCCGCTGCAGGTCCGCCAGCGTGCTGCCGCTCAACCCCGCCTCGGCCTTTTGATAAGCCGTCAGAGCGGCGTAGCCGGCGTTCTCCGACTGCGCGTTGCGCGGATAATTATATGCCGTGTGCTCGTACTCGGTCGCCGCGCTGGCGTAGTTCTGCGCGGCAAACAAGGCGTCGGCAAGTCTGTGATTCAACTCTGCGGCGTCGGGCGCCGTGGGGAACGAGTCCAGGTACTCGCGATACCATCGCGCCGCCTGAGCATACTCACGCACATCGTGGGTTCGCTGCGCGATCGCATGATCGTAGGTTGCAACATCCTTGAGATTCGTCGAAAGCTCCGCGGCGATCTCGGGGTGATCGGCCCGCGCATGCGTGCGCCAATAGGCGGCCTCGAAGTCATAGTGCTCGACGTAGTCCTGCTTAGCCCGGTAAACGAGCTCGCTGAAGCCTCCCTTCGAGTAGGCGCGGATGGCGCGCGCCGCGAGATCCGGCGCCGCGTCCGATTGCGGATTGCTGTCGACGTAGCCGAGGTAGGTCGAGGCGGCATCCTGGTAACGCTGCTTGGCGACGTAGAGATCGCCCAGCCTGGAATAGAGCAGCGAGTCGTAGGGTCGCGCGCCGTAGTGGCCCACGAAGCGCTCGATCGACTGCGCGCCGGAGTCCTGCGAGAACGTGATGCTCATGACGCGCAGCGAGTCTTCCACCAGCTCGCGATCCGCGCGTCGCAAGTCGGTCAACGGCCGCATCCGCCCGTCCGGACCCAACAGCTCGCAATCCAGCAGCCGCGCGAACACCGGCAGGCTCTGCTGCGGCTGTGCCGCCTTGTAGAGCGACCAGCCGCCCTTGTAAAGACTTTGCAGGTAGTACTGCGAGGCGGCCCCGCGGGAGATCACCGCCGCATAGGCCTGCTGCGCCTCGGGATAGCGCCGGTCGGAGAAGAGCAGCTCGCCGCGCCGGAACTGCACCTCGTCGAGGTCCGCGGAATCAGGGTAGCGCTGCACGATGAGGTCGAGAGTATGCAGCGCCTGATCCGGCTGACCGGTGGTGTCATAGGCGCGCGCAAGCTGGTAGAGCACCTCATCGTTGCGGGTGTAGTTGGGGTAAACCGAGAGCAGCGTCGCATAG
>DASXMQ010000072.1:0-2978 GCA_036495625.1 Binataceae bacterium (SeqCode) | reverse complement strand
CCGACGATCGGGTCGGTCCCGTCAGTGGCAAACCCGATCAGGTATTCGGCAACGCCGATCGCTTACCGCTCGGCGCCGCCGATGCTCGGCGCCGATACCGACGAAATCCTGCGCGAGATGCTGGGTGTCGAGGCCGCGGAGCTCGCGCGCCTGCGCAAGGCCGGCATCGTCTGAGGACGCCCTACCCATGTCCTGACCTGTCCTGGCCACAAGGCGGCGCGGCTGCGAACAATTAGAATCGCTGATTTCTGAAACTCCCTCCCGAACCGGAGATGTCTCTTCTGTCATCCTGAGCGAGCGCTGCGCGAGTCGAAGGATCCCGACTTTTACTTGGCTACCGAAACTCCGGGTTCCCTCGACTCCGTAAGCCTTCGCTCGGGATGACACAAGACGAGAGATTTTCGCCGACGAGCGACCGGGCGACTTCTGGAAGTCAGCGCCCGATGCGCTCAGCGCTTCATCTTCGCGCCCATGACCACGCCCTTGTCGTGCAGCGCGGCGATCTCGCGCGAACTCATGCCCAGCACGCCGGCCAGCACCTCGTCGGTATTCTCACCGAGCAGCGGCGCGCGCCGCACCGGCACGCGCGGCGCGGCCGAAAAGTCGAGCGGCGAACCCGGCATCAGGTACCTTCCCACCCCCGGATGCTCGACCTCGGCGAAGATCGGATTCGCCGTCGAGCAGCGCGGGTCCTCCTTCACCAGCTGGCGGAAAGTCTGGTACGGCCCCCACGAAACGTTGGTCCCGGAGAAGGTCTCGCGGATCGCCGCAAGATCGCGCGAAGCGAACCACGGGCGCAAGATCGCTGCTATAAGATCACGCGCCTGGAAGCGCCCGCTCTCGGCGTCGAGGTCCTGGCCGGTCGCCTGCTCGACGCTCGCGCATGCCTCCGCGATTCCCGTCGCCTCCTTGAGCGCGGTCCATTGGCGCGCGGTCAGCGCGACCACCATCACGCGCCGTCCGTCGCGCGTCTCGAAGTCGTGACCAAACGCACCGTACAGGTAATTGCCGTCCTTCTGTTGATCGCGGCCGCCGAGTTCCGCCTCCGCGATACGGCCGAGATTCCCGACCATCGCAAACGCCACGTCCGAGAGCGAAAGATTCACCAGCTGTCCTTCGCCGGTCAGACGGCGATGGCGCTCGGCCGCGAGCAGTCCGACCGTCGCGAGTGTGCCGAGCGCCATGTCCCACGCGGGCAGGATGCTGTTGAGCGGCTCGGCGAGATTGCGCGGCCCCGTCGCCCACGGGAACCCGGTCGCCGGGTTGACCGTGTAATCGACCTCGCTCGTGCCGTCGGGATTGCCGGTGAGCGCGACCATCACGAGGTCGGCGCGGCGCTTGCGCAGCGCATCGTACTCGAGCCATCCGCGCGCGGGAAAATTGGTCAGGAAGATGCCGCCGTGCTCGCCCGGCGCCGCGATCAGCGCCGCCACCAGTTCGCGCCCCTCGGGCGTGCGCACGTCGATCTGAATCGAACGCTTGCCCTTGTTGAGCCCGGCCCAAAACAGGCTTTGGCCGTCGGCGGCGAGCGGCCATCGACGGTAGTCGAGCCCGCCGCCAATCTGATCGAAGCGGATAACGTCGGCGCCCATCTGCGCAAGCGTCATCCCACCGAGCGGCGCGGCCACGAACGCCGAGCCTTCGACCACGCGGAGGCCGGAGAGAATTCCAGCGCTCATGCCATCACTCCTATGAAGCGCCAGTCGAGCACGTCCTCTGAATTTTGCTTGCCGCCTTCGCGGTCGGCGCGCACGCGCGAGCGCAGATGCACCAGTCCGCCGCCGCCGGGCAACGGATCGGCGCGTTCAAGCTCGATGGTGCTGCGCAAGGTGTCGCCCTCGCGCACCGGCGCGAGGTGATCGCATCCGTGCCAGGCGACAATCGTAACCAGGTTGGGCAGCGCGCGCGTCACCTGCGCCGCCGCAAGGCCGATCGTATGGCCGCCGTAAACCAGCCGGCCTGCCGGACTCGAGGCGGCGTCATGATGAGCCATTGCGATATTCAACGTGAGGCGCGCGAGCTCCGGCGCCGCCGACACGACGTCGCCGCCCGTGACCTCGAAGGTCGTCCCCGCGGCAAGGTCGGCGAAATGGGCGCCGCGCGCCGCCTCGCGAAACGCCTTCAGGTTCCAGCCTTCGATCGGCGCGGTCAGTGCGCGCGGGTCGATTTCCTGACCGATTTTTTCGAGATCGGCTTCGTGTCCGGTCTGCCCTTCCGGATTGCGCAGCGGCAGCATCGCGCAGCGCGTGTAGTCGAGCACCGCCCGCCCCTTCTGATCGACCGTGCGAATGCGCAAGCCGGCGAGGCCGGTCGCAGCGCGTCCCGGACGCGGACGATTCTGCCTCAAGCCAACGACCTCAGTCGTCGTATAGAGCGTGTCGCCGATCGACGGCGCGCGGCGGAACATGAAGCCGCGATAAAAGAGGTTCGCGATCACGCGTTGCGTGAACAGCGTCGATTGGCCGTTCGCCACGTCCCACACCAGCGCCGGATGGGCAAGCGCGGAGCCCAGCACGCGGCGGCTCAGCTCCGCATCGAGCGCGAGCCGCATCCTGTCCCCCACGATCGCGCCGTGCGCGGCCGCGACGCCCTCGGTAAGCGTCAGCGACGGAGCGCTGTCGGCAACGAGTCCAACGTGAAGGTCGTCAAAGAACGGGCCGCCGACCGTTTGCGTAGCCGGGCTCATGGGTTCCTCTCGCAGGCCTGGGATGCAATTCGCTTTATACCACCTTGGCGGCGCTTGGGCATCCGCAAGCGGACCCGTGCGCGGCGCGGTCGGCGTCGATCCGTCCGCGACGGGACGTTCAAGCCCCCGGCGGCGAACTCCGTGCGGCTCGGCGAGCCCTATGCCTCGCGGAAGGCGAACCGCGGGTCGGCGGCGCGCACCTCGACCTCCGGCAAGCCCAGCTCCTTGCGCACGATATTCGTCCCCAGCACCAGCGAGACGCACTTGTAGAAGGCGATCCGCCGCGAGAGCC
>DASXMQ010000071.1:0-8737 GCA_036495625.1 Binataceae bacterium (SeqCode) | reverse complement strand
CCGGGTGCGCGGGCGCGCCCGCGACGCCGTCCGATACGCTCGGCGCGGACTGCCCGAAATACGCCGAGCGGTCGAGCGCGCCGCCGGTCGCGGCAGGCATCGGGCCGGCCGCCTCCGGCGCGCGCCGTGCAAAGTCGGCCGCCGCGGCGAGCAAGTCGGCACGTTTGAGCGGCTTGACTACGTAGTGTTCGAGGCCGGCTTCGCGCAGCCCCACGAAAGCCTTCGAGAGGTCGTAGGCGCTGACCATAGCCACCGTCAGTCCCGGCGCCTTGGCGGATTCGGCGCCGATGCGCCGCGCGAGTTCAAGCCCGTCCGCCTGCGGCCGCGAGCAATCGGCGAATACCAGCTCGAACGGCTCGGCGGCTCGGGCGACCGCATCCATCGCTTCGTCGGCCGACGCGGCCTCGATCACCAAAGCGCCGCGGGCGGCGAAAATCTCGCTCATCGTGGCGCGGCAGGTCGCGTTGCAATCCATGATCAGCACGCGCACTCCGCCAAGGTCCATCGGAGCCTCGGCCGGCGCGTCGGATAGACCCGGCGGCACGCCAAGACGCGCCGTGAAGTGGAAGACGCTGCCCTTGCCGACCGCGCTCTCGACCCACACCCGGCCGCCCATCAGATGCACCAGCCGCTCGACGATCGCGAGTCCGAGCCCGCTGCCGCCGTACTTGCGGGTAGTCGAGGAGTCGGCCTGGGCGAAGGGCGAAAAGATCGAGGTGAGTTTTTCGGGCGGGATGCCGATGCCGGTGTCGCTTACCGAAAAGCGCAGCGCGCCCGGTTCGCGGCTTTGCGCATCGCGTCCGATCTCGACTACGACCTCGCCGCGCTCGGTAAACTTGAGCGCATTGCCGACCAGGTTGGTCAGCACCTGGTTGAGCCGCAGCGGATCGCCGACCAGCGTCGCCGGCAAATCGGGCGCGAAGCGGACCACGAGTTCGACCTGGGTCTCGCGCGCGCGAATCGCAAGCGTGTCGGCGACGCGTTCGACCAGCTCGGCGACATTAAAGGGCGTCTGCTCGAGGCTGAGCTGTCCGCTCTCGACCCGGGTAAGGTCGAGGATGCTGTTGAGGAGTTCCAGCAGGTTGGCGCCGTTGTTGACTACGCGGTCGACATAATGGCGCTGCTCGGGCCCGAGTTGGGTATCGGTCAGCAGATCGGCCGAGCCGAGGATGACGTTGAGCGGAGTGCGGATCTCGTGCGACATGCACGAGAGAAACTGCGACTTGGCTTCCGAGGCGGCAAGCGCGACCTCGCGCGCCGCGACCAGCGCTTCGTGCGCCTTGCGCAGTTCGGTCACGTCGCGCACCGTGCTGATCACGCACTCCTCGCCGTTGATGATCGCCCGCACCGACGAGATCAGCGCCGTCACCGACTCGCCGCTGCGCATCCGGAAGCGGACCTCGACGTTGCGCGCGAAGCCGGTGGTCTTTATCTCGTCGGAGAGCAATTTCGCCTGCTCGAGGTCGTCCCACAGATTGAGGTCCAAGGGCAGGCGCCCGATCGCTTCGTCGCGGCTGTAGCCCGTGCGATCGGCGAACTCGCGGTTGACATCGATGATGTGGCCGTCGGGGGTGCGGGTGATGACGATCGCGTCGGAGCTGGTCTCGAACACGCGGCGGAATTTTTCCTCGCTTTCGCCGAGCCGCAGATCGCGCTCGCGCAGCGCCTGGTACTGCTGCGTCCGCTCGCGGTAGCGCACGCCAAAGCTCGTCGCGCACTGCGATAGACAGGCCGCAGTGATAACGCCCAGCCAGTGATAAAGAAGATTGGGATCGACGTGGCTCGCCAGCGTAGTGTTCGCGAGCAGTGCGAAAACGCCAAGCGTGCCAAGACTCAGCTGCCATTGCGCTTCCCACGGCACCAGCATCGCCGAGCCCAGCATGATGAGCAGCAGCGAAACGAAGAAGGCCTCGTGGCGCCCGTCGGCGGCGATGCTCATCAAGGACGAGCCGACGATCACCATCGCGCACAGCGAGAATGCCGCCGAGCGCCAATGTTCGCGGAAACCGCGCGTCCAGCTGATGCTCAGTCCGGCCAGCGCCGCGGTGAAATTGAAGAGGTGAAATCCGGTCAGCAACCAGGGATCGACTTCATGCGGCCCGCCGAGTCTTAGTTCGGAAATTATGAATAGCGGTTGCGAGATGAGGATGATCGCGATGCCGACGCGAGTCAGAAGCACCGCCCACGCATCGTCCGGGAGCGTTGGCTGCGGATCGAGGCACGGCGCCTCCGAATGGTGCTCGTCAGAGCTTGCAGAGATAAGCGAACGCATTTTGGGCTCAGGGTAATGCCCTGATACCGGCCTTGACGCAAGTACCGCGCCGAACGAAAAGATCGCGGAATTCAAGGATAAATTCGACTTCTAAGCGGGTGATAGCAGGCGCTTATGCATCAAGGCCTTTGCAAACGTGCAACATTAAGCTAAAAGATAGAGCACAAAGATTCAGTTATCCGTCGCAAGGTGAAGTCTCGGGTGACGTAATTGCAATTGCGGATCCTACAGACCCAAGCCGATCGGAATGAATTCGCCGATCGGATGATACGTGCGAGAGTCGGCAAGGGACTCGGCTTCAGCGAAACTCCCCGCTCCGTTCTTGGCGAGGTCCATCTCAGCTACGGCGAAGTCTGCGCACTTTACGATGAGGACGGGCCGACTCCATCTGAAATGCTCGCCGGCTTCGTCATTCACGACCTGGCAACGTTTCCGCAAAGTTATCCACGACCGGACCTTACGCACTTGCCGGCCGAGAGCGTTTACGAGTGCGGCGAGTTATGGGCGCTGGTCCCAGGCGCCGCGCGGCTTGCGCGTCACGCCGGCTACATCCTTGCCGGGCTGCGCAAAGCTCAGGCCATCCTCGTATATCCGATGTTCAAGCCGCGCGATCTCACGCCGTTTTACAAAACCTTCTCGCGGGTCGGCGCGCCAATCTGCTGGCCTTACATGAAAACTCTCGAAGGCGGCGAGGTGTGGGGACAGGCAATGGTGCTCGAGGGGCTGGCGCTCGAGATGACGGTCAACGTCGCAACCGCGCTCAGCTTCGAATCCTTTGACAGCCAGACCCTGCAGTTCCGCAATCCCTTTCCGATCGTGCCGAAGCTTGGCCGAAGAATTCCGCTGCACGCTCCTAGCGTACCGGAAGTTCGCCGCGGCGGGCGCGTGGTGCAATTGCGCCGCTAAACGGCCGTCGTTCCCCCCACACCGCGCACGGCCGCGCGCTAGAACGGCCTCAGCACCGCGAGCGCGAGAATCCCCAGCAGGAGTGCACTTACAAATCCGTGGATCATCTTGAACTCGCGGGTGGAGGCGCTCGACGGGTCAGTCTCCAGGTTCAGAATCCGGCGGTAGAGGCGATAGTGGAAGTAGAGCAGCACCAACACCAGCACCAGCTTGGCGTGCAGCCAGCCCAGCATCAGCACTGACGGATCGAGCAGGATCAGGACGATACCGAAGAAGACCGTGGTCAGCGCGCCGATGTTGCATCCGATCTGAAACAGCCGGCGCGCGATCAGGATCAGCCGCTCGCGCGCCGCTCCCACTTCCTCGGCGGCCAGCGACAACATCGACGCGATCACCAGCAGATTGCCGATCCAGATGATCACTCCGAACAGGTGAAAAACGATCGCCCATCTGATGAGGCCCGTCCAATTGACCATCGCGCCGCTCCCTCCTCAGGCCGCTCGACTATGGCTTATCCGCAGCGCCAGCACCATTGCCAACGCGGCCGTCGCCGCGCCGGCGAGATAGGGCACCGCGGGGCCCATCGCCTGGTAAAGCATCCCGCCCGCGAGCGGGCCCAGCACGCGCGCCAGCGAGAGCACCGACTGATTGAGTCCGAGCGCTTCGCCCTGGAGCTCGCCTGCGGTGCGGCGCGATATCAGCGTGGCGACGGCGGTGGTGCCGAATCCGTATCCCGACGCGATCAGAATCAGCATCCCATACAGCGCGGCGTGTGATGGCCAGCTTCCAAGCGGCGCCAGGCCCAGAGCCAGCGCCGCCGCGCCGGCCGTCACCAGCGCCGCCTCGCCGGTGCGCGGCGCGAGCTTGCCGACCAGGTAGCCCTGCGCGAGTGCCTGCACCAGTCCGGCGAAGGCGAGCAATCCGCCGACGCCGGCCGCCGCGTAGCCATACACCGCCGGCACGGTGAGCGCGAAGGTCGCCTCCAGCTCGGCGATTGCGAGGGTGATCAGAAATGCGATCGCGAACAGGAGCCCGAGCGTGCGATGGCGCCCGAGCAGGCGCGGCAAACTGAACGACGATCGAAAGCCCGCGCGCGCACGGCCCTCGGTAGTGCGAGTGGTCTCACGCAGGGCGAGCGATTCGGGCAGGCGGACGGCGGCGAAGATGAGATTGGCAAACGTCAACGCCGCCGCGAACAGCACCGGCGTGCGCAAGCTTACCGCGCCGAGCACGCCGCCGACCGCCGGCCCGAGCACGAAGCCGAGGCCGAAGGCCGCGCCGATCATGCCCATCGCCTGCGCGCGCCTCGCTTCCTCGGTGGTGTCCGCGACGTATGCCTGCGCGGTCGAGATCGTGGCCGCGCAGGCGCCGTGCACGGCGCGCGAGGCCAGCAGGCCGGCGAACGAATTGGTAAAGGCATAGATGACGTAGCTCAGCGACGAACCGAACAGCCCCAGCATGATGATCGGGCGGCGGCCGATGCGATCGGAGAGCCGTCCGAGCAACGGCGCGAAAATGAACTGCGCCATCGAATAAGCCGAAAGCAGCAGTCCGATTGCGCCGGCGCCGATACCCAGCCGCTCCGCGTACATCGGCAGAAACGGAATCACGATGCCGAAGCCGAGCAGATCGAAGAACACGGTCGCGAACAGGATGAGCCGCGACGCGCCGTCGGGTCTCGCGGCGGCCGCCGCGGGTTTTGATGTTTGCGAAGTTGGCATCGGGTGTCCGGGGTTGGAGTCGGTCTGGCTTCGTGCGGTGGCGCGCGATGAAGGAAATCGCGATGAAGGAAATCCTATGACGGCCGCGCAGTCAAGCAACGCGCGCGCGGCTCCCGCGCGCCGATTGCGCGCGCGCGGCGATTTCAGACGATCGCCGCGATCGGAATTTTCACCGGTGCGCGCGCGCTAGCGGCCGCCGTACGGAGTTTGCGACGGGACTTGCGCCGAATCGTCTTCGGTGGCGAAGCGGTAAACCAGCTCGTTGGGGCGCACGTAACCCAGTTCTTCGCGGATGCGGCGCTCGAGGTAGCGGTCGTCGTTGCCGAGGCGTCCGAACTTGACCTTCAACTCCGCGTTGGACTTCAGCAGATCCCTCTGCGCGGCTTCCAGTTGCGCGCGCCGCCCGCGTAGCGCGATCAGATCGCGCAGGCCCGACGGCCCACTGACAAAGTCCCCGGCGAGCAAGACGCAGGCGCCGGCCAGCGCCAGCGTGAGCCATCTGCTGCGCAGGTATAGGGTAAGGCGAGTCACAAACATTATCGTAAAAAGACTTGTCCTTAACTTCAAGCGGGCTTATGACTGAACGCCATTCTAAACCGGCAAAGGTGAGGCGTCGCAAGGCTTCTTACATTTTTAAAATTTCTTTATAAATGATCCGCTCTCTTCTTGATTTTTGAATAACAGGTTTCTATAATCCGGCCTTGAAGGCGAGATCAGCAACGGCTCGTCAGAGGTCAGGGGGTTTCGGGAGCTTGTCCGGCAGCAGCAACTGTTAAGGAGGTGTCTATGCCAGTTAAGAAGAAAAGTTCCGCGAGAAAATCCAAGCCTAAGTTGAAGACGAGTATGAAGAAAAAGGCCGGCAAGAAAAAGAAGAAGTAACGGCATAAGTTTTCCTCCGGGAAACCGGAGGCTGGCCAGGATGCCGGGCATGCTGCTGCGATAAGCCGGGGTGAAATAGCCCCGTACCGCGAGAGGGCCCCTGAACAAGGGGCCCTCTTTTTTGGTTGAAACACCCGTGCACAGTTGACGCGCGCCGCTTGCGGCGCGCGATGCGCGTGGCGCAACCTAGTCGCGATGGAGACGCGGCTTGGCCGAATTCCGTCCGCATGCGAGCGGCCCGAACCGCTGAAGTTCGCCTGGCCGCTGATTCTGCTGCCCGAACTTTTCACCACCGCGCACCATCTTGCGGTCGCACGCGGATACTTCGCGAGCATCGGATGGGAAGTTTACGCGCCCGATCTCCGCTCGCCGGCGCCGGGCGATCGCCGCGCATCAGGCGGGCAGGCGTACGGCTTCAAGCGTCTCGCGGCGCTCTTGTCCGAGGCTCTGACCGCACTCGGGCGCGACGCAATCGTCGTCGGCCACGGTCTTGGAGGGCTCCTGGCGCTGCACGCGGCCGGGCATCCGCAGGTGAAAGCGGCCGTCGCGCTGGCGCCGATGCTGCCGCACTTTCGATCGCCGCTCGTGATGAACGCGGCCAACTGGCCGGCGCGATGGCTCGGCGGCGCGCTCAGACCGCCGCGCGGCGCCGTGCTGTTCCATCTGCTCGCCGACGCCGAGCCCTTTGCGCGCGAGGCGCTGATACGGGCTCTGGTCGCCGACGACGCGCGCGCCGCGCTCGATGTCGTTGGCGGGAACATAGCGCTCGACGAATTCGCGGCCGCCGGCGTCGCCCCGCGCGCCCTCCCGCGGCTTATCGTTGCCGGCGAGTCCGACCCGTTCGCGCCGCTGGAGAAGACGCGCGAGTTCGCCGAACGAATTGGCGCGGCCGTTCGCGTGGTGCGCGGCCGCGGCCACTGGCTCATCGGCGGACGCGCGCTGGAGCGCACGGTGGCTGAGGTTCAGCGCTTCCTGGTGCGCAGCCTCGGCGGCGACCTGTTGCTGCTTTACTCCGAGCAACGGCAGGAGGCGGATGACGAGCCGGCAGACGAATCGGGGGACGAATGATGAGCGATGAGCGCTGCGCTGGCGCGCGAATCGAATCGGGGGATTTCGATTCGAATTGATCGGCGGGATGCATTTTGTTAGATTACGCTATGGCGCTGCACCAGATAGCAGCATCCAGCAACATGGTCGAAGGCCCGCGGACAGCCGCGGGCTTTTTTGCATAAAGGAGACTCCCAATGCCCCATTCGGAGCTTCGCGAGGGACTCACTTTCGACGACGTCCTGCTGCTGCCGCAGGTCTCTGACCTGCTGCCTTCGAGCTGCGACGTCTCGACGATGCTGACTCCTGGCATCCGCCTGCGCATCCCGCTGGTCTCGAGTCCGATGGACACGGTGACCGAGTCGCGCTCGGCGATCGCGATCGCGCAGCTCGGCGGGCTGGGCTTCATTCATCGCAACCTCACGGTCGAACGGCAGGCAGCGGAAGTCGCCGCGGTCAAGAAATACGAGAGCGGAATGATCGCCGACCCGGTCACGGTTCATCCCGAACAGAGAATCGCCGACGCGCTCGCGACCATGGAGCGCCACGGCATCTCGGGCCTGCCCGTGGTCGCCGACGGCCGCCTGGTCGGTATCCTGACCAATCGCGACCTGCGCTTCGAGAAGCGCCTGGACAAGCTCGTGCGCGAGGTGATGACCACGCACGTGGTCACCGCTCATCCCGGCATCGGCCTCGAGCAGGCCAAGGAAATCCTCCAGGCCCATCGCATCGAAAAGCTGCCGCTGGTCGACGAACGCCAGCGCCTGTGCGGGCTCATCACGGTCAAGGACATGGACAAGGCGACGCGCCATCCCCATTCGAGCAAGGACAAGATGGGGCGGCTGCGCGTCGGCGCCGCGATCGGCGTGGGGCCCGAACGCGAGGAGCGCGCGGCGGCGCTGGTCCGCGCGGGAGTGGACGTGCTGGTCATCGATACCGCGCACGGCCACTCGCGCAACGTGGTCGACGCCCTGCGCGCGACCAAGCTCGCCCATCCCGGGATCGACGTGGTCGCCGGCAATGTCGCCACCGCCGAGGGCGCCAAGGCGCTGATCGATGCGGGCGCCGATGCGCTTCGCGTCGGGATGGGTCCCGGATCGATTTGCACCACGCGGGTGATTTCGGGCGTCGGCGTGCCGCAGATTACCGCGATCATGGACTGCGTTTCGATAGCCGAGCCGCGCGGCATCCCGCTCATCGCCGACGGCGGCATCCGCTTCTCGGGCGACATCGTGAAGGCGCTCGCGGCGGGCGCGGCGACCGTGATGATCGGATCGCTCTTCGCCGGCAGCGAAGAAAGCCCCGGCGAGACGATTCTCTACCAGGGCCGGACGTACAAGCTTTATCGCGGGATGGGATCGCTTGGCGCGATGAGCGAACGCGTGCGCGACCGTTACGGCCAGAGCGACGTGGAAGAGAGCAAACTCGTGCCGGAAGGAATCGAGGGCCGGGTGCCGCATCGCGGACCGCTCGCCTCCAACATCGAACAATTGGTCGGCGGCCTGCAGTCCGGGATGGGTTATGTCGGGGCCGCCAATCTCGCCGAGCTGCGCCGGCGCGCCCGCTTCATCCGCGTAACCGACGCGGGCCAGCGCGAGAGTCACGTGCACGACGTCTTCGTGACCAAGGAAGCGCCGAACTATCGTCCCTAGCGCCGGTCAGGCCGCGCGGAAATGCGTCAGGCTTAAGTGCCCATGAGCGGGCGCCGTGCGGTCGGCGCTCCGGGCGCTCGATGCGGGCGCGCCGGCGTGGCACAATCGGCTGCGCGTTGGTGATACGCCGTTACATCGGCGGGCGAAGCGGCCGGAGCGCGCGCTCTAAGCACGCGCGCGGGCGGGGTGGCGCAGCAAGATGGCTCAGACAAAGAAAATCCGCGTTGGGGTGCTCTTCGGCGGACGCTCGAGTGAGCATG
>DASXMQ010000070.1:0-16438 GCA_036495625.1 Binataceae bacterium (SeqCode) | reverse complement strand
AGCACGGTCATGATTCCAGGAGCGCTTGAATTAAGAAAGCTCGCAATTTCAGCGAGCTTGCTGGTCGTTGCCTTGCTCGTATTCGCGCCTCAGACCTGGGCGCAGACATCTGTCGGTACGGTCGGTGTGGCCAACGGCAATGTGTCCATCGTCCGGGCTGGCAAATCGATTCCGACGGCTGCCGGCACCGCTCTCCGGGTTGGCGACAAGGTTACGACGGGGCCAAAGAGCCATCTGACCATAAGCCTCACCGACGGCAGTCAGCTGGAATTGGATGAGTCCAGCACCCTGGTGCTGACGGAATATGTTCTGAATCCCGACGGGTCGCGAGCGAGTACCAAGCTGACTCTGCTGGGAGGACTGGTGCGCAGTCTGGTTCATCTTGGCCCAAGCAACGCGCCCAACTTCGAAGTCCACACGCCCAACGCTGTCGCCTCCGCGCGCGGCACCATGTTCGACGTTGCGTATCACGAGGGTCAGCCGCCCCCGGCGATACCGTAAGCAGAGGTGCGGGCCTCAAGAAGGAAGCGGCCCGGCTGAAGCGGCCGCTCCGAGGTTTTGCTGATTCTCCTGCGGATCGGAACCTGTGCGCTTCCTCGTGAGATACGTAGCCTGCGGCGATTTTCCTTCCGATTCCGATCGCCCCTTCAACGCGCAGGCGTCAATATCATCGGCGTGGCGGAAATGCTCTGGCTGGAGTCCTTCAGGCGAGGGTCGTCGCTAGCAATACACGTGGCCACCGAGCCGTCGAATTGCAGGTTGCCGCCGCTCTGCGTCACCAGCGTCATCGCCATCCCCTTGAAATTCCCCTGATAATCAACGAGCGACTTGCGCGCGAGCGTACAGACTTCCGCAGAATCGAACGATTGATATACGACCCATTCCGAGAGCGGAGCGTTCAGCTTGCCCCAGGGCGGCATCATCAGATACCAGCCTACGGCCGCAAGCGCCACGACATTGTGGAGTCTCACGTGCGCTATTTCTCCTTCAGCCGCGAGTCGTCGCTCGCGACGCACATGAAATCGGGGCGCGAGCCGTACTTTCCAGTCTTCCGCGCCCGGGTCTCAAGCTTCAACTTCCACTCCCGACAGGCGGCCGCGCTACCGAACCTGCGAAAGACTTTCCATTGCGAGATAGGCGCTTGAGTGTCTGGTTGCGCCCCGCCGTGCACAGGGGGAAGCATCAGGTACCAGCCGGCCAGGGCGAGCATTGCAGCGTGGCGAAAGTTCATCCTTATTGACATGGCCTCGACTTCATTGGCCGGGTCTCGAGTTCGCGGAGCACCGACGGCGACATTTTCTATTCCGCGAGCGCAGGCCCATACAAGGCTCGGCGATGACGGTTGTGTATTTCACCTGTGCAGCACGAACAGAAGACCAAACGCCAAGGTTGGAACCCGGGTAAAGAACCGATCCAACATCTGGCGCGCCTGAATGGATATGCCGCCTTCGATTGCGTGCATAATCGACCAGCCCTTCAGATCGAGTGTTCTGAATCCGCTCGCGCGGAAGAGCGCCTGCCATTCGCCGCTCGTGGTGATGCGGATGTGATTCAGATCGATCATCAGATCCGATCTCACGGTCGGCGATGGACCCGGATAGCTACAGGGTGGTTTACCCAGCATCAGCCGCAGGCGTGAGCGCCAGTACGCGAGGTTCGGAGTGGTGACGATAAGAAATCCGTCCGCTGCGAGAATGCGTGACAGCTCCGCCATGAAACCGTCGGTGTCGATTATGTGCTCGATGATGTCGGCTGCGACAACCACGTTGAACTCACCGTCGGACGCCGGGCATCCCTCTAGGCCCGCCGACCATCGGCGCGCCTCGATCCCGCGAGCGGCGGCCGCCGCCAGTGCGCCGTCCGAAGCGTCGAATCCGACGGCTCCCTCGAAGCCCGCGCTATATTGCGCAGTGGCGAATCCGGTAAAGCATCCGATGTCGGCCAGCACGCCACGCTTCGGCATACCCTGCACAGTATTTGCGATGAGTTCGACTTTCTCCCGCTGCCAGCGGAAATGCTCCGCTTCAGCCGACGCCAGTTCGTCGAAGACGGCGCGGTTGCGCGCCAATTGTGCGTCGACGGAGGTGTTGGCCTCGACCATCCGGAGTCCCTTCAACTGACGCGCGTCTTGAGCGAAAGGCGCTGTCTGTTCCTTGCAGCCTCGACTTCGGAGACGCCATGCGGCGCGAAGGCAAGGTTCAGACAGGCTCGTTTCTGTCCTAATCGTTGGACAGTGCGCGCTGGAAGCGAATCCTGCGCAAGTCGATCGGCGATCGTCGCGAGGGAACCTGACATCAGAGCTGCATCATACCGTTAAGCGCAGGAATCAGAAATCACGGGTTCTTTCCGTTCTCCACGGCCGGCCGGCGCGCCCGGTCCTTATATTCGCCGCGGGCGGCACAGGCGGTTTTGGCGCAACCGCGAATTTCGCTAGACTTGAAGTCTCAGGTGCAGGGAAATGATTCGCTTGAAGGTCAATGGCGTCGAGCATTCGTTTGACGGCGATCCAACGATGCCTCTGCTCTGGTATCTGCGCGACGAACTGGCGCTGACCGGCACCAAGTTCGGCTGCGGCGTGTCGCTCTGCGGAGCCTGCACGGTCCATCTCAAGGGCAAGGCGGTGCGCTCCTGCGTGACGCCGATGAGCCTGACCCAGGGCGCCGAGGTCGTGACGATCGAGGGGATTTCGCCCGACGGCACACATCCAGTCCAGCGCGCGTGGATGCAAATCGACGTCCCCCAGTGCGGCTATTGTCAATCGGGACAGATTATGTCGGCGGTGGCGCTGCTCGATACCAATCGCAATCCCAGTGACGAACAGATCGACGAAGCGATGTCGGGCAACATCTGCCGCTGCGGAACTTATCAGCGGATACGCGCGGCTATAAAAGCCGCCGCGGGGGCGTCGCGTGAGCAAAAGTAGGTATCCGGCGGACGCGATCGCGCCGGGCGCGATCCAAAACGTCAGCCGCCGCCGCTTCCTCACGGGCGTGCTCTCGACCGGCGCGCTGATCCTGAGCGTGCGCCTGCTTCATCACGAGGCGAGCGCGGCGGCGCCGATTTCGACCGGCGTGACGCACGCAGACCGCGCGGCGCTCCATCCGAGCGCCTTCGTCGGCGTCGAGTCCGACGGCACGGTGTATATCGTCGCGCATCGCTCCGAGATGGGCACCGGCATCCGCACGTCGCTGCCGCTGGTGGTCGCGGACGAGCTTGACGCGGATTGGGCGCGCGTGAAGCTTGAGCAGGCGATCGGCGACTGGCGCTACGGAGGGCAAGATACCGACGGCTCGCACTCGATTCGCGACTTTTTCAACGTGATGCGCGAGGCCGGGGCGACCGCGCGCGCGATGCTGGTCGAGGCCGCCGCCGCGCGCTGGAAGGTGAGTCCAGCCGAGTGCGGAACCGGCCTCCATGAAGTGATTCACCGGCCGACCGGCCGCAAGCTCGGATATGGGGCGCTGGCCGCGGACGCCGCGAAGCTCCCTGTGCCGGACAGGCGGACGCTCAAGCTCAAAACCAAAAGCCAGTGGCGTTATATCGGCAAGGGGCATTCCAGCTATGACCTCGAGGCGATCTGTACCGGACAGGCCGTGTACGGCATGGACGCGCGGATGGACGGGATGGCGTACGCGGCGGTGATGCATCCGCCGGTCCTGGGCGGCAAGGTCAAATCCTACAACGACCAGGAAACGCTGAAGGTCAAGGGGGTGCGCCAGGTCGTCGCGATCGATCCTTTCAAGTCGGCGCCCGGGTTTCAGCCGCTGGGTGGTCTCGCGGTGATCGCCGACAACACGTGGGCGGCGTTCCAGGGGCGCAGCAAGCTCACCGTCGCGTGGGACAACGGTCCCAATGCGGTGTACAACTCCAGTCAGTACAAAAATGAGCTGTTCGAGACCGTTCGCGCACCCGGCAAGGTCGCGCGCACCGCAGGCGACGTCGAGGCCGAATTCAAAAAAGGCGGCCGCGCGATCGAGGCGCAATACTATGTGCCGCATCTAGCGCACGCGCCGATGGAACCGCCGGCGGCGGTCGCGGAATATCGCGACGGCAAGGTAACCGCGTGGACCTGCACGCAGAACCCGCAAGCGGTGCAGGACATCGTCTCGCAACAACTGAGAATTCCGCGCGAGGACGTGATCTGCCACGTGACGCTGCTCGGCGGCGGGTTCGGGCGCAAGTCGAAGCCCGACTACGTTGCCGAAGCCGCCGTGCTCTCAAAGAGAATCGGACGGCCGGTGAAGGTCGTGTGGAGCCGCGAAGACGATATCAAGTTTGGCTATTACCACACGGTGTCGGCGATGTATATGAAGGCCGCGCTCGGCGCCGACGGCATGCCGACCGCGTGGCTGCAGCGCTCGGCGTTCCCGCCGATCGCGTCCACCTTCATGGAGGGCGAACGTTATGGCGACGCCGGCGATCTGAGCCTGGGATGGACCGATATCCCGTACAACATCCCCAACCTCCGGGTGGAAAACGGTCCGGCGAAGGCATACGTGCGAATCGGATGGCTGCGCTCGGTCGCCAACATATATCACGCGTTCGCGGTCCAGTCATTTTCCGATGAGTTGGCGCACGCGGCCGGCCGCAATCCGGTCGACTATTTGCTCGAGCTGATTGGCCCGGCGCGGATAATTGATTTGAAGGAAACTGGCTATACGAACTATGGCGCGCCATATTCGTACTATCCGATAGACACCGCCCGGATGCGCCGCGTGGTCGAGTTGGCGGCCGAGAAAGCGGGCTGGGGCACTCGCAGGATGGGGCACGGGACCGGCATGGGTATCGCGGTCCATCGAAGCTTCCTCACCTACGTGGCGACAGTGGTCGAAGTGGAGGTCGGCGGCGGCGGCAAGCTCCGGATTCCGCGCGTGCACACCGCAGTCGATGCGGGTCTGATCGCCAATCCGGAAGCGGCTCGCGCCCAATTCGAGGGCGCGGCCGTGTTCGGCGCGAGCCTCGCGCGCACCGGTGAGATCACGGCGACCGGCGGAATAATCGATCAATCGAACTTCCACGATTACCGCGTGGCCCGGATGCCCGAAGCTCCGCAACGCACGGACGTTTACTTTATCGAGAATGGCTCTCCGCCCGCGGGTGTCGGAGAGCCGGGCGTTCCTCCGTTCGCGCCGGCGCTCTGCAATGCGATCTTCGCGGCCACGGGCAAGCGCATCCGCGAGCTTCCGCTGAGCAGGCATCAGATAAGCTGATTGCGGCGGCGCGAGCCCGCGCGCCGGGACTTTCTCGATGGTCGGTGAGCCTCCAGCCGCGCTGGGCTTCAAACATGGAGCGGGCGCTCGCCGCATCGGGGCGTTTGCGTTTGACCGCTATCGGTAGTAGCAGGTTGATCAAGAGTTGCTCTTCGGCATTTTAGGTTCTCTTGCACGAGGTTTAGGGTTGCCCAAGAGGCCATATGGACGATCAGAAATGGCGAGACGTCTGGGACGAGACGCGTGCCGCGCTGATGGCCCTGGAAGACTCGGCTCAGGTCGTCAGCAAGCTCGAGCGCGAAGCGCTGGTTACGCTGCATGCATCTACGCTTTCAGAAGGTATTACGAAAACGTTGGAGATGATGAAGGGTACGCTCGAGGAGGTACGCACGCAGACCCACGCGGCTGACTCGCAACTTGGCGCAGCCGTCGATGCGCTCACATTCGACATCCTGCTACGGAAAAACGCAAGCCCGTGATCCCGACCGCGGGGCCCGATCGTACGAAGGGGGCCGTCACGTCGTGCCGGGAATTTGCGCGAGCCACGCCGTCAGGTTCGGCAACAGCACTGTAATGCGGCGCAGCGAGTTAAGCTCGACCAGGATCACGCGGCGCTGGTCGAGCGTCCAGGGCGCGACTCGCGCGAACTCGTTCTCTTCGAGACGCGCTTCGAATACCTTGAGCGACTCGTCGATACGGCCCGATAACTGCGCCCGCGCGAGCGCCCGCGCCGCGTCCTTTTTGAGACAATTCGGGCCGCCGAAGAACTCGAGCCACACCCTGAGTTGATGCCGGATTTCCTCGAGCGCGAATTCGCGCGCCGACTCGCTCATAGGGTCGAGTTGCGGTGTAGGTGTGACGATGCGCGACGTCGAGATCGAGGCGAGACGATTTGCGATGCGCCGGAGCGTGCCCGCGGCCTCGACGATCGCATTGTGATCGACCATGCTCGTCCGGCCTTCCACCTGCGCGTCGTCGGCGACCTCTAGCATTTCCGCCAGAATACGCATCGTCTCCGAGTTGACCCGATCGATCGTATCCACCCGGTTCGAAGCCGCGCCGCCGGGCGCAAGCGCAAGGGTGTCGGCAATCACGCGGCGCAGCCTCGGCAAGAGTGAATCGCCCGCGTATTCCGGCCATAAGACGAAAGCGATCGCCGCGACCACGAAGGTGCCCAGCATGATCGCCCAGATGCGCCACAGCGGCCCATAGATGTCGATCGACGGGCTCAAGCCGGCGAACACGAGGGCGAAGGTGGTGCCGATTTGCTTTCCCGCATAAGCGATCCGGCCGCTCGCCAGAGACGAGTACGCGGATACATAGAAGATCGCGAAGACCGAGATCAGGTAAACGGGAAGAGTGTCGAAATTCGGCGACACTATAATAATTACGAGCAGGGAGATGGCTCCGCCGATCGCCGCGCCGACGATCCGCAGAACCATCTTGCGGAATGCCGCACCGTAAGTCGGAAGCGCAATGATCACAACCGTGGTGAGAATCGTCGCCAGCTCCACGCGCTGGCTCACGATACCGACGACGTAGCCAACTACTATGCAAAAACCGGCTTTAAGCGAATAGCGCAAAAGCCCCGGATCGGTTTCTCGCGCCAGCCGCGAGGAACTGTCATCCGGCTGCGCGTGGGTCCCGATTGCGGGAGGCTCGTCGAGCAGGCGCTCGATAAAGCCGGTGACCGCAGCCAGCGCGTCGGCGAACGCCGCGAAATTCGTGATTTCGCGCGCACTCACGCGTGCGATGTACGTTGGTCTGACCTCGATGATGCGCGCGCTCAGCGCGTCCATCGCGCGCATGGCTCGAAGCCGCGCCGGCGGGGGAGGGAGGTCGACGCCAACCGGGATCTCGGTTGGGAATTCGCGGGCGATCTCATCCAACGCATCCGCAATTGCATCAGCCGCTGATTGGATCTCGGTCCGCAGCATTCCGCGTATCTCCCGCGGAACTCGCTCGCGCGCGGCTATCGTCAGGCGATCTACTTCCAGCGAAATGCGCGCGACGCGCGTGACCGCCGCGACCAGGATTGCATGGCGACGGGTGTCCAGGCCCTCCTCTACTGCTTGATTGAGCAGCGCCATGTGCCCGGGCAGGTCGGAGGTCGGCGGCGGGAGCGGCGGCCGCGCCGCGCCCTCGGAGCCCAGGTAATAGGCGCAGGCGCGGATGAGACGCGAACGGACCCGCCCGAGGCTGTCGCCAAGCGACTCCATCAGGAGCGTTTCTCCTCGTTCGGGCCAGAGCCAATTGTCGAACAGAATCAGTACACCCAGTGCGATCACGGTGCCGCCGACAGCCTCTGACGCGAACCAGCCAATTTCATGCGGTGCGAATTCGACCAGGTAGTAAATATTGACGGATATGACCTCGATCAGCATTAGCCCGGCGCCGAGTTTCAAAACGTTGCCGATGTAGGTTGACCACGAGAAAAGGGCAAAAAGGAACGGAAGCATCAGCCACGGCGTCTCAGCGAATGCCCGCGCCATTACGACGGACGCTGCGGCCGCAAGCCCGAGCAGCGCAAGCACCTTCCCCGCTTTGCGAACGGACATCATCGGCCCGGCGCCGACTAGCAGCCACGCGATGTAGGTCCCAAGCTCGTTATTCACGTGACAAATCGCAACCAGACCGGCCCCGAGTGTTCCGATCATGGCGATGCGAAGCGCTATGCGGAATTTTCGCGGGCTTGGCGCGAGTTCTCGCGCCAGGCATCCACCAAGCCAGTCAGCCCACCGATGGGGATCTGCAGGCCGAAGCTCCGGTTTGGCAACAACAGTGGTGGCGGCGCCGCTCACCGACCTCCCTGGATAGTGACAACGGCGGTGGCGCCCATCCGAAACGGAAAGGCTGGATCGTTGTCTTCCAGAATCACGCGGACCGGAAAGCGTTGCGAAAGTCGAACCCAATTGAGCGTCTCTTCGATCTGCGGCAACCCCTGGATAGTGGCGCCGTTGTTCTGGTAGAGAGCCCATCCGACGCCCTGCACGCGTCCGCGAAATCGCTTGTTCGGATAGCTCAGCAGGTACACCTGGGCGGGCATCCCCGGCCGGATGTGCCCCAGGAAGTTTTCGCGAAAATTAGCCAGTACGTACCACTGCCGATTATCCACCAGGCTCAACACTTCGCGCCCCTCGTTGGCATACTGGCCAACCGTGATGTTGAGATTGGTCACGTAGGCGTCGAAGGGCGCGCGCACATAGCAGTAGTTGAGGTTCAGCTTCGCATCGTAAAGCGCCGCCTCGGCGGCCTTGCGGCGCGCGTTGATGTCGCCGTACTGGCCGAGATCGTTCTGCGCCTTCGAAACCTCGCTCTGCGCACTTGCGACCCCGGCCTGGTCGGCCTCTACCCGGCTGCGAGCGTTGAAGACATCATTTGCGGTGACGAAGTGGCGCGCGAGCAGCGGTTCTATGCGAGCGAGATACTGCTTGTCATATGCGAGCTCCGCGTTGAGTTGAGCCTTGCGCGAACTTGCGGCGCGGATGGCGTCCTCGAGCGCGTTGATCTGCAAATTGGTAAGCGCGAGTTCGGCCTCGGTACGATCCATCACCGACTGGTAGGGGCGCGGATCGACCACAAACAGCAACTGACCCGGCTTCACGTGCTGATTGTCCTGGATCGGCATCTCGATGATCGGGCCGCTGACGTGTGCCGCGATACCGACCACGTTTGCCCGCACATACGCGTCGTCGGTGCGGGGAAAGACGTAGTACAGGCGCGCGACATACATGGCTAGCGCAATCGCCGCCGCCACGATGAGCGCGCCGACCAACCGGCCGGTAATCTTAAGTGCTATGGACTCGTGCGATGGCGCGTCGGTTTGCACGCGCGGGGGTGGGGGGCTCGCTCCGGGCCCTGGCTCATCGCCAGGACCGCGAGCCGCGGGATGCCTCGCTGGCGGACTCTTCTCCGGCGCTCCCTGCTGCTCGGGCACTGTCACTCCTTAGATGCGATTGAAGAATACCAGATACACGACGCAGGCCAGCGCTACGGCGAGACAGGGATAAATTACCAGCAGAGGTCCCAGGTGAGGTTCGAGGCCGGTTCTTGCGAAGACCGGCCGCACCATTGCGGCGAGCAGCACGCCGAGAATCGCGCACAAGAGCCACGCGGGAAAGTTCGCGCCGGCGATGTTCACCACCGGGTCGCATCCGGCGAAGATGAGCCCGAGCAGGCCGAAAACGGCGAGCGCAAACCCGGGCGTGTGAACGGCCCGGGCTCCCGCGGCTGCGCCCGCAGATTCGCTTCGCTCCGGATGGCAAAGTCGTGTGTGCAAACTACTGACGGGACGCCGCGCTAATAAGGATTGGCGATCGGCAATTCCTGCGCCGGGAAGAGCGTTATCACCTTGCATCCGTCGGGTGTGACGACCAGCTCCTCTTCGATCCGCGCCGCCGAGAATCCGTCGCTCGCCGGGCAATAGGTCTCCAGCGCGAACACCATGCCGGCCTTGATCTCCGCAGGCGCCTTGAGCGAGTTGAGCCGGCTGATAAGCGGACGCTCGTGGAGCGCGAGGCCCAGCCCGTGCGCGAATTGCAGGCCGAAGGCCGCAAGCTCGCTTTCGAAGCCGAACTCCTGCGCTTTGGGGAGCGCCTTTGCGACCTCGTCGCTGCTCGCGCCCGGTTTGACCAGCGCCATCGTGCGATCCATCCATTCGCGCGCCTGCTTGTAGGCGTCGCGCTGGGCCGGCGTGGCGCGGCCGACGTTGAAGGTGCGATAGTAGCAGGTGCGGTAACCCGTGTACGACTGGATGATGTCGAAGAAGGCCTGGTCGCCGGGGCGGATGATGCGATCGGTGAAGTTGTGCGGATGGGGGCTGCAGCGCTCGCCGCTGATCGCGTTTATCGCCTCGACGTCGTCGGAGCCGAGCTGGTAGAGCATCCGGTTGGCCTCGGCGACCAGGTCCGATTCGCGCACACCCGGCTTAAGCCGCTCCCACAGCATATGATAAACGCCGTCCACCATCGCGGCGGCGGTGTTGAGCAGCATGATCTCGTCGATGCTCTTGAGCTCGCGCGCCTCCAGCATCACCTGCTGACAGTCGCGTATTTCCAGTCCCGCGCGCTGGAGCTCGAACAGCATCGCCGGCTCCACCAGGTCAAGCCCAAGCGGCATCCGCTCGACGCCGTGCTCCTTGAGCAGCGTCGTGATTTCCTCCGCATGCATCCGCAGCAGGCCCGCATCAGGCGGTATTGCGCCGCGCAACCCGGGCATCCCGGCGCGGCAATGGTCGTGCTGAAGCCACGGCGCGTAAAGCTGATGATGCTTCACGGCCGAGCCGAAATCCCACACGTAAGGCTCGCCGTCGCCGGCGAGCAGCGCAAAGCGAATCATCTTGTCGCGCGCCCACTCGCCGATGACGGTGCTGGTCAGGTAGCGGATGTTGTTGGTGTCGAAGCAGAGCATCGCGCCGAACCCCGAATGGCCGAGCGCCTGGCGCGCGCGGGCCAAGCGATATTCGTGGAGACGGCGGAAATCGACCCGTTCCTCGAAGTCGACGGCGCGTTGTCCAGGCGCGGGCAGCGCGCGCTTCCAGTTGTAATGCGGATCCAGCGCCGCGGCGCGCCGCGGATCGGCAATCTCGGCGGTCTTGATGATCTTGGGCTGGGTCCTGACGGCGGTCCTGGAAGTTGCCATGTTCCAAATCCTCGCGTGGCGGCCGGATTTGCCGCGCCGCCCCTGTGCATCCACACGCTTGCCGCGGATGAAATTCCGCTTGGATGCTTCCGCTGCAAAAGATACGGGTAAGATTGTTCGTAAACGCAATCGGAGTCAAATCGCCAGTATGCATATTTCCAGTCGTCTTAAACGCGCCTTGGGCTTCGGCATCGGCGTCGGCATCGTCGCGGGTCTGGCGGGATGCGCGCGGATGGCCGAGCAGCCCGAGGCGAATCCGGACCGATGGGCCCCGCAGAGCGCGGAACGCGCGTGGACCCCATCGCCCGCCTCGGCAAGCGACTACCGCGTACCGAGCGACAACCGTCCTCCGCCCCCGGCCACCACGGCGGCGCCGGCGCAACCTTCCGGACAAAAACCCGCGCATGAGCAGGGCGAGCCGTACGATCTGCCCGCACTGCTCGACCTTGCCCTGCGTGAGAACCCGGATACGCGCTTCGCATGGGAGTCGGCGCGCCAGGCGGCGGCGAACTTCGGCGCGGCGCGCGCGCCGTACTATCCGCTGGTGAGCGCCAATTCGGCCAACGGATACACACGAACGCTGTTCCCGCTGCCCGGAGGGATAGCCGCCCAATACAAGGTGTGGCAGGCGCAGCCGCTGGTGCAGACGACCTACACGTTGCTCGATTTCGGACGGCGCAGCTCCAGCGCCACGGCTGCGCGCCAGGCGCTGGCCGCCGCCAATTTCAGCTTCGACCGCAAGATGCAGGACGTGGTCTTCGCGGTGCAGCGCGCCTACTACTCGCTATGCGCCTCCAAGGCCGCGGTCGTCGCGGCGCGCCAGAACCTCGAGCTTGCGCGCTCCGACTTCGACGCGGTTCAGCAGCGCGTCAACCTCGGGCTCGCGACCGAACCCGCGCTGCTGCTGGCCAAGGAGCGCGTCTCACAGTCGCAATACGACGTCGCCAACGCCGAGCTCCTGGTGCACGACGCCGAGGCCGCCCTGGCCGCCGCGATCGGCATCCCGGCCGACCAACCGATCGAGGTCGCCAGCCTTGAGGCGTTGCCGGTACCGACGAGGCTCGGCGGTCAGATCGAAGATCTGATCGCGGCCACCATAAGGCAGCGCCCGGACCTCGCGGCAAAGGTCGCAGGGCTGCGCGCGAGCGAGGCGCGGGTCGCGCTGGCCAAGGCGGCGTGGTATCCGACCGTCGATCTGACGGCAAATTACGGCCAGCTCATCTGGCGCTTTACGTTTTTGGGCCCGCCGACCGCGTGGGCCAATCAGCCGCAGTATTCGGCGCTCGTGACGCTGCAATGGGACGTATTCACGGGATTCAAACGGCTCAACGACGTGCGCGCGTCCGAGGCGGAGGACGCCGCCGCACGCGCGGGCGTTCGTTCGGCGGAAATCAGCGCGATCGCCGAGATGTGGCGTGCGTACTACGAGTTCCAGTCGTCGCTGAAGAAATACTCGTACGGGCAGGCACTGGTCGCAGCGGCGCAGGAGGCCTACGACGCCAACCTCGAGACCTACCGCCAGGGCCTCAGCACGATCGTCGAATTGCTGACCGCGCAGCGCGATCTCGCCGGCGCGCGCTATACGCTGATTCAAAGCCGCGCCGACCTGCTGACGTCGTATGCGGCGGTGACGTACGCGGCGGGAGCGATCGAAACGAGGTGATTGCGGAAAATCAGGCGCTCTTCGCCTCGGCGGTTTTGATCGTGCAGCCCGGCTCGCTATAAAGGCTTGCACCGGATGGAGGTAACGTTATGCGCATCAAAGGGGTGACGCTCGAAGAGGCGGCGCCCGGTGTACAAAAGATCTATCGGAAGACCGCGGAGCTGCTCGGGCGAGTCACGATTCCGCTGACCGCGTTCGCGCACTGCCCGGAAATAGCGGAGGCCTATTCGGCGCTGGGCGCAGCGCTCGGGCGAGCACAGAGAGTCGAGCCGCGGCTCAAAACGCTCGCGTGCGTGCGTACCGCGCAGATCGCCGGATGCCCGTTTTGAGTGGACATCAACTCTGCCGTTGGCAGAGAACAAGGGATCACGGATGCGCAGCTCGCCGATCTCGCGACCTTCGAGAAGAGCGCACACTTCAGTCCGCTGGAAAAGACCATCCTGCGCTACGCCGAGGGAATGACGCAGAACCCGGCGGAGGTCACAGAATCCGTTTTTGCCGAGTTAAAGCAATACTTTAACACCGCGCAAATCGTCGAACTGACCACGATGATCGCCTTCGAGAACCTGCGCGCGCGCTTCAATCGCGCGCTGCATATCGAGGCCGACGGCTTTTGCGAACTCCCGGTGGACCATCCGGTGCGCAAGGCCGTGGCGCCCTGGCAGTAGCCCCTGAGAGAAAATGCTATGGCGCCGCCCCAGAGCAGCGCCATGGCGCAGGGCCGGGCGGACGGCGGGAACTGTCAAAGCGAACTACGGCACGCGTTTGAGCACGAACTCGCCGATCTTCTCGATCGCCTGCTGACCTTCGGGCAGGACCGGGGCGGCCAAATGCCACACGTGCGGCATCTCTTCCCAGATCTGCAGAGTGACGTCCACGCCCGCTTCCTCGGCGCGGTCGGCCAGGCGGGTCGAATCGTCGAGCAAGACCTCGGCATCGCCGACCTGGATGAACAGCGGCGGGAGACCGTCGAGCGAGGCGTTGAGCGGCGCGGCCAGCGGCTCGCGCAGGCTTCCTTTTTCGCCGACGTACAGCTTGGCCAGCGTCACGATCGTGTCGCGCGACACGACCAGGTCCTGCGCCGCCCGGCTGCTCATCGATTCGCCTTCCGCTTCGAAATCGACCCAGGGCGAAAGGCACACGCCCGCGGCCGGCGCGGGCGCGCCGACGTCACGGAGCGCCACCAGCGTGGACACCGCGAGGCCGCCGCCTGCCGAATCGCCGGCGACCACGATTCGTTCGGGCTTGCAGCCCTGCGCGAGCAACCATCGATAGGACGTTATCGAATCATCCACGGCCGCGGGGAAGGGGTTCTCAGGCGCGAGGCGATAGTCGATGAGCAGGACCCGCGCCTTGGCCGCCTTCGAAAGACGCGCCGCAAGCTCGTGATGGGTTTCGATCGAACCCATTATGTAACCGCCGCCGTGGAGGTAGAGGATGACGCGATCGGGCGCAGCGTTGCTCGCGGTGACCCACTCGGCCTTGACGCCATTGGCGTTCACCGGTTCGCACTTCACTTCATTGGCGCTCGGAAAAATGGAAAACCCGGCGGTCATTATCGCGCGCATCTCTTGCGGCGTTCTGGCCTTCGAGAATTGCTGCGCGAACTGGCGCTGTTGCTCTAAAACCAGCTGAAGCTCTGGACTGGCCATTGGGATTATTCTCCTTGTTTGTTTGGAATGAATCTGCGCGGTTCTCAGCGCGCGGCCTCGTGCAAAGGCGCTTGGGGTGGTTGCGTGCTCGCCGAGTTTGACGCTCCCGCCGTCGGCGCACTCCATAGGAGGCGGCCATCCTCGCTGAAGATCTCGAAGCTCGCATTGCCGTTGGGCAGCTGCACGAAATTGGCGCGATTGCGTCCGCCCTTGTCAACCAGGTGAATGCTCGCCGAGTCGTCCAGCGGCACGTTGAGCCCGATACGCACACGGCCCTGCGCGTCATACATCCCTACCGCCGACTCGCCGTCCGCGAGCACGCCCATCGCGAGCCTGCGCTTGCCCGAGGTGGTGAGGAAACTGAGCCGCGCGAGATCGTCGGGCGTCACGTTCATCACCGCGCGCTGCCGTCCCGAGGGGTCAACGATCTGCACCTCCTGCACGACGATGCGATCGGCGGTGATCGTCTTGCTCCGCTGGGTCTCGGCGGCCACGACGCTGCGGGGCGTAAAGAGCTGTCCCCAAAGCATCGCGCCGAAGAACCCTCCGCAGATTGCCAGCACAACCGTGGTCCAATGCTCGCCGAATTTCCGCTCACGAATCTTCATCAATAATTCTCCCTCTGTTGGGTTCGAGCACTATCGGCGGTCGGACCGGGCGCGAGGCCGGACGGCCGCGGGAATCCCAAGGTACATCGTGCCGGCGCTCTGCGCCCCGGCAAACCCGTTTGAATCCTAGCAGGCCAGGTTTTCATCACGGAAGCGCATCGTCCCGGTCATCGGCCCGACGGCGCCGGCGTATCGAGCATGACGGACATTCCCGCCGGCAGCCGGGTTTCCGGGTCGATATTGGCGAGCTTGAGCTGCGCTGGAGTCAGACCGACGGCGTTGCGCAGGTCGGCGCGGGTCAGGTCCGCGCCGGAGAGATTGGCGCGGGTGAAGTCCACGCCGTCCATTACCAGGCCGGTCAATACCGCGCTCTGGAGATTAGCCCCGGTAAAATTGGCGCCGCTCATTTTGGCGCCGAGCAGATTGGCCTGCGTCAGGTTGGCGGCCTTCAGGATCGCGTGCCGCAGATCGGCGCCCTCGAGGCTGGCCTGCCGCAGGGAGCCGCGCGCCAGATCGGCATTTCTCAGGTTGGCCTTCTGCAGGCGCGCCGAATCGAGGTCCACGAACCACATCATCGCGTCCTGCATCTGTGCGCCGCTCAGATTCGCGCCCCTGAAGTTGGTGCCGATGAGCTTCGCGCTTTGTAGCTGGGCGTCCGTGCAGTCGGCGCCGGCGAACCATTGTTGGCTCAGATCCGCCCATTGCCAATGCGCGTTGCGGCAAAGCGCTCGCGGCGGAAGCGAACCGAACACCAGTATCAGCCGTCCGGCGGGCGCCGTGGGAATCGATTCGATTCGCAACGCCCGGTTTCCGGCCGAGTATGCGTTCTTACGGGCGTGAAGGGTAGGACGGGCGGGGGTCCACGTCGCAACAGCTGCAAGCGCCGCGCAGAGCGCGGCCGCGGCCCAGCGGGACGGCGTCCCGATTCGGCAGGCTCCAGTACGGTCGGCAGCGCGTCTTCGGGTCTCCATAACCGGCGCGAATGACGGGCGCAGGGCGGCCGCCGCTCGTCACCGTAGCACAGAACCCGCGGCAAGGCTGAAGCGTTCCGAATGACCGGCCGACCGGCCGTGCGAATCGGTTGTGCGGGAGGCTCCGACCGGGTGAGAGCGGGGCGCAAAACCGCCGCGCCGGCCCTGCCACGGCAAGGCCGGCGCGGCTACGCACTCGTCACCGGAAGACCTAGCGGCCCAGGCGCTCCAGCGCTTCCATCGAGCAAAAATCACCGAACAGCCGGGGATTGTCGATGTCGGCGTGAAACCCGCCGGGAACCTCCTGCGCGTAGTAGAAGCGCGACATCCGGTTACTCTGGAGATCGTGCGCGTGCACGTGCGTCCAGCTCCAGAAGTGATCGGGAACGCCATCGATCCACTTCATTCCGGGCTTGCGCTCGTAGTAATCGAAGCCGCCCTCCCACTGCTTCCACATCTTGCCCTGGCGGTCGTAGCTGATCATGGTGAGCGGGCAGAGCGTGGCGGCGTGGTACCAGATGCGCTTCTTGCCGATCGGCGCGCGCGGATACGACGTCGGCTTCATCTCGACGACGTACGTCTCCGCTACCAGCTCCATCCGCGTGCGCCAGTACTTGACGCCGCTCTTGCCGCCGCAGGTCTTGTGGATCCAGTTGGGCTGATCGAGGTCGGCGCAGTGATGCGCGCAGGTGAG
>DASXMQ010000069.1:0-1896 GCA_036495625.1 Binataceae bacterium (SeqCode) | reverse complement strand
CGCTATACTCGGTCGGTCTTAAGTCAGATCGCGAGCGAGGACTTTATCGACGACGGGAGCCGCATTCGATGTCTTCCTCCTATGACGTAGTCGTAGTCGGCGCGGGCAACGCGGCGCTGTGCGCGGCGCTTGCCGCGCGCGAATCCGGCGCGAGCGTGCTGGTGCTGGAGTGCGCGCCGGAGGCGGAGCGCGGCGGCAACAGTCGCTTCACCGCGGGCGCGATGCGCGTCGCGTACAATGGCGTTGACGACCTCGCGCGGCTGATGCCCGATCTGAGCGACGAGGATAAGGCACGTACTGACTTCGGCGCCTACAGCGAGGATCAGTTCTTCGACGATCTCGCGCGCGTCACTCAGTACCGCACCAGCCCCGAGCTGGCCGAACTGCTGGTGCGCCGCAGCTTCGAGACCATGATGTGGATGCGCACCAAAGGTGTGCGCTTTCAGCCAATCTACGGGCGGCAGGCGTTCAACGTTGGCGGACGCTTCAAGTTCTGGGGCGGGCTCACGGTCGAAGCGTGGGGCGGCGGGCCCGGATTGATCGACGCGCTGCACGCGGCCGCCGCGCGCAACGGAATCGAGGTCTGGTATGGGAGCCGCGCGCTCGAACTTGAGCATGACGACAGCGGCGTCACCGGCGTCGCGGTAAGACGCGAAGGGCGCACGACGGCCGTCGCGGCGAGAGCCGTGGTGCTGGCGGCGGGCGGTTTCGAGGCCAACGCCGAATGGCGCACGCGTTATCTCGGCCCCGGATGGGATCTGGCCAAGGTGCGCGGCACGCGCTTTAACACCGGCGACGGAATCCGGATGGCGCTCGAGGTTGGCGCGATGCCATACGGCAACTGGTCGGGATGCCATGCCGTGGGATGGGATCGCAACGCGCCCGAGTTCGGCGATCTGAGCGTCGGCGACGGTTTCCAGAAACACAGCTACCCGTTCGGAATCATGATCAACGGACGCGGCCGGCGCTTCGTCGACGAGGGCGCCGATTTTCGCAATTACACGTACGCCAAGTACGGCCGCGTGATTCTCGAACAACCCGGGCAGTTCGCATGGCAGGTCTTCGATCGCAAGGTGAGCCATCTCTTGCGCGACGAGTACCGGATAAAGCGCGTCACCAAGGCCAGCGCCGACACGCTCGAAGCGCTGGCGGGGAAGCTCGAGGACGTCGACGCGGCGGCCTTTCTTGACGAGATAAGGAGCTACAATGCGGCCGTCGACACCGGCGTCGAATTCAATCCAAATATCAAGGACGGGCGGCGCACGCGCGGGCTTGCGATCGACAAGACCAACTGGGCCAACCCGATCGACACTCCGCCGTTCGAGGCGTACGCGGTGACCTGCGGCGTCACGTTCACATTCGGAGGGTTGCGCGTCGATCAACAGGCGCGCGTGATCAATACCGACGGCGACCCGATCGGCGGCCTTACCGCGGCGGGCGAGCTGGTCGGCGGTCTTTTTTACTTCAACTATCCGGGTGGCACGGGCTTGATGTCGGGGTCGGTATTCGGGCGGATCGCGGGGGCGAGCGCGGGACGCGCCGCGCTCGCGCGCCGGTGAACTCGCTCCGCTACTTGCGCGAGTTCAGCAGGCGCGTGACGATGTTCTTGTATTCGCGGGCCATCGGCGAGCGATAGAAACGCCCGCGCGTGAAGTAGGGGTCGCCCGCGTAAAACCATTCGTACTGCAGCTGGCGGCTGCCGAACTGCTCGCCGATCAGATCCCACGCGAGTTTGAAAAGCTGCACGCGGTCGCGCGCGGCGGTGTCCTTGCCGCGCAGGTATTTCTCCAGGTAGGCCGCGATCTCGGGATTGGCGAAGTCCTTTTCGCTTGGCGTCATGATGAGCCCGCTGCCGCTCAGCTCACGGATCACCTGGATCGCGCGCACCTGGCATTG
>DASXMQ010000068.1:0-8305 GCA_036495625.1 Binataceae bacterium (SeqCode) | reverse complement strand
AGCGGGCGCGGTGGGGATCAATCTCGAGGACGGCGAGATCGAACGCCGCGGCGAACTGTACGAAACCGCACAGGCGCTCGAGCGGCTTAACGCAGCGCGCGACGCCGCGGCAAAAGCCGGCGTGCCGATCGTGATCAATGCGCGCACCGACGTCTTTCTGCTCGGCGTCGGCCCCAAGGAGGAGCGCCTTGCCCACGCGGTGCGGCGCGCCAATCTCTACCGCGAGGCGGGCGCCGATTGCCTGTTCGTGCCGGGTGTGCGCGATCCGGAAACCATCGGCGCGCTGGCCAAGCAAATCAACGGCCCGATCAATATCCTCGCCGGCCCGACTTCGCCGCCGGTGGGCGAGCTCGAACGTCTTGGCGTGGTGCGGGTCAGCGTCGGTTCATGGCCCGGACTCGCGGCCTTCGCGCTTGCGCGCAATATCGCTCACGAGCTGCTGGGCGCGGGGACGTATAACTTCATGAGCGGCGCCGTCAGCTATCCGGAGGCCAACGCGATGATGAAGCGGCGTGGCCCCGCGCCGCGTTCGTAGGCGGCGTCGAATGCCCACGGGCGTGGCTCAAAGACCGATGCGCGCACTGCGCGCATCGGTCCGTCGTGAAGCGTCGTTCGAGCTCGAGTTGCCGGGGCCGCTCGATCCGGCGGCGTCGCTCGAGATGTTCTGCCGCTCGGGCGACGATCTGCTCGATCGCTGGGACGGCCGCGCCTTCCTGCGCACGATCGAAATCGACGGACATGCAATCGCTTTCGCCACCGCATTTGCGGGAACGCGCGCGCGCCCCGCGGTTCGCGTCGCTATCAGCGACGGCGAGTGCGCCGAGCCGATCCTGGCCGCGGTTCGCGCGACGTTTGTCCCGCCGCCGCCGCATTTTGCGGAGCTCCGCCGCGCCGATCCGCTCCTGGCGCGGCTGGAGGCGCGCTATCGCGGCTTCAGACCCGTGCTGCAGCTCAATCTACTGGGTGCGCTGGTGCGATGTATCAGCGCCCAGCAGGTCAATTTGCGCTGGGCGTCCGAGACCCGACGGCGTTTGGCAGAACGCTTCGGCGACAAGCACGCCGTTGACGGCGCGATCATTTACAGCCTGAGCGCCGAACGCCTGGCGAGCGCCGCCCCGGCCGAGATCCGCGCGCTCCAGTTCACCAATCGCAAGGCCGAGTATGTAGTCGCGGTGGCGCAGGCCGTCGCACGCGGCCAAATCGCGATCGAGCGGCTCGCGAGCCTTTCCGATGCGGAGGTAATCGATGAACTGGTGGCGCTCCGCGGAATCGGTGTGTGGACGGCGGAATGGATCCTGGCGCGCACGCTCGGACGGCCGCGCGTCGTCGCCGGCGACCTCGGCGTGCGCAAGGCGATCGGGATCGCGTATCGCAAGGGCGTGATGCCCTCCGAGAACGAGGTCCGCGACCTGACCGCACATTGGAAGGTTTCGGCCGCGCATGCGCAGGCGCTGCTACTGCACGCGCTCGGCGAAAAAGAGCTCGCGGCGCTGGCCCTCGCGCGCTAGCCCGTGCTTCCTCTGCCGCTTGCAAACGCAGCGGGCAAATCCTGTGCGGCCCCAAGGGCGATAAAGCCGCGGCGCTCGCGGCTGCCTGACGCTGTGCGGGGCAATGCGCTATGGTTCGGGAGAGCGTTGCGCCAGGGCCGCGTGCGCGGGAAGAGGTCATATGAAGCTTGCCAACAACGGCGGATGGAAATCGTCTAGGCGCGGGCGCCAAATCAATCGCAGAATAAAGACCGGACAAAGCGCACGATAAAAAGGAGCAGCTCAACAATGGCATCAACGGGCGAGATCGATCGGGAAAAAGCCAAACAGGTCGCGCAGCAGATCCTGGGCGACGTCGCGAGCGCGATGCATAGCGCGATGAATTTTATCGGCGACCGGCTCGGCCTGTTCAAGGCGATGAAGGACGCCGGACCGCTCACGGTCGAGCAGCTCGCCGCCCGCACCGGGCTCAACCGGCGCTATCTGCAGGAGTGGCTGAATTCGATGGCCGCGGCGCAGTATCTCGAGTACGACCCGGCCGCCAAGACCTACCTGCTTACACCCGAGTACGCGGTGGCGCTGGCCGAGGAAGGCTCGCCCTACTTCGTCGGATCGTATTTTCAGGTCGTGCAGGCGACGATGTCGGTCGCGCCCAAGGTGGCCGAAGCGTTTCGCGCCGGCGGAGGACTGACTCAGGCCGACTATCCGCCGTGGATGTTCGAGGCGACCGAGCGCAATTCACGGCCGCGCTACCAGTTCAAGCTCGTGCGTAAATGGATCCCGGCGATGCCGCAGGTGCTCGAGCGCCTGCAGCGCGGCGGCGTCGCCGCGGACGTCGGATGCGGCGGCGGGCGCGCGGCGATCCTGATCGCCCAGGCGTTTCCGAACTCGCGCGTGTTCGGCTTCGATCTTCATGCCGAGTCGATCGAGCGCGCGCGGCGCAACGCGGCCGAGGCCGGCGTCGCCGACCGCGTAACCTTCGAGGTCGCCAACGGTTCGCGGCTGCCGGCCGGCAAGTTCGACCTCGTCACGACCTTCGACGTCGTCCATGATTCGGTCGATCCGGTGGGATTGATGCGCTCGATCAGAAACTCGCTGACGCCCGGCGGCACCTACCTGGTGCAGGAGATCAACATCTCCGCGAACGTCGAGGAAAACGTCAAGCCGATGGGCAAGCTGATCTATTCGGTCAGCACGCTCTACTGCATGACGACTTCGCTGGCGCACGGCGGCGCCGGGATCGGCGCGGCGATGGGCGAGCCCAAGGCGCGCGAGCTGGCCCAGGCGGCCGGCTTCACGCACTTCCGCAAGCTCCCGATCGAGGACGAATTTGCGGTCCTGTACGAACTGATGGCCTAGACGACTGCCGGACTATTGGCGCGGTGGGCGACGCGCTGCGACCCGGAGCGCGGGAGAAAAATCGACCGCGCTCCTGCCGCACCGCGAAAGGCCGGACGTCAGGCAGGCGCGATCTCGCCCATCCGGCCTTCGCGGTAATCCTCGAACGCCTTGACGATCTCTTCCTTGGTGTTCATCACGAAGGGGCCGTAGCGCGCGACCGGCTCGCGAAGCGGCACGCCCGCGATCAGCAGCACCTCCAGAGGCGCGCCGGCGCTTTCTGGCGCCGCGATCGAAATCGCGTCGCCGTCGCCCGCGAACGTCACCATCTGATGCTCCGTCGCGGTCCGCTCGTCGTGGCCCAGGCGACCCTCGCCGCCGAAGACGTAAGCGAAGGCGTTGTATTCGGCCGGCACCGGCTGCACGACGCGCGCGCCGGGCTTCAGCGTGAAGTGCAGGTAGATGATCGGCGTGCGCGTGTCGATCACCGCCTTCTTGCCCATCGACTCGCCCGCGACCACGCGCACCGACGCCTTGCCGTCGGCGCTCACGGCGACGGGAATCCCGGCGGCGGGAATCTCCTGGTAGTGCGGACGGATCATCTTGTCGCGCCGCGGCAGGTTGACCCACAACTGAAAGCCGTGCATCCGGCCGCCCTGGCGCTGGAAGTCCTCGGCCGGCATCTCGGAATGCACCACGCCGGCGCCGGCGGTCATCCACTGCACGTCGCCCGGCCCGAGCCGCCCCGCGTTGCCGTGCGAGTCGCGATGCTCCATCTTGCCCGAGATCATGTAGGTCACGGTCTCGAAGCCGCGATGAGGATGGTCGGGAGCGCCCTTGGCCTCGCCCGGCCCGAGTTCCATCGGGCCCATTTCGTCGAGCAGCAGAAAGGGATCGACCAGCGCCATCTCCTGGTTCGGGAACGGCCGGTTCACGACGAAGCCCGCGCCTTCGAGCTGGCGCGAAGCATTGACGATATTGGTCACAGGGCGGATTTTTTGGCTCTTGTCAGCGGCGGTTGTCATCGGATCGTCTCCTTGCCCTTCAACGTAATCATCGTGTCAAGGGCGGCGCCGAATGCCAACTCTTCGACAGCTCGCGCGGCCGCCCAGTACTGCCGCAGCGCGACCGAGGCCCGGACTTACGCGGCAGCCGGCTGGCGGACGAAATCCGGCATGATCTTGCTCGCAAAGAGATCGAAGGAGCGGCGCGTCTGTGCGGCGGTCAGATTGCCCCAGGCGAACGCCAGCACCAGGTAGTCGCATCCCGACTCCTCGCAGAACTTCGCGATCTGGTCGCGCACCGAGGCGACCGACCCGCTGAAGCTCGCGCCCACCCGATGGAACAGGTCGTAGTCGTTGGGGAAGGCGACCGCGAGCGTGTTGTAGTCGCGCCAGAGCTTCTGCAGGTTGTCGTAAAAGGCGCGGTAGCAATCGCGCGCGACCTGCTCGGCCTCGCGATCCGTCTCGGCAACGTAGATGTGGCGGATCGCGCCGGTCACTGGCCGCGTCAGGTGCGGATTGACGTTGAGCGGGCTGCCTGCGCTTTCCAGAAAGTACTCGCGGTAGGCCGCCGTCACTCGCTTGACCGATTCCAGCCCGCCGATCGAAACGATGTTCATCCCCCGGCGCGCCGCGTAAATCGCGTTATCGACCGAGAGCGTGCCATACCAGAAACCCGGATGGGGCTGCTGGAGCGGCCGCAACTCCATCGGCACGTTGTCGTAGCGGTAGTGCGGGCCATGATGGGTCAGGCGCTCGCTGGTCAGCCCCTTCACCAGCACCGCCATCGAGTCTTCGAAGATCTCGCGCGCGTCATAGAACGGGATGCGATGTTGCGCGTGCTCGAACGGCGAGACGCCGCGGCCGACGCCGATCTCGACCCGCCCGCCGCTCATGTGGTCGAGCATGCAGATCTCTTCGATAAGCCGCAGCGGGCTGTAGAACGGCAGCAGATAGACCAGCGTGCCGAGCCGGATGTTGCGCGTGCGCTGCGCGGCCGCGGCCAGCAGCAGGTTCGGCGATGGCGCCATCCCGAGCGGCGTCGCGTGATGCTGCGCGACGTGATAACCCCAGATACCCGCCTGCTCGTAGGCCTCGACCAACCGCAACCGCTCCTCGAAAAGTTGCTGCAACGAGCCGTCGCTGGTAGTGCGCTCGATATGGTCAAAGATTCCGAAGTTGACTCGTTCCATGGATGGCCTCTCCAGCAGCCTCGATTAGCACCATCGCGGGCGGTTGCATACAGCCCGCGGGGAACCTCAGCTGGCGTGATTGCGGGAGGGCCGGATGCGGCCTTTGGGCTACTCGAGCGCCGAGGACGGGATGAATCCCTCAAGTCCGCTCTTCATCTTGATCCGCATGTAGCCAAGCGCGATGCCGACGACGTGGACCGCGTGCCCCTGATGCACCTCGGCGACCTTCTTGCCCCAGTGATTGGGCGCATCGAGCACGGGAGCGTCATGCGTCAGCGTGAAGAGCTTGTCGGTCGGCGTGATGACCTGGACCGCATCGGCCAGCACGAAACCATCCTGCCCGTTCTTCAGCTTGACGCGCAGAAAGTAATGGGTCGTGCCGGTCACCATCAGGAACTTGCCCCTCTCGCCCTGCTCGAGATGTACGCTCCGGCTGCTCGGCTCGGCGTAAATCCAGGTGTCCTGCTTAAGCTGAAGTTTGGCCTGCACCGGCTCGGGTACGACGGATTTGACCGGAGCGGCGGCTGCCGTCGCGGCCGGATGCGCAGCCGGATAGTGAGCCGCGAGCGGCGGCGGCATGACGCGGCGATGCGCGGGAGGCAGCGGAGTAGGCGGCGGCGCTTCCGGAGCCTCACCCTCGGCCGGCGCGATCGTCGTTGACGGCAATCCCACCCCGCTGTTCGAGCCGGCCTGCGCCCGCGCAGGCCGGGGCAGCATCAGCGACACCATCAGCAACAGTCCCGCCGCGGCAAGCGCCGTCGTCCACCGCCGAGCCCCAGCCGCCTCAAGCGCTCGCAACCTCATCCCCTCCCTCCCCTTGGCTGCTATCGTCGCAACCGTCTTATTTCAACAAGGACTTCAGCACGCGCCGCATACTCTGCAGGTCGTGACGTCGCATGGCCTGGTCTGACGCTCGTGATGCGCCTTCTTGCGCTCGGAAGCGAGGAACCATTTCTCGATGTGATGGTCGATAAAGTCCCACGGCAGAAGCTCATTGCGGGTATATTCTCGGGTGACGAAAAAGTCGGGATCGACCAGCCCGTTGTCGCCCGCGGCGGCATCCCGCTTGATGGCTTTGAGCCCCTGCCAGATCTCGCCCGGCAATTCGCGATTCTCTGCGCTCAGCCGGGCGAGGATCGCGCCGACACGACGGTCGCCGCGCGAGACCAGGGTCTGAAAGTACGCTTCGCGCGGCGACTCGGCGTCAAGCTCGACACCCACGTCCAGCCGCATCAGATGCGAGCGCACCAGCGCGACCTTGCGCTTGAGTTCCTGCGGCTCGCGCATCGCGTCCCACTGAAACGGCGTCCACGGCTTGGGCACGAACGGGTTGAGCGAGACGTTGACGCGGCCAACGTGCCGGCGCTGCGCACGCGCCCGCGCGACGATTTTGCCGACCAACTCGGCGATCGCAACCACGTCCTCGTTGTGCTCCTCGGGCAGCCCCACCATAAAGTAACACTTAAGATTTTCCACGCCCTCGCCGATCATCATCTCGGCCGCGCTCAGGATTTCATCCTCGGTGAGATTCTTGTTGATAATCCTGCGCATCCGTTCGCTGCCGGCCTCGGGCGCGACCGTCACACTGCGATTGCCATTGCGCGCGAGCGCCGCGGCGAGCGCCGGCGAAATGCAATCGGCCTTGAGCGACGACGGCGAAAGCCGTCCGCCGCCGTCAGCCACGGCGCCCGCGATCTCTGCCACGCCGGGCACGCTCGCCATCTCGGCGCCGACCAGGCCGATCACACTGCGCTCCTCGAGTCCGCGCCGGCTCTCGGCGATCAGCTTGTCGGCGCTGCGGTAGCGGATCGGCCGATACATGAAGCCGGCCGCGCAGAAGCGGCATCCCCACTGGCATCCGCGACTCGCCTCGACCAGGTACATATCGCCGAAAACCGACTCCGGGGTGAGGATCAGAGACGCCGTGGTGAAGCGGTCGAGGTCGTCGATCAGCCGGCGGCTTACGCGCGGCAGTCCAGGCCCGCTGTAATCCACGCGTGCGAGGCCGCCGGCGCCGTCATAGACCGGCGTGAAGTAGTCGGGAAGATATGCGCCCTCGACCAGCGCGAGCGCGCGCAGGCGCTCGGAGCCATCGAGCGCGCCAGTCTCGCGAAAGCGCGCGATGAACTCGGGCACCATCTCCTCGCCTTCGCCGATCAGAAAAAGATCGACGAAATCGGCGATCGGCTCGGGGTTGAGGAACACGGCCGACCCGCCCGCGATGATCAGCGGATAGTTGCGTCCGGCGCGCTCGGCGCGGCTCAGCGGAATTCCCGCCATCCGCAGCATCGTGATCAGGTTCAGGTAGTCGGTCTCGAACGAGACCGAAAAAGCGATTACGTCGAAGGCGCCGAGCGGCTCGCCGCGCTCGAAGGAAACCAGGCGCTCGCCGCGCGCGCGGATGTATGCGCGCTCGTCGAGATCGGGCAGAAAGGCGCGGTCGGCGGCGACGCGCGGGTCGGATTCAAAGATGTGGTAAACGGCCTGGAAGCCGAGATTCGCCATCCCGAGCCGATAGACGTTGGGATAGACGACGCAGATCCGGATGTCGCCGCCGCGACGGCGCTCGAAGAGCACTTTTTCGACTGCTATACGTTCGAGCGCGCGCTTTCTAAGGAACATCGATAAGGCCTTGCGGCCCCCTAGAGTTAACGCCTATGAGGCGCCGGCTCAAGTGGGTACTGCGCCAGGGCAAAGTGCAAACCAGCGTCACGAACATGAATCTTTCATCCAGGGGATGAGGTTACGCTACGATACGGTCCGGATGGCAATACAAATTGAAGGTGCCGTTGCGGAGAAAACCGACGAGTGTGATACCGACTTCCTCGGCCAGATCGACCGCGAGCGATGACGGTGCCGAGACCGCGGTGAGGATGGGCACGCCGGCGGCCGCCGCCTTCTGCACGATCTCGAAGCTGAGCCGCCCGCTCACCGCCATCAGCGCCGCGCCAAGCGGCAGCATCCCATTCATCAGCGCGTAGCCGACCACCTTGTCGACCGCGTTGTGGCGGCCGACGTCCTCGCGCAGCACCTTGAGTTCCATCGTCGTAACCGACGTCGCGGCGCGGCCGTTCCTGCGCACGCCATTTGTTCGCGCCGGGGTGCCGGACGGAACGAACAGCCCGGCGGCATGCAATCCGCCGGTTGCGGCGAAGACCTTCTGCGCACGGCGCATCATCGGCGCGAGTTCGAGGATCGCGCCTGCTGCGACGGTCATTCGCGAAGTGATCGGCGCGATCCGGCGTTGGGTCGCCTCGATACTGGTCTTGCCGCATACGCCGCAGCT
>DASXMQ010000067.1:0-1994 GCA_036495625.1 Binataceae bacterium (SeqCode) | reverse complement strand
CGTCGAGGAATTTCGCGACGAAAACGGCAATCTACGCTGGCGCCGCTAGTGTGATGTCCCGCAAATACCTTGCATATCCGGAAAAGCGTCAAGGTGTCATTCCGAGGGGGGTCAGCGACCGAGGAATCCCTGATCGTTATTCGTTTCTTTCGTGGAAGCCGGGATTCCTCGCTGCGCTCGGAATAACAGCTTCGACATCCCTGGGATGAAACTTATCCAGAACACCACGCTAGCCGCTCATGCCTATGCGGCAGCCTCGTCGTCGCATTTTTTACACTCGAGCTCGACGCCGAGCCGGCTCTCGCGGCCCTCGGCCGTCGTCACCCACGGACGCTGCTGCCAGGGCGGCTGATGGCGCACGTGCTGTGTGTGTCCGCATGCGAGGTCGGCAACCCAGTCGGCATGCTCGTCCTGATGAAAACCGATGATTTTCTGCTTCATTGCTGCGGCGTCTCAGCCGGACCCTATTTGCCGGCTTTCTCGGTCATGGCCTCGTCGAACATCGACTGCTGTTCCGGCGGTTCGGCCGCGCCTTCGACTTCGGCCGGGCTGAAGAGACCGGGCCGCACGGCGTAAGGCCTGAACTTCGCGTAAAGCTCGTCGAGCTTGGCCTGGTAATATTCGACGTTTTCGTCGGGATTGGCCGGGTCGTATTCCGCTGCGAGACGCGCCGCCGCGCTAACTTTGACCCGGGTGCCGCGGCCCGCGACGTAATAGGAAATCTGGTCGCCGCTCAGGTACGGGCGTCCGGCCTTGAGCGCTAGTTCGTAGGCGGCCGAAACGTTGCGGCGCTTGCCGCCAATCTTGTCGCGGTAGGTTTCGGACGAGTCCTGCAAGGTCTCGGTCTTCATCAGGTCGCCGATAGCGAAGGCGTGGCGCGCCAGGCGATCGCGCCAGTCTTCGTGGAGCGCCGGGATTTCGCCGGCGCGCTGCTCGAGCATCAGGCGGAACATCTCTTCCATGAAGCGGCGCTGGAAGCGCTCGAGCCCGCGCGAGCGCAGCCCTGAACCGCGAATCGTCATCTCGCCCGATTCCTCGAGCAGGACGTAGTTCTTCATCTTGTAGGAAAACATCGCGGGATAGCGGCCGTCGAGCTCCAGGCGCACGCCCTCGGGCATCGCGGCGCCGATTCGCTCGACCAGGTTCTGTTCGCCCCCGGCGTCATCGACGGCCGGCGGCGCGACGAAATAGATGCCGTCGGTATCGACCTCGATCACCTGCGCGCCGGCGTCTTCCAGCGCCGCGACCGCGGCCAGGATAAGCTCGCGTCCGCGGCGCGTCACCGCGTTGGCCTGGACGAAGTCGTTGAAGTGGCCGAGTGAAAAGCCGAGGTAGCCGTAAAACGAATTGATCAGGATTTTGAAGGTCTGCTGGAGCGCCTCGAGGTCGCCCCGCGCGGCGCCGTCGAGTTCGCGCACCGCCGCCTTGGCCTGGATGCGGAAGCTGCGCAAATCGCCGAGCGCCTTGAGGAACACGCCGAGCCGGTCGCCGGCCGGCGCGTGTCCATAGTGCAGCATCAGAGACGGATACAGCGAAGTCACGTCGCAGTGCAGCACGCGGCGCGCGACGCCGCAGCGCCGGACCTCGGTGTACCCGCCCATCACTTCGCTCGGCGCCTGGGGCGCCGGAATCGAATGGCGCGCCGCCAGATACGCGCGCATCAGCAGCGCGTCGATCCGGGTCGCGTTCCCGCGCAGCATCACGTTCTGGAAGGAGTAGGGAAAAATCTGCGCCTGCACGAAATAGCTCGGCGCGAGCAGCCGGCTCAGCGCGGCGGTCTCGCGCACGTCGCCCATCGCGTAGGCGAAAAGCTCTTCGGGCCGATGGTCGAAGCAGTCGCTCACGCGCGCAGGGTCGATATAGACGCGGTCGGCGGCGGCCACGTTGAAATGCTGCGCCAGCTCCTTGAGCCCGAAGCCCTCGAGCTCGCGGCTCGCGATATCGTAGTAATGGGCGAGGATCCAGGTGTCGATAATGCTGCGGCCGCGGATGTC
>DASXMQ010000066.1:0-20204 GCA_036495625.1 Binataceae bacterium (SeqCode) | reverse complement strand
GCGGTGATTCCGCCTAAGGTGGCCGCCGACCTGCGGCCGATAATCGGCAAGTATCTGTAATGAACCGACTGAAGATGTATTTGAGCAGAGCGCGGAGCGCGATGAGCCAGCGCCGGAGGGATACCATCGAATGAGTATCGTGGTGGTCGGCTCTGTCGCCTACGACACGATCGAGACCCAGCAGGGCAGGGCCGATGACGTGCTGGGCGGGTCCACCAGCTATTTTGCCCTGGCGGCGCGCTTCTTTTCGCCGGTCAGCATCGTTGGCGCGATCGGCACCGATTTTCGCGCCGAAGACTTGCAGCTGTTCACCGAGCGCAATATCGACGTGCGCGGCCTCGCCCGCCGCGACGGGCTCACGATGCGCTGGCATGGGCGCTATCACGAGGACATGAACAAGCGCGACACGCTGGGACTCGCGCTCAACGTGTTCTCGGACTTCGCTCCCGACCTCTTACCCGACCAGTGCCGCGCCGATTACGTCTTCCTCGGCAATATCGCGCCCGAACTGCAAAGCCGCGTGCTCTCGCAGGTGCACAGCCCCCGGGTCGTCGCCGCCGACACCATGAACCACTGGATCGAAAACGAACGGCCGGCGCTGATGCGCTTGCTCGCCCGCGTCAATATCCTGACGCTCAATGACGACGAGGCGCGGATGCTGACCGGCGAGCACAACCTGGTGCGCGCCGGCCGCGCGATTCTCAAGATGGGGCCCGATACCGTGCTGGTGAAGCGCGGCGAGTACGGCGTGCTGCAATTCGGCGCGGATTCGATGTTCGCGGTGCCTGCATATCCGCTCGAAGAAGTAATCGATCCAAGCGGCGCGGGCGACACCTTCGCCGGCGGCTTCATGGGTTTCCTCGCACGCCACGCGAGCGTGGCCGAACCGATCCTGCGCACGGCCGTGGTTTACGGCAGCGTGCTCGCCTCGTTCGTGGTCGAGCGGTTTTCGCTCGAGCGTCTGGTGAGCCTGACCTGGGAGGAAATCGACCAGCGCTACCGCGCTTTCATCGAACTTACCGACTCGCAGTACACGCGATGGAACTCTCGATAGTTGTTCCGCTCTACAATGAACGGGACAACCTTGCTCCGCTGCACGAGGAACTCGCGCGCGTACTGGGCGCGGCCGGCGCCAGCTACGAGATGGTATTCGTCGACGACGGCTCGACCGACGGCAGCGCCGACGTGCTGCGCACAATCAAGGCAGGGGACGAGCACGTGCGCGTGCTGCGGCTTGCGCGCAATTCGGGCCAGACCGCGGCGCTCGTCTGCGGACTGCACGAAGCCACCGGCGACGTGGTGATCGCGATCGACGGCGACGGCGAAAACGATCCGGCGGATATTCCGCGCCTGCTCGCCAAGCTCGCCGAGGGCTACGACCTGGTGAGCGGATGGCGCACCGGGCGCTGGGCGGGAGCGCGGCTGAGCCGCAGGCTCCCGTCGATCGCCGCCAATCGGCTGATCTCGTGGATGACCGGCGTGCGGCTGCACGACTATGGCTGCACGCTGAAGGCCTATCGGCGCGACCTGGCGCATCGTCTGATGCTCTATGGCGAGATGCATCGGTTTGTCCCCGCGATCGCCGCCGAGCAAGGCGCGCGGATCGCGGAGGTGGAAGTGGGCTTTCGCCCGCGCCGCGCCGGCAGCTCGAAATATGGCCCCGGACGCATCGTGCGCACCCTGCTGGACCTTCTGACGGTCAAATTTCTCTCGGGCTACTCGACGCGGCCGATTCAGGTCTTCGGCGCGATCGGCCTGGTTGTGGGTCTGATCGGAGCGCTCTGGACGGCTATACTCGTGTTCGAGAAAATCGCGCTAGGGCGGCCGCTGCACGATCGTCCGGCGCTGCTGCTGGCGATTCTGATGGTGATCGTGGGCGTGCAGTTCATCAGTATCGGGCTGTTGGGCGAGATGCTGGCGCGGACCTATCACGAATCGCAGGACAAGCCGGTCTACGTGATCAAGGAAGAATTTTAAATCCTCGGGGGACTTCCAAAGCCGCGCAACGCTTACCGAGTCCGCGGCCTGGCAAACAAATGAATATCGCAGTCGTGGGTACGGGCTATGTGGGATTGGTGAGCGGCACCTGCTTTGCCGAAAGCGGCAACGAGGTCATCTGCGTCGATATCGATGCGGCGCGTATCGAACAGCTTAGGGCCGGCCACGTGCCGATTTACGAGCCGGGGCTCGAAGAACTGGTGCGGCGCAACGTCAAGGAAGGCCGCCTGAGCTTCACCACCGAAATCAGGGGAGCGGTCGCCTCCGCGATGGTGTCGTTCATCGCGGTCGGCACGCCGATGAGCAAGACCGGGGCGGCGGACTTGAGCGGCGTGATGCGCGCCGCCGAGGAGGTCGCCGGGGCGTCGGTCGGCTACCATATCGTCGCGATTAAAAGCACGGTCCCGGTCGGCACCAACGATCGCGTGCGCGAGATCGTGGCCCGGGCCGCGACCCATCGCATCGACGTGTGCTCGTGTCCCGAGTTCCTCAAGGAGGGCTCGGCGATCGAGGACTTCATGCGGCCCGACCGGGTGGTGATCGGATCGACCAGCGAACAGGCGACCGCGATCCTGCACGAGCTCCACGCCGCTTTCCTGCGCACCGACAATCCGGTGATCGTGATGGATCCGCGCTCGGCCGAGCTGACCAAGTACGCGTCCAACGCGATGCTCGCGATGCGCATCTCGTTCATCAACGAGATGGCGAACCTGTGCGAGGCCGTGGGCGCGGAAATCAGCGACGTGCGGCGCGGGATGGGTTCGGACCGGCGCATCGGCTCGCAATTCCTCTTCCCCGGCGCCGGCTACGGCGGCTCGTGCTTTCCCAAGGACGTGCAGGCGCTGATTCACAGCGCCGCCGAACACCATCTCGATTTCTCGCTGCTGCGCGCGACCGACGAGGTCAACGTGCGGCAGAAGCGGATTATCGCCGAGCGCGTCAAGCAGCACTTCGGTCCCGACCTTCGCGGGCGCAGCTTCGCGGTGTGGGGGCTGGCCTTCAAGCCGCGCACGGACGACATGCGCGAAGCGCCGTCGCTCACGGTGATCGAGGAACTGCTGGCGGCGGGGGCGAGCGTGCGCGGGCACGATCCCGAAGCGATCGAGAGCGCGCGTCGGATTTTCGGCGATCGGATCACTTATCACGAAAACAACTACGAGACGCTGGCGGGGGCCGACGCGCTGATTATCCTCACCGAATGGCCCGAGTTCCGCCATCCGAATTTCCAGCGCATCCGCACGATGCTCAAGTCGCCGGCCATCTTCGACGGGCGCAACCTCTACGACCCGGCCCTGATGAGAGCGCTCGAATTCCGTTATTACTCGATTGGCCGGCGGCCGATCTAGCCGCACTAAAGGGGAATCTGAAATGCGAATACTGGTCAGCGGCGGTGCCGGCTTTATCGGCTCGCATACGGTTGACGCGCTGATCGCGGCCGGCGGTCATGAGCTCGCGATTATCGACGATCTCTCGGCCGGCAAGCGCGAGCGGGTAAACCCGCGCGCGCGCTTTTACCAGGCCGACGTGCGCGACGCCGCCGCCGTGCGCGCCATGTTCGAGCGCGAGCGGCCGGAAATCCTGGTGCATCTGGCGGCGCAGATGGACGTGCGGCGCTCGGTCGCCGATCCGGCCTTCGACGCGCAGGTAAACCTGGTCGGCTTCCTCAACCTGATGGAGGCCGGGCGCGCCAACGGATTGCGCCGGGTCGTCTTCTCTTCGACCGGCGGTGCGATCTACGGCGAGCAGGACAGCTTCCCCTGCAACGAAGATCACCCGTTGCGGCCGGTCAGCCCTTACGGCGTGGCCAAGCTGGCGACGGAAAAGTACCTGTTCTTCTATCGCGTGCAGTACGGAATCGATTACGCCGCGATGCGCTACGCGAACGTCTATGGTCCGCGCCAGGATCCGCACGGCGAGGCCGGGGTAGTCGCGATCTTCTGCGGACGCATCCTCGAGGATCGCCCGGTGACCATCTACGGCGACGGCAAGCAGACGCGCGACTATGTTTTCGTCGCCGACGTGGTGCGGGCGAACGTAGCCGCCGTGGCGAGCGCCGCCTCCGGCCCGTTCAATATCGGCACTGGCATCGAGACCAACGTCAACCAGCTTTACGCGACGCTCGCGAAAAGCGCCGCCACGAGCCGCGCACCAGAGTATGGTCCTCCGCGCCCGGGCGAGCAGATGCGCTCGGTTATCCTGCCCGCGCGTGCGCAAAAAGAGCTTGGATGGCGCCCGCAGGTTGAATTGGCGGACGGTCTGGCGCAGACGCTGCGCTATTTCAGCGAGCGCGCGTCGCACTAGGCGAAAGATGCTATGCTGGGATTGGACCGGCCGCCATCGGGGCGGCCGTCGCTTTAGTTGATGACCTACTGCGCCATATGACCGACACCGCCCTCATCCGCAATTTCTCGATCATCGCGCACATCGACCACGGCAAGTCGACCCTCGCCGATCGCCTGCTCGAGCGCACCGGGGCGCTCAGCAAGCGCGAACTCAAGGAGCAGTTCCTTGATTCGATGGACCTCGAGCGCGAGCGCGGAATCACGATCAAGGCGCGCTCGGTGCGGCTGAGCTACGCCGCGCGCGACGGCAAATCCTACGTGTTTAATCTGATCGACACTCCCGGCCATGTCGATTTCGCCTACGAGGTTTCGCGCAGCCTCGCCGCCTGCGAGGGCGCGCTGCTCGTGGTCGACGCGAGCCAGGGCGTCGAGGCGCAGACGCTTGCCAACGTTTACATGGCCCTCGACCACGGCCTGGAAATCGTGCCCGTGATCAACAAGATCGATTTGCCCGGCGCCGACGTCGACCGTACGCGCGCCGAAATCGAGGAGATCATCGGACTCGACGCGTCCAACGCGATCCTGACCAGCGCCAAGGAGGGTATCGGCATCGAAGAGGTGCTTGAGGCGGTGGTCGAACGGATTCCCCCGCCGCGTCTCGCTCCCGGCGCTCGCACCCGCGGGCTCATCTTCGACAGCTGGTACGACGTTTACCAGGGCGCGATCGGCCTCGTCCGCGTGTTCGACGGCGAGTTGCGGCGCGGCATGAAGGTGCATCTGATGGGCACCGGCAAGACGGGCGAAGTGCTGCGGCTTGCGCATTTCACGCCGTTCGAGGCCGAGGTCGAGGAACTGGGGCCGGGCGAAGTCGGGATGGTCGCGGCCAATATCAAGACCGTGGCCGACATGCGCGTGGGCGACACCATCACCGGCGCCGAAGATCCGGCGGTCGAGCCGCTGGCGGGGTTCAAGGAACTCAAGCCGATGGTCTTCGCCGGGCTTTATCCGACGGAAGCCAACCAGTACGGTGCGCTGCGCGACGCGATCGACAAGCTCAAGCTCAACGACGCAAGCTTGATTTTCGAGCCCGAAAGCTCGCAGGCGCTGGGCTTCGGCTTTCGCGCCGGATTCCTCGGCCTCCTGCACATGGAGATTGCGCAGGAGCGGCTCGAACGCGAGTTCGGGCTCAACCTGGTCGTCACGGCGCCGACCGTCGAGTATCGCGTCCGCAAGCAGGACGGCGCGGTCGTGATGGTGGACAATCCATCGCAGTTGCCGGACGAATCGACGATCGAGGCGATCGAAGAGCCGTTCATCCTGGCTTCGATCCACGTGCCGCAGGAGTACCTGGGTGCGGTGATGAGTCTCTGCGAGGAACGACGCGGCGCGCAGCGCGACCTGAAGTTTGCCGGACGCGGCCGCGCGCTGCTGCACTACGAGATGCCGCTCGCCGAGGTGGTCTTCGATTTTTACGATCGCCTGAAGTCCGTCAGCCGCGGCTACGCGTCGCTCGATTATGAATTTCTGGACTTCAGACCGGGGTCTCTGGTTAAATTGGACCTTCGGATTAACGGAGACGTGCTCGATGCGCTCTCCGTAATTGTGCATCGCGACCGAGCCTATGAGCGCGGGCGGACACTGTGCGAGAAGATGCGCGAGCACATCCCGCGGCAGATGTTCGAAGTGGCTATCCAGGCCTCGATCGGGGCCAAGATTATCGCGCGCGAAAGCGTTAAGGCGCTGCGCAAGAACGTGACCGCGAAGTGCTACGGCGGCGACATCACGCGCAAGCGCAAGCTGTTGGAAAAGCAGAAAGAGGGCAAAAAGCGGATGAAGCAGGTGGGCAAGGTCGAAATTCCCCAGGAGGCGTTCCTGGCCCTGCTCAAAGTCGGAGAATAAGGCTTCACCGTGGCTTCTCCCGTCAACCTGCGCAAAACCGGCCCCGGCGAGACTCCGCCGTCATCCGCGGCCAACACCGTCGAGCCGCACAGCTCGGAGATCCGCGAATGGATAGAGGCGATCGTCATCGCCTTCATCCTCGCGATCGTGCTCCGCACCTTTCTGGTGCAGGCCTACAAGATTCCGTCGGGATCGATGGAGCCGACGCTCGCGATCGGCGACCATATCATGGTCAACAAGCTTCGCTACGGGCTGCGCATGCCCGATTCGCTCTTCGGCCTGACCCCGTTCGCCCCCGAAATCCCGTATGGCCACTACCTGGTCCATTTTGCCGAGGTCCATCGCGGCGACGTGGTGGTCTTCGTCTTCCCGCTAGATCCGACCAAGGACTTCATCAAGCGCGTGATCGGAATCGGCGGCGACACGATCCAGGTGAAAAACGGCGTGGTTTTCCTTAACGGCGCGCCGATGCCCGATCCGCACGCCCACTTCGAGGTCGCGTCGGGCGATCGATCGCCATACTCGCCTCGCGACAACTACGGTCCGACCACGGTGCCGGCCGGCCAGTACTTCATGATGGGGGACAATCGCGACCGGAGCTACGACGGCCGCTTCTGGGGATTCGTGAAGCTCGACCAGGTCGAAGGCCGCGCCATGTTCATATATTGGTCGTGGGGTGCTGACAGTCAGTCGTTCCTGGGGATACGTTGGAGCAGGTTCGGGATGGCGGTCAGATAGCGCGGAGCGCAGGGGGAGTGCCAGTGTCGGATGAATCGATAGACCGGGTGGGGGCGCTGCTCGAGCAACTGGGCGCACGGTTTGAGCTGGTGCTGGAAGCCGTCTCCGGATTCGGCGGGCGGCTGGAAGCGGTGCGCGAGGAGATTTTCAACCAGTTCACCGAAGTCGGCCGGCAAATCCGCTTCATCTCGGAGCAAATCGCCGAAAACCGCGACGCCATCGCCGGCGTGCGCTCCGACCTCGGCGCCGAAATCGTGCGCCTGGGCGAAACGCTGGGCGCGACGCGGGTCGAATTTCGCGAACAGTTGAGCGCGCTCAAAGTGGCGCTGCAGAACGAGATGGGCGTGCGCGCCGCGCAGGCGCGCGACCAGCTTTCCGAGGAAGTCTCGCGCCGCGCCGAGGCGGTGCGCATCCAGCTCGGTCAGGAAATCGACGTCCTGCGCGAGAGCCTGCAAGCGGACGGGGCGCGCCGTGTAATCGGCGACGCCGCAGCGCAGCTCAAGGCCGACGTCGTCAGCGCCGCCGAGTCGGTCACCAAGAAACTTTCGGCCGAGCTCAAGCATACCAACAAGGCGGTCGCCGACCTGGCCCGCAAGTTCGAGCGCTTCGATGACCGAATTACAATCCAGAGCCGCGATCAGGAACAGCGGGTGCGCAAGCTTGAGCGGAGTGGCCGCAAGGCCGGTTAAGGCTGTTCAAGCAATATATTTATCCACAGATTGGGAGTTATCCACAGAATCGTACCTGAAGCTTAATTCCGCTCGATTAGCGGCGCCTTGCTTGACCCAAACCCGGTCGCAGGCGGAAAATAAGGTGGACCTTTAACCCGCCACAGAGAGGGCGGAAAGGGTGAAATGATGGAATCGGATTTGTCAGTACCCGGCTGCGTTCGCAGGCGGGTATTCTTTTGTGCCGTGTCGCCGGCCCTTACTCGAAGCGTACGCGCCTGCCGATCCGCAAGCGCAGATCGATGAGCGCGCACTCCAACTTCAAACCCGCGCTAGCGCTCGATGCGGCCGCGATCGCGCGCTCGGTCAAGCGCATCGCGCACGAGATCGTCGAGCGCAATGAAGGCGCGGCCAATATCGTCCTGGTCGGCATCGTGCGCCGCGGCGCGCATCTCGCCGAACGGCTGGCCGAGGCGATGGCGGAAAGCGGCAAACGCGCGGTGCCCGTCGGCACGCTCGACATCTCCTCGTATCGCGACGACGGACGCGGGGCGCCGGGCGATCCGCGCCTGCTCGGCCGCGATATCGCCTTCGCGCTCGATCGCAAGCGTGTAGTCCTGGCCGACGACGTGCTCTACACCGGACGCACCGTGCGCGCGGCACTCGACGCGCTCGCCGACCTCGGCCGTCCGGAATCGATCCAGCTGGCCGTGCTCGTGGACCGCGGCGAGCGCGAACTGCCGATCCGCGCCGACTATGTCGGGCGCAATATCGAGGCGCCGCGCGACCAGCGGGTTTACGTGCGGCTGGCAGAGGTCGATGGCGTCGACGAGGTGGTGATCGGCGGCGCCAAGCGGGGAGCCGCGGCTTGAGTGCCGGTCTGAATGCGATGGCGCGGCTTGGAAAAAACGACATCGTTTCGATCGAGGATCTGACGACGGCCGATATCGAACGGATTTTCGAGCTGGCGGACTCGTTCGCCACCGGCCTCGAGCGCGGCGAGACGCTCGATCGCGCTCACGGCCTGATCATGGCCACGCTCTTCTACGAGCCGTCCACGCGCACGCGCCTGAGCTTCGAATCCGCGATGCATCGGCTGGGCGGCGCGGTCATCAGCTCACCCGACATGCACGCCTCCTCCGCCGCCAAAGGCGAGACCCTGGCCGATACCGTGCGCGTGGTCGGCGCCTACGCCGACGTGATCGTGGTGCGCCATCCGCGCGACGGCGCCGCGCGAGTCGCGGCCGAGTACGCGCCATGCCCGGTGATCAACGCAGGCGACGGCAGCCGCGAGCATCCGACCCAGACGCTTTGCGACCTCTACATCCTGCGCCGCAAGAAAGGGCAGCTGCGGGGGCTGACGGTCGCGATCTGCGGCGATTTGAAATTCGGCCGCACGGTCCATTCGCTGATTTACGCACTGGCGCGCTTCGGCGCCAATATCGTGGCCGTGCCGTACAACGGGATGAACGTACCGGATTACGTGCTGGAGCGGATCGCCGCGGAGAGCAGGTACGGGCTTTCGACTGTCTCGATGGAGGAGTTGCGCTCGCTGGCGGGCGGGATCGACGCGCTCTACCTGACGCCCAATGCGCCGCATCAGATGGCGCTCTTCACCTCCGACATGCCGCTCGAAGGCGCGCTGCCGGCGGCGGCGGCGCCCGCCGCGCTCGACGCCTTTTACCTGACGCGTCTGCAGCGCGAGCGGATGGACGACAAGGAGGCCGGGGGCGGCCGGTATGGCCATTTCGACGCGCGCGCGCTCAAGACCAGCCGCACGCACGAAGCGGTGGTGATGCATCCGCTGCCGCGCACCGATGAACTGGCCTATGAACTCGACACCGACCCGCGCGCGGTGTACTTCGAGCAGGCAGCCGCCGGGGTTCCGGTGCGCATGGCGCTTCTCGCGTGGCTGCTCGAACAGGACGGAGCCGAACGCGTGCGCCCGGCCGCGCCGCCGCTCGCGATTCGCTTCAAGTCGCATCCGGGCCCGCGCTGTCCCAACCCGGGATGTATCAGCCGCCACGAGGGCGCGTATCTCTCGCCGCGCTTTCGGCTCGGCCGCTCAGCCGACGCCTCGACGCTGCCGCTGGTCTGCGAGTTCTGCGAGCGCGAGCTCAAGATCGATTTCGTCGGTAACGCGCGCACCCGGCGTTATTACCGCTTCGACCGCAATCTCTACGGCTACGTGCGCGGCTGGATCGAAGAGGGGTCGCTCGCGGTGTTCGAGAGCGTCAAGCAGGCGGAGGAGAGCGGTTACGAGCCCTACCGCCGCGGCCCGCAGCGCGAAATCATGAACGCCGACGAAGTGGCGGCGGCCTGCCGCGCGCTGGCGGCGCAAATCGCCGCCGACCTGCCCGATCTCGCCTCGGTCACGATCGTTGGCGTGGTCAGCCACGGCGCGATGCTCGCGATGCGCCTGCGCGATCTGATCGAGGCGGAGTCCCGCGTGCGTCCGCCGTGCGCCGCGCTCGACGTCTTCGGCGGCGAGGCGGCGTTTCATCCGCTGGACGGCGGCGGCGCCGGCCCGATCGAAGTGGAAGATCGGACGATCGTGCTGGTTGACGACGTGATCAACAGCGGATGGACCGTGCAGCGCGCGATGACGGCGCTATGGCAGCGGGGCCGGCCGGCCGCGGTCAAGCTCGCCGTGCTGATCGATCGCGGCCATCGCGCCGTTCCGATCCGCCCCAACTACGTCGGCAAGAATATCCCCACCGCGCGTGCCGAACGCGTGCAGGTGCGCTTGGCCGTCCCCGAAGGCGCCGCTTCCGGCCGTGCCCGAACGCAGGATCGCGTGGTCGTTTACTCGATGGTCGAATCGCTCAAGGAGGGAGAGGCCGCCGGATGAGCCGAATTGTGCTGCGCGGCGGGCGGCTAATCGATCCGGCGCGCGAAGTCGACGAGAGCTGCGACTTGCTGATCGACCAAGGCGTGGTCGAAGCGATCGAGCCGCCGGGCCGGCTGGGCGAGGTCGAGGGCGCCGCCGTTATCGACGCGGCGAGATGCTGGGTCGTGCCGGGGCTCGTCGACCCCCACGTCCATCTGCGCGACCCCGGTTTCCCGGAGAAAGAAACTATCGCAAGCGGGTTGCGCGCAGCGGCGACCGGCGGTTTTTGCACCGTCGCCGCGATGGCGAATACGTCGCCGGTCAACGACCGTCCCGAGGTGACGCGCTACATGCTCGAGCAGGCCGCGGCCGTGCGCGCGGCGCGCCTGGTGCCCGTCTCCGCCGTGACGCGCGGGCTCGGCGGCCGCGAAACGGTGGACTTCGCCGCGATGGCCGAGGCCGGCGCGCGCCTTTTCTCGGACGACGGAATTCCGATCGACGAACAGGCCGTGCTGGCGCAGGCCATGGAACAGGTCGCGAAGCTGGGGTTCGCGATTTCGCTGCACGAGGAGGACCGCGCGCTTACCGGAGACGGCGCGGTCAACGCGGGCGAGATCTCCAAGCGCCTGGGCGTGGCCGGCGCGCCGGCGGCGGCCGAGACCGAGCGCATCCGGCGCGACCTGGCGCTGGCGATCGGCGCAGGGGCGCCGGTCCATATTGCGCACGTATCGACCGCACGTTCGATCGATCTCATCCGCGCCGCCCGCAGGCAGGGCGCGCAGGTCACCTGCGAAGCCACGCCGCATCATTTCACGCTCGACGATCGCGCGGTGCTGCGATGGGGCCCGAATGCCAAAATGGCGCCGCCGCTCCGCGCGGCGCGCGACGTCGAAGCGCTGGTAGCGGCGATCGCCGACGGCACGATAGATATGATCGCGACCGATCATGCGCCCCACGATCCGCACTCCAAGCGGATGGAGCGGCTGGCGGATTTGTTCGGCGCGGAGCACGATTGCGGACGCCTCGGCGAAAGTGACGGCGCGGCGCTGACCGAGGCCGCCAACGGCGTCGTCGGGCTCGAAACCGCGCTCGGGCTTACGCTCGCGCTGGTCCATCGCGGCGCGATCGGTCCGGCGCGAATGGTCGAGCTGATGGCGCTCGGCGGCGCGCGGCTGCTCAGACTTGAAGGCGGCAGGCTGGAGGAAGGCGCGTGCGCCGATATCACGCTAATCGATCCGAATATGGAATGGACGGTGGAACCGGCAAAATTCATTTCAAAGAGCCGTAACAGCCCGTTTGTCGGGCGGCGGTTGAAGGGCAGGGCGATCTTGACGATCGTCGCGGGCGACGTGGTTTACGACGGCAGATCGGGGATGCAGGCGTGAGCGCATCGCGCGAAGCGATCCTGGCGCTGGCCGACGGCCGGGTTTTTCGCGGCCGCGCCTTTGGCGCGATCGGCGAGACCGTGGGCGAGATGGTCTTCAATACCGCGATGACCGGTTACCAGGAGGTGCTTACGGATCCGTCCTACAAGGGACAGGTCGTATGCATGACCTACCCTGAGATCGGCAACGTGGGTATCAACGCCGACGACGCCGAGTCCGGGGGCGTTCACGTCGAGGGCTTCGTGGTGAAGGATTACCGCCCGCGGCCGTCGAACTGGCGCTCGGAGATGACGCTCGGCGAGTATCTCGAACGCGCGGGCGTGCCGGGAATCGAGGGAATCGACACCCGCGCGCTGGTGCGGCACATCCGCACCCATGGCGCGCAGGAGGCGGTGATTTCCAGCGTCACGCTCGACGCCGACGCGCTGGTCACGCGCGCCAAGGCCTCGCCCGGACTGGTCGGCCGCGACCTGGTGAAGGAGGTAACCTGCGCCGAGCCGTACGATTGGGACCTTGGCGATTGGGAACTCGGAGCCGGCTATCGGCGGCCGTCGAAGGAGGAGATGCGCGACGCGCCGCTGGTCGTGGCTCTCGACTATGGAATCAAGCGCCACATCCTGCATCGCCTCGTCGCGAGCGGCTTTCGCGTGCGCGTGCTGCCGGCGACTGCGGCCACCGTCGACATCCTCGCGCCCAATCCCGACGGCGTTTTTCTCTCCAACGGCCCGGCCGATCCGGCGGCGCTTCCCTACGCGAGCACTGCCGTGCGCGGCGTGCTCGGGCGCAAACCGATCTTCGGGATTTGCCTCGGCCATCAGATTCTGGGTCTGGCGCTGGGCGGGCGCACCTACAAGCTCGGCTTCGGCCATCACGGCGCCAACCATCCGGTGATGGATCTGCGCACTCGCAAGGTCGAGATCACGTCGCAGAACCATGGCTTCGCGGTTGACGCCGATTCGCTCCAGGGACGCGCGGAGCTGTCGCATCTCAATCTCAATGACAAAACGGTCGAGGGACTGCGCGGCGTCGGCGTGCCGTTTTTCTCCGTGCAGTACCATCCGGAAGCCTCGCCAGGACCGCACGACGCGGGTTACCTGTTCGCGCGCTTTCGCCGGCTGGTCGAGGAATTCCCGCGCTCGGGCGCCGAGGCGCTCGAACGTATCGCCGCCGCAGAGCGCGCCGCCGTCGTGGACGTCTAATGCCGCTGCGCAAGGATCTAAAATCGGTGCTGCTGATCGGGTCGGGTCCGATCGTGATCGGCCAGGCCTGCGAGTTCGACTACTCGGGCACACAGGCGCTCAAGGCGCTTCGCGAGGAAGGCCTCAAACTCATCCTGGTCAACTCGAACCCGGCCACGATCATGACCGACCCGGAGTTGGCGGATCGCACTTATATCGAGCCGATGACCGCGGCAGCGCTCGAGCGCATTATCGCTCGCGAGCGCCCCGACGCGCTCCTGCCCACGGTCGGCGGCCAGACCGCGCTCAACCTGGCGATCGAGCTTGCCGAAAGCGGCGTGCTCGAGCGTTACGGCGTCGAATTAATCGGCGCAAAACTCGCCGCGATCAAGAAGGCCGAGGACCGCGACCTCTTCAAGCAGGCGATGATCGCGATCGGGCTCCAGGTGCCGGAGTCCGGCGTCGCGCGCTCGCATGAAGAGGCCGAAGCGATCCGCGCGCGCCTCGGACTGCCGCTCATCATCCGGCCCTCGCGCACGCTCGGCGGCACCGGCGGCTCGATCGCGCGCGACCCCGCCGAGTACCGCGCCAAGGTCCAGTGGGGCATGGAGATGTCGCCCAACCACGAGGTGCTGATCGAACAATCGGTCGAGGGCTGGAAGGAATACGAGCTGGAAGTGATGCGCGACGGGGCGGACAACGTCGTGATCGTCTGCTCGATCGAGAATCTGGACCCGATGGGCGTGCATACGGGCGATTCGATCACGGTGGCGCCGGCGCAGACGCTGACCGACAAGGAATACCAGATCATGCGCGACGCCGCGCTCCGCATCATCCGCGAGATCGGCGTAGATACCGGAGGGTCGAATATCCAGTTCGCGATCGATCCCAAAAGCGGGCGCATGGTGGTGATCGAGATGAATCCGCGCGTCTCGCGCAGCTCGGCGCTGGCCTCCAAGGCCACCGGCTTTCCGATCGCCAAGATCGCGGCACGTCTGGCGGTGGGTTACCGGCTCGACGAGATTCCCAACGACATCACGCGGATGACCCCCGCCTGCTTCGAACCCACCATCGATTACGTGGTGACCAAGATTCCGCGCTTCGCGTTCGAGAAGTTCCGCGGCGCAGCCGACGAACTCGGCCCGCAGATGAAGTCGGTCGGCGAGGCGATGGCGATCGGCCGCACCTTCAAGGAATCGCTGCAGAAGGCGCTGCGGTCGCTGGAGATCGGCTCTTGGGGGCTCGAAAGCCGCACGGCCGGGCTGCGCGCGCCGGCCGCGCTCGCCACCGTCCGCGCCCATCTCTCGCTGCCCAACAGCCATCGGCTCTACTATCTCGCCGACGCGATGCGCCTGGGCATGGCGCGCGAGGAGATCCATCAGCTGACCGGCATCGATCCGTGGTTTATCGACGCAATCGCCGAGATCGTCGAGACCGAGGCGCGAATCAGGAGCGGTCCGCTCGACGCGGCGCTGCTGCGCGAGGCCAAGGAGGCCGGCTTCTCCGATCGCCGAATCGCCGATCTCGCCGGCCTCGACGAGGCCGCGGTGGCGCTCAGGCGGCGCAATGCGGGCGTTACGCCAGTGTTCAAGGCGGTCGATACCTGCGGCGCCGAATTCCAGGCCTTTACGCCCTATCTCTATTCGACCTATGAGGGCGAGGACGAAGCGCCGCCTGACGCCCGTCCCAAGGTGATGATTCTCGGCGGCGGCCCCAACCGTATCGGCCAGGGGATCGAGTTCGACTACTGCTGCGTGCATGCGAGTCTCGCGCTCAAGGAAGCCGGCTTCGAGACGATCATGGTCAACTGCAATCCGGAGACCGTCTCGACCGACTACGACATCTCCGACCGCCTTTACTTCGAGCCGCTGACGTTCGAAGACGTGTTGGCGATCGCCGAGCGCGAGCGCCCAACCGGCGTGATCGTGCAGTTCGGCGGGCAGACGCCGCTTAAGCTCGCCGTTGCGCTGGAACAGGCGGGCGTGCCCATCCTGGGCACCTCGCCGGACGCTATCGATCGCGCCGAGGATCGCGAGCGCTTCAACACGCTGGTCGAGAAGCTCGGCCTCAAGCAGCCGCTCGGAGTGCTGACGCGCGGCCTTGAACAGGCGGTTCGCGGGGCAGCGGAAATCGGCTACCCGGTGCTGATCCGCCCGTCGTACGTGCTCGGCGGACGCGCAATGGAAGTCGTCGCCGACGAGGCCGGGCTCCGCCGCTACGTGGAGCAGGCGTTGCTCGCGTCCGAAGAGCGCCCGCTGCTGGTCGATCGCTACCTCCAGGGCGCGATCGAGGTCGACGTCGACGCGATCAGCGACGGCGAGATCGTGGTAATCGGCGGCGTGATGGAGCACGTCGAGCACGCCGGGATTCATTCCGGCGACAGCGCCTGCACCCTGCCGCCGCGCACACTCGACCGCGCCGTGCAGGAGGAGTTGCGGCGCCAGACGCGGATGCTGGCGCTCGAGCTCGGCGTCGTCGGCCTCCTCAACGTGCAGTTCGCGATCTTCGAGGGCGAAGTTTACATCCTCGAGGTCAACCCGCGAGCGTCGCGCACGATCCCGTTCGTCAGCAAGGCGATCGGCGTGCCGCTGGCCAAACTGGCCGCGCTGGTGATGGCCGGACGGAAGCTCGGCGACCTTGGGTTCACCGCCGAGCGCGCGCCCGACCACGTATCGGTCAAAGAGTCGGTCTTCCCCTTCGTGCGCTTTCCCGGCGTCGACACCATCCTCGGCCCCGAAATGAAATCGACGGGCGAAGTGATGGGGATCGACCGGACGTTCGCGATGGCTTTCGCCAAGGCCGAGCTGGCCGCATCGACCGATCTCCCCGCGGACGGGCGCGTGTTCATCAGCGTGCGCGACGAAGACAAGGCGGGTCTGGAACCGATCGCGCGCGGGCTTTCCACTATGGGCTTCGAGCTGGTGGCAACCGGCGGCACTGCGCGCCATATCGAGGGTCTGGGCATCGCGTGCGCCGTCGTCAACAAGGTCGCCCAGGGATCGCCTCACGTGGTCGACCTGATGCGCGGCGGAAAGATCGCGATGGTAATCAACACACCCGATGCGTCGGGCACTGCCGATTCGTTTTCGATCCGACGCACGGCGCTCGAGATGCGCCTGCCGTTTTGCACCACGATGGCGGGCGCGCAGGCAGCGGTCGAAGGAATCGCGGCGCTTAAGAGCGGACCCTTGGAGGTTCACGCGCTGCAGGACTATCACTCGAACGGCGGCGCCGGGATAAGCAATCGAGAAATGAGCCGCTGAGCGCGAGCCGACGCGCTGCGGATGATCCGCCGCGGCGCCTCGACTCGCCCAATCGTCGCGCGCGATGCCGCTTGAGATGCAAACTCCGCTAAGCGCCCTTAGCGGAGTGGGACCCAAGCGCGCCGCCGCGCTCGCCGAGCGCGCGGTCACCACGGTCGCCGACCTTCTTTTCAACCTTCCGCTGCACTACCAGGACTGGCGCTCGCGCACGCCGCTTGCGGAACTGAAACCCGGCGCTTCGGCCGCCGTTGAAGGCCGTCTCGTCGGGCTCAAGGAGCGGCCGATGCGCGGGATGCGCTGGCGGCGGATGGCGACCGCGTGGCTCGAAGGCGCAGACGGCGCCCGTGTGCGCGTGGTCTGGTTCAATCTGCCGGCCTATATGAAAGGGCGGATGCCCGACGGCCAGCGCGTCGTGATGCACGGCCGCGTGAACGAGAGCCCCGACCGCGGATTGGAGATTATCCATCCCGAGGTCTATCCGCTGGAGTCAGGCGCCCCGCCCGCCGTGCGTCCGGTCTACGGACTGCCTTCCGAGATTGGCCAGCGCGTCTATGCCGGGTTGGTCGCGCAGGCGCTGGCGGCGATGCCCGCGCGCGTCGCGGGCGCGATGCCACCCGCGCTGCGCGCCGAGGCCGGCGTGATGGCGCTCGGCGAAGCATTGCGGACGCTCCATCAGCCGCCCGCCGACGCGGACCCGGCGAAGTTCGAGCTCGGAGACACGGCGGCTCATCGCGCGCTTGCCTTTGATGAGATGTTCGCGTTCCAACTCGCGATGGCGATCGATCGCAGGCGTGCGGCGCGGCGCACCGGCGCGCGGTTGGACGCGCCGCCGCGGCTGACGGCGCGCCTGCTCGAGGCGCTGCCATTCAGGCCGACGCGCGCGCAACTCCGGTCGATTGAGGAAATTGGCGCTGACCTTGCGCGGGCGCATCCGATGAACCGTCTGCTGATGGGTGACGTTGGCAGCGGCAAGACGATGGTCGCGCTGTGGGCGGCGCTGCGCGCGGCCGAATCCGGATGGCAGGTCGCGATGATGGCGCCGACCGAACTGCTCGCCGAGCAACATTACCGCAGTTTCGTCGCGCTATGCGGCACGCTGGGCGTGCCGGCCGCCCTGCTGCTCGGCAAGACTCCGACGGCGGAGCGCGCGCGGACGCTGCGCCTGCTCGCCTCTGGTGCGATTCCGATCGTCTTCGGCACCCACGCGCTTATCCAAGAAGGCGTCGCGCTCCGCAACCTCGGCCTGGCCGTTATCGACGAGCAGCATCGCTTCGGCGTCTTCGATCGCGCGCGCCTGAAGGCCTTGGGCCCCAGCGCTCACGTGTTGCTGATGACCGCGACGCCGATTCCGCGAAGCCTCGCGCTGACGCTGCTCGCCAACCTCGACATTTCGGCGCTCGACGAGATGCCGCCAGGACGAACGCCGGTGGTGACCGAGATCTTCGGCGAGAACCAAATCGGCGAGGTTGACGCGATCGTCGGCGCCGAAATTCGGGCTGGACGGCGCGCCTTTTATATCGTCCCGCTGATCGAGAGCGAAGAGGACGGCGATGACGAGCGGCTGTCAGTCGCGGCGACCGCCAAGCGCCTGGGCGCGGGGCCACTCGCTGCGTTCAGGATCGGCACGCTGCACGGCAGGATGCGCGCGGCGGACAAGGAGCGCGCGATGCGCGCGTTTCGCGACGGCGGACTGGATCTGCTCGTCTCGACCACGGTGGTCGAGGTCGGAATCGACGTCCCCGAAGCGAGCGCCATCGTGGTGATCGCGGCGGAGCGCTATGGCCTTGCGCAACTGCATCAGTTGCGCGGCAGGGTGGGGCGGGGCGCGGCGGCGTCGCGATGCTGCCTCGTGGTGTGCAACGGCGACGGCGCGCGCGCGCGCCAGGACGTGCGCGCACGCCTTGACGTGATGGTCCGAACGGCCACCGGCGACGAGGTCGCCCGCGCCGACCTCGAACTGCGCGGCCCGGGCGACCTGCTCGGGGCGCGGCAAAGCGGCGCGCTGCCGCTGCGCTTTGCTGACTTTATCCGCGACGGCCGGCTGATCGAGCAGGCGCGGGCGATGGCCGAGCGCTGGCTCGAACGCGATCCGGCCCTGGAACTGCCGGAATCGGCAGGCGCCCGCGCAGCGCTTATGCGGATGCTGGATTTCGGCTTCAGCCTCGGCGATGTAGGCTAGTTAGATGGCGCGGGCGAGATCCAAATCCGGACGGCAAGGCGCGAAGCCGAAGATAAGAACCCGCCGTGAAGTCTCCGCGGGCGGGCTCATCTGGTGCCGCCGCAGCGATGGATCGGCAAGCGTGGTGCTGGTGCGCCCGGCCGGCCGCAGCACCTGGGTATTGCCCAAGGGACATCTCGAAGAGGGCGAGACGGTAGCGCAGGCTGCGATACGCGAGGCCCGCGAGGAGAGCGGCCTCACCGTGGGAGAGATCGAACCGCTCGGCGAAATCTCCTACGTTTATTCTTCGCGCGAGCGAGACGGCGGCATGATCACGCGAATCTTCAAGCGTGTGCATTTTTTCCTGATGGAACATGCGGGCGGCGACATTTCAGCTCACGACACCGAGACCGACGAAGTCGCGTGGCTGAGCCTCGAGGAGGCACTGGCGCGCGCGACTCATCCGAGCGAACAGGCGCTGATCGCCAAGGCGCGCGAGATGCTCGGCGCTTAAACGCCCGGCGGCGCGGCGACCATGATCGTGCTCGCTCGCCAGACTGCCGGCGCGAGATCGGCCGACCATATCGCGCCCGGACCGACGATCGCGAGCACCGCCGTGCCGCGGCGCTCGACGTGGTGGATCGGCGGCACGCCGCCGATCGCATTGCGCTCGAGGATTCCTTCGTAAGCCCGGCTGAACGCCGCGGCGCTCGTATCGTCGGCGAACGCCACGACCCACACCACCGTGGTCGCCCCGATCTCGTTCTGCAGCACCGCCATCCGATCTCCGCGCCAGCCGTTCGCGAGCGCGGCTGCGCCGCTCGAGCCGCGCGCCAGGATGACGCGCAGGAGAAGTTCGCCGTAGGTGTTTTGCCCGACTTTGCGCCAGCCCTTGAGCACCCGGGCCCATCCGCCGACGGTTATCCTGAGCGGCGCGACGCGCGCGAGATAAAGCGCCGGATTGAGGATTTCGCGCGTCGAGAGCGGCGGATGCGTGTAAAGCGCGTTCACCGCGTTCCAGCCGCCGTGCAGGAAGATTTGGCCGACGAAGCGCGTGCCGTCGGTGTACTGAAAGATCAGCGGATCGCGCAGCGCCGCCGGCGCTTCGGGCGATTGAAGATCGAACACCCGCGGCATGTCTCCGAGATGGGCGAGCAGATCGTTTATGGTGTGGGCGTCGATGATGCCGGTCGTGCAGCCGTACCCGACCAGCGTCGCGTCGCCCTCGACCACCGACTTCAGCGCGAGGCGGCGATCGTCGTTGTCGGTGATTCGATCGATCGCCGTGTGCGCGCCAAAATACTGATCTTGCAGCGCGTGGGTCAATTCATGCGCGATCAGCATCTCGCTGGTCGAATCCCGGCGCCGGAAAACGCCCGCGATCTTCGACCAGAAGCCGGTTTCCGATTTGCCCTTGACCAGAACCATTTCCCGATCCTGCGGATCGTAAAAGGCCACGACCTGGCTGCTGAGGACGCGCATCGTCTGATTCTCGAGATTGGCCGGCGAAGCATAGAGCCCGGTAAGCTCGCCGACCGCCGCCGCGCGCTGCAGCTCGGCCGCGTCATGATGGCTCTCAAATTCGCGTTGCATCACAAAGTCGGCCCGCCCCCGGTCCATCAGCACCAGCGGCACGTCGGTCTTGAAATGGAGTTCGCGCAGCTCCTGTACGTCGGTGTAAATCGCTTCGGCGTGCTGGATATTGACCCGGCCGCCGCTCACTAGCGCATTGGTGCATCCAGCCAGCACGAGCAGTGCCAGCGCGGCGCCAAAGCGGAGAAGCAATGAAGGAACCGATGATGCAG
>DASXMQ010000065.1:0-2722 GCA_036495625.1 Binataceae bacterium (SeqCode) | reverse complement strand
AAGGCTAATTAGCTCGGAAATGGGCCGATGTTTCGTGTAACCATGGACCGGAGCCGTCGTATTGCTTATCAGGTATGCGTGGCGTCCTTGCATTCAAACGATTCGCACGTAGCGTGTCTGAGCCGTCGGATCAGGACCTGGTAGCGCAGGCGCTCGGCGGCGACTCGGCCGCCTTTGCGGACCTGGCGACCCGTCATCGCTCGCGCGTCGAACGCATCTGCCAGCGTTTTTTTTCCGACGCCGAACAGGTGCGGGACTCGGCCCAGGAAACCTTTATCCACGCTTACGGCGGCTTGAAGGGCTATCGGGCCGAAATTCCGTTCGGCGCTTGGTTGCGCGCGATCGCCACCAACCTGTGCTATGACGAATTGCGCCGGCGCCGCCGCCGTCCCGAAGAGCTGGTGGCCGACTTCAGCGCAGCCGAGTCGAATTGGCTGGGGCTGGTGAACACGGCCACGCCCGAAGAACTCGTGGAGGCGGCGCAGGAGCGGCGGGAAGCGAAGACGCTCGCGGACAAGCTGTTGGCGACGCTCAAGCCGGAGGACAGGCTCGTACTGACCCTGCAGAACGGTGAGGACATGAGCGTCAGCGAAATTGCCGGCATCGTCGGCTGGAGCGAAGCGAAGGTTAAAATACGCGCCTTTCGGGCGCGGCAGGCGTTGCGCCGCCAGGCGGCGCGTTTGGTGCCGCCGCGCAAGGCGGAGAGCCGATAATGATGAACTGTTTCGAGGCACGTCAGGATTTTGTTGGTTTCTGGCAGGGCGCGCTCGGCGATGAGCGCCGCCGGAACTTGCTAGCGCATCTCAAGGGATGTCCGAAGTGCGACCGCGCATTTCGCGCGTTTGCGCTGACGGCGCCGATGCTCCACGCAGAGAGCAGCGCTACGCACGCAGAGAGCAGCGCTACGGCAGAGTCCGCGCGCGGCGCGACGCCCGTGGGCGGCAGCCTCGATGTTTCTCATCTCGAGCTGCCCGGCAATCTCGAGGGAACACGGAGAGCGGACGCCCATCGCGCGGCCGAGATTCTGCGCCGGGCCTCGGTCTACCGGCTCGCGGATCGCCGCCCGTCGCACAGGTTGCGCGACGCCGCGGCGGGATTCTCGGCTATGGCGGCGGCGGCGCTGCTCCTTTACTTCTCGCTGGCCACGCCGTCGCAGTCGTTCGACGACCTTATGGCGCCGTCCGATTCGATTTCGGAAACCGCTTCGCAGCCGGGGACGGATTTCCTCGGGCAGCAGATGGCACCGATAGCGCCCGTGAGCTACGACATTGCCGGATAGGGAAAGAGGCTGGGTCCCGATAGTCGCAGGGCTGGTGGGTCTTGTAATCGGGTTCGCCGGGAGCAGCATGGCCTACCGTCACCGATGGTTGGGCGTCCCGGGTGGATCATTCATGGCGCGGATGCAGCGTGAGTTGAATCTGACCCCCGCGCAGCACGATCAGATTCTCGCGATCGTGAACGAGACGCGGCCCAAGATAATGAAGCTGCGCGAAGACTTCGAGCATCAGCGCCATGAAACGGTCATGCAGGCGCGCGCCCAGATACGCGCCATACTCACGCCCGAGCAGCAGGAGAAATTCGACCACGAATTCAGGCCGCTCCCGCAGTACGAGCACGACGAGGGACCGGAGATGCATGGCAACGGTAGCACTCACCAGGGCGGGCCCAATCCGTAAATTGCGTCAGAGTTTCCGGCCGAGACAGTCAAGCGCGCAGTGGATCCGCGTCTCAGCGCGCTAGCGCCGCGAAGCGAAATTCACATCGCTCCCATGTCGCCCAGGATCTTGCGCGCCTCCGATGCGACCGCGGGATTCTTCGCGCCGTTGGCCACCGCCTGGTTGAGATAGTGCGCAGCCTGATCGCGATTACCCATCTGGGCGTACACTTCGCCCAGCCTGAGCGCCGCGAATGCAGAGCCCTGATCTAGCTGGTAAGCCTTCTGATAGTAAGGCAGCGCGTCGGCAGCCTTGGGCGGCGTGAACGACATGTACGCCTCGCCGATGTTGAGATAGGCGCTGACCGAGTTGGGCTGATACCTGATTAGCTTTTTGTAAACCGAGACGACCTGGTCGAACTGCGATCGCGAGTTGTAGTACAGGCCGAGATAGACGTACGGGTCCTCCAGCGTCGGGTCGATATCGCTCGCCTGCCACAGCAGCTTTACCGCCTGCTGGCTGTCCGTCATATTGATCGCCGCTTCGACCAGCGAACGGGCCTTGGCCGCGCTGGCCTCGTCAGCGCGCGCGATCGCGGGTCCAGCCGCCACGACGAGCGCCAGCGCGAGGCCTGTGAGGGCCGTTTTCATTCCCGCGCGCATTGAAATGTTCTTCGGCGCCACTGATAGAATCGTGGCACGCGGACCCGGCTCATGCAAAGGTTCGACGATTGCGCGATGCAGCAGCGAAAAGTCAGAAAATTCAGGGGCCACGGCATCGATCTCAGCGGTCTCGACTACGGAGGCGAGGGCCGGCCGCCGATGCTGCTAATTCATGGCGGCGCCGCGCATGCGCGATGGTGGGATTTTGTCGCGCCCGTGCTGACCGGCCGTTTCCACGTGCTCGCGCTCGACCAGCGCGGCCATGGCGACAGTCCGTGGAGCGCCGACTGGGCCTACGGCTCGCGTCACTACGCCGCCGACCTCGAGGCCGTGATCGCCGGGTGGGGTCTGGGTGCGCCGGTGTTAGTGGGTCATTCGATGGGAGGGCATAGCGCGATGGTCTTC
>DASXMQ010000064.1:0-14724 GCA_036495625.1 Binataceae bacterium (SeqCode) | reverse complement strand
TCCGGAGGTAGTTGCGGAACCCGTCCGCAGTCGGCTCTAGCACGGAGAACGACTCCACATCGGTCCACTCCTGCGTCGCATCGGTGCGTCCCGGCGAGAAGGGCACCTTCACGTTGTGCCCGGCCTTCTTCGCAGCTTCCTCGACCGCTGCGCAGCCGCCCAGCACGATCAGGTCGGCAAGCGAGACCTTCTTCGCGCCAGACGCTGAAGAGTTGAACTCGTTTTGGATCGCTTCGAGCTTCTGTAGCACCTTGGCCAGTTGAGCCGGCTGGTTCACTTCCCAGTCCTTCTGCGGCGCGAGCCGAATGCGCGCGCCGTTGGCTCCACCACGCTTGTCGGTGCCGCGGAAGGTCGCCGCTGAGGCCCAGGCCGTCGTGATCAGTTGGGGGATCGAGAGGCCAGACGCGAGGATTTTCGCCTTCAGCGTGGAAACGTCCCCCTCATCGGCCAATTTGTGATCGACTGGAGGAAGAGGGTCCTGGAACAGCTGGGGCTCCTTGGGAACGAGCGGGCCAAGGTAGCGCGAGAGCGGCCCCATATCGCGGTGCGTCAGCTTGAACCACGCCTTGGCGAACGCATCTGCGAACTCGTCGGGATGCTCAAAGAAGCGCCGTGAAACTTTTTCGTAAGCAGGGTCGACCCGCAAAGAGATGTCAGTGGTCAGCATGCCTGGCGTACGACGCTTCGACTTGTCGAACGGATCCGGCACCGTGCCGGCGCTTGCGCCATTCTTTGGTGTCCACTGATTTCCTCCGGCTGGGCTCTTGGACAGTTCCCATTCGTAGGTGAAGAGGTTTTTGAAGTAATCGTTGCCCCACTTCGTTGGCGTCGAGGACCAGATGACTTCCAGGTTACTGGTGATCGCATCACCCGCTTTGCCCGTGCCAAATCTGCTCTTCCAGCCGAGTCCCTGCTGCTCGATGGGGGCGCCTTCCGGCTCTGGGCCAACCAGCGTGGGATCACCAGCGCCATGGGTTTTGCCGAAGGTGTGTCCTCCGGCAATCAGCGCGACTGTTTCCACGTCATTCATTGCCATGCGGCGAAACGTCTCGCGGATATCGTGTGCCGCAGCCAACGGATCCGGCTTTCCTTGAGGCCCTTCCGGATTCGCGTAAATCAGGCCCATCTGAACCGCGCCAAAAGGATTGTCGAACTGACCAGGGCCGTGGTAGCGCTCATCCGCTAGCCACTTGCGCTCAGGCCCCCAGTAGGTCTCGTCCGGTTCCCAGACATCCTCGCGCCCGCCGCCGAAGCCGAAGGTCTTGAAGCCCATCGACTCGAGCGCGACGTTTCCCGCGAGAATCATCAGGTCGCCCCAGGAGATTTTCCGGCCATACTTCTGCTTTATCGGCCAGAGCAACCGCCGCGCCTTGTCGAGGCTCGCGTTGTCGGGCCAGCTATTGAGCGGCGCGAAGCGTTGCTGGGCGGCTCCGGCGCCGCCGCGGCCGTCGCCGATGCGGTACGTACCTGCGGCGTGCCACGCCATACGGATGAAAAGTCCGCCATAGTGGCCAAAGTCGGCCGGCCACCAATCCTGTGAGTCGGTCATCAGGGCATGAAGATCCTTGATTACGGCATTCAGGTCGAGGCTCTTGAATTCTTCACGATGATTGAACTCCTTGCCCATAGGGTCGGACAGGGGAGAGTTCTGGCGCAGGGGCTTCAGGTTCGGCTGATTCGGCCACCAGTCCGCATTCGTCGGGCCCGTGTGTCTGCGACCCGATACCGGGCACTTGCTTTCGGTTGACAAGTCTTGCTCCTGATTCGCCATATGTTTCTTCCTTCTGATTGGTCAAAAACCGGTTTCGCAGACGATCTTCTTCGCGACCTTTGCGTTACTCCCCGCCTTCTGATTTTCGTTCAGAGACCTGATCCCTCTGTTTCCTCTTTCCGCTAGTCTGGACGTTTCTCTTCGGACTCACCGGCTGTCTCACCATGGTGTGGTGTTGACGTTGGGCGCGCCCTCGCCTCTCGGCAAGCTGGCACCGCCTACAGAGGGCATCGATTTCCAGCGAACAGCGCAACAGTGCGAACTGTCCCAGGATGGGTGTGCCTTCGAGAAGCTTGTCCACTTCGGGTATTTCTATGTCCTCTAGCCGTCTGCAGCGGACGCAAAGAACGTGATGATGAGGCTCGACGTTGCCGTCATAGCGCGCAACATCGTGCAGGAGCGTCACTTTGCGCGCCTCTCCCATTTCGCAAAATTGCCTCAGAATCCGATGGACGGTGGCTAGCGATACGTGGGGATGCCGGCGACGCACTGCCGCGCATAGCTCTTCGGGGCTCGGATGGTTCTCCGCAGCGAGCAGAGCCTGTATGACTGCGAGCCGCTGAGGCGTGACGGCAATCCGCCGCTTACGACATCGCGCGACGAAGTCGCGGAGTCGCTGAGCTGAATACCTCTCACGCCACGGCCGATCCAGAAGCCGGAGTTGCGGCATAAAATCACTCCTGGCCGAAAACCAACACCGAACGCGAGCAGCAACCACGCTGGAGGAATCGAGATGACGGCTGACGGGTTAAATGATCCGCAGGCTCAGCCGATACCTGCCCTCACCTGCAACTAGCGACCACAGCGTCCGCCAGATCATACGAGATTGTCAACCCCGACGGATCTCGCAGCGAGCTGTTTCGCCAATTTTGCAGCCCGGGATTAGCCTGCGAGCTTGCGGCGCAGGACCTCGTTGACCACCTTGGGATTCGCCTTCCCGCCCATCGCCTTCATCACCGCGCCGACGAAGAATCCGTATAGCTTGTCGCGTCCGGCGCGGTACTCGGCGAGTTTTGCGCTCTCGGCCGCGAGCACCTTATCGCAGGCTTCGGCGATCGCGGCCTCGTCGGACACCTGCGCGAGGCCCAGTTCGGCGACCGTTGCCCCGGCGCCCTTGCCCGAGCGGCTCATCGCGGCGAACGCGTTCTTGGCGGCATTGAGGCTGATGCGCGCGTCCTCGACCATCTTTAGCAGCGCGCCCGTCTCCTGCGGCGCCGGCGCTGCCTCGGCGAGCGGCCTGCCCGACTCGTTGGTCGCGCGCAGCACCTCGGTCATCACCCAGTTGGCCGCGCTTTTCGCGTTGACGCCCGCAGCGAGAACTTTAACGAAGTAATCGCCCAGATCATCGCGGCCGAGCAGGACGCCGACTTCGTAAAGCGTGAGGCCAAACTCTCGAACGTATTTTTCGCGGGTCTCAGCCGGCAGCGCGGGCATCGCGGCGCGGACTTCTTCGACCAAATCCGGCGGCACGATGAGCGGCGGCAGGTCGGGTTCGGGAAAATAGCGATAGTCGTTGGCGAACTCCTTCGAGCGCATCGGACGCGTCACCTCGCGCTCGGGGTCCCACAGATGGGTCTCCTGGGCGATCGTGCGGCCGGCGCGGAGTTCCTCGATCTGGCGATTCACTTCGTAGGCGATAGCCTTCTCGACGAAGCGAAAGGAATTGAGGTTCTTTATCTCGGTCCTCGCACCCAGCTCCGTCGCGCCGCGCGGACGCACCGAGACATTGACGTCGCATCGCAGACTTCCTTCTTCCATCTTGCCGTCGGAGGCGCCCACGGCGACGAGGATCGCGCGCAGCTCGCGCAGGTAGTCAATCGCCTCTTCGGGCGAGCGGATATCCGGTTGGCTTACGATCTCCATCAGCGGCACGCCCGAGCGGTTGAAATCGACCAGGCTTGCGCTGTCGGCATGGATATTCTTGCCGGCGTCCTCCTCCAGATGGATTCGCACGAGCCGGATGCGTTTCGGCTCCCCGCTGGTGCGCGCGGGCAGCTCGATATAGCCGCCGCTGCATAGCGGCTGATCGTACTGGCTAATCTGATAGCCCTTGGGCAGGTCGGGATAGAAATAGCTCTTGCGCGCGAACACCGAATGCGGCTCGATTTTGCAGTGTGCGGCAAGTCCGGTGCGAATAGCCAGTTCGAGGACGTGGCGATTAAGCACCGGCAGCACCCCCGGCATCGCCATGCATACCGGGCAGACGTTATGATTGGGCTGCGCGCCGAACTCCGTGGCGCATCCGCAGAAGAGCTTCGAGCGCGTGAGCATGTGGGCATGGACTTCCAGCCCGATTACCATCTCGTATGCGTCGTTAGTCATGTCTTGAATGATCCAGCGGACCGTCGCACCTAAAGTTGTGGCGGGCGCGCCGCGAAGCCGCCCGACCGCTCCCACGCGTCGCCCGCCCGCAGGATCGTCTCCTCGCCGAAAGGCGGGCCGATCAGTTGCAGACCGATCGGCATTCCCGAAGCGTCGGCGCCGCACGGCACGGACATTCCCGGCAGGCCGGCGAGATTCACCGAGATAGTGAAAATGTCCGACAGGTACATCTTGAGCGGGTCGTCCGTCTTTTCGCCGAGCCGAAAGGCGGTGGCCGGCGCAACCGGCGCCGCGATCAGGTCGCACTGCTCGAACGCGCGCTCGAAGTCGCGCCGGATGAGCGTGCGCACCTTTTGCGCCTTTAAATAGTAAGCGTCGTAATAGCCGGCCGAAAGCGCGAAGGTGCCGAGCATGATGCGCCGTTTGACCTCGGCGCCAAAGCCCTGTGCGCGCGTGCGATTGTAGAGTTCGATATTATTGTCGGCGCTCGCGCGCAGTCCGTAGCGCACGCCGTCGTAGCGCGCCAGGTTCGCACTCGCCTCCGCGGTGGCGATGAGATAGTAGGCCGCGACCGCGTAACCGGTGTGGGGAAGCGAAATCTCGACCGTCCGCGCGCCCATCGTCTCCAGCCGCCGGAGCGAGGCGCGCACCGCGGCTTCGACTGCGGGCTCCATCCCTTCGACGAAGTATTCTTTGGGCACCCCGATGCGCATCCCGCGCACCTCGCCGGTGAGCGCGCGTTCGTAATCGGGAACCGGCCGCGCCGAGCAGGTCGAGTCGCGCGGGTCGGCGCCGGCGACCGCGCGCAGTACCGTCGCGGCGTCGCGCACGGTGCGCGCGAACGGGCCAACCTGGTCGAGCGACGATGCGTAGGCGATCACGCCGTAGCGGCTCACACGGCTGTAGGTCGGCTTGATCCCGACCACGCCGCAGAACGAGGCCGGCAGCCGAATCGAGCCGCCGGTGTCGGTGCCCAGCGAGGCGAGACATTCCTCGGCGGCGACGGCCGCGGCCGATCCGCCCGACGAGCCGCCGGCGACGCGCTCGAGGTCGTGGGGATTGCGGGTCGGGCCGTAGGCCGAGTTTTCCGTGGACGATCCCATCGCGAATTCGTCAAGGTTGGCCTTGCCGACGAAGACCGCGCCTGCGGCGCGCAGCCGCTCGATAACGGTCGCGTCGAAGGGCGGGACGAAGTTGTCGAGAATCTTCGAGGCGCAGGTCGTGCGCACGCCGCGCGTGCAATAGATGTCCTTGATGCCGAGCGGGATGCCGCAAAGGTCGGGCGCGCCGCCCTGAGCGAGGCGGCGGTCGGCGTCTTCGGCCTGCGCCATCGCCTCAGCCGCGGAGACCGTGATGAAGGCGTTTAAGCGCGGCTCGACGGCGGCGATACGCTCGAGACAATCGCGGGTGAGCTCGCGCGCGCTGATTTCGCGCCGCCGCAGGCGCGCGCGCGCTTCGGTTATCGTGAGCCGGTTAAGGTCGGACGCCATCCTGGTCGCCAGTCCCTACTCGATGATTTTCGGCACTTTGAAGAAGAAGCCTTCGCGCGCGGGCGCGTTGGCCAGCATCGCGTCGGCCGCCGCCGGATTGGTCACTTCATCCTCGCGCATCGGCGTGCCGGCTTCGCCGACCTGCGCCGTCGGCTCGACCTCGCCGGTATCGAGCTCGTTGAGCTTGTCAACGTAGCCGAGCATTTCGCTCATCTCGGCCTGGAGCCGCAGCTCCTCGGCCGGCGCAAGCTCCAGGCGCGCGAGCCGCGCGACGTGGCGGACTTGCTCAAGGTTGATTTTTTCCTGTGCCATCGCTGCTAATCCTAACATCGGTTGTATGCCAAGTCAGGTTCTGGGGGCGAAGACGGCTTGCCAGCGGTCATGGAGAACCCTACCTTTGTGAGGCAGTGAAACTCGCGGGCCGCGTTGGCGTTTGGATCGAGCAGCTCTCGATTCTGCGCGATTTCGGATGGCGCTCGCTTGCGGGACTGGACCGGATCGCGCTGGGGCGCCGAGGCGAGCGGATCGCCGAGCGCCATCTGAAGCGAAGAGGATATCGGATCCTGGAACGCAATTTTCGCGGCGCGGGAGCGGAGATCGACCTGGTCGCGATGGACGGTGAAACGCTGGTCTTCGTCGAAGTCAAAACCCGGCGCACGGTGCTCGCGGGAACGCCCCAGGAAGCGGTGAACTGGCACAAGCAGCGCCATCTGCGGCGCGCGGGCGAGATCTACGCGCGGCGCCATCGCATGGACGGCCGCCCGATCCGCTTCGACGTGGTCGCGATCCAGGAAGACGGTTCCGGCCGCCATCTCGAACTGCTGAGGGACGCCTTCTGAATGCTTGATATCCGACTCATCCGCGAAAAACCCGACTTCGTAAAGGCCGAGCTCGCCAAGTGCGGCGTCGATCCCGCCGAGATCGATCGGATGCTGGAGACCGATGCGCGCCGCCGCCGCCTCCAGCACGAGCTGGATGAACTGCGCGCGCAGCGCACCCGCGAGTCGCGCGAGCTGGGCAAGGCGTCGCCCGAGGAGCGCGAGCGGCGCCGCGCCGAGATGCGCGCGCTCGGCGATCGCATCTCAGTTGACGAACGCGAACTGACGGAGGCCGAGCGACAGTTCGAAGAATTGATGCTCGCGATGCGCAATCTGCCGCGTCCCTACGTCCCGGCCGGGACGAGCGAAGCCGACAACAGGATCGTTCGCAGCGAAGGTCAGCCGGGCGAATACGCTTTCAAGCCGCTGCCGCATTGGGAGTTGGGCGAGCGCCTTGAGATTATCGACTTCGAGCGCGGGGTGAAGCTGTCGGGCACGCGCTTTTATGTGCTGATGGGAATGGGGGCACGGCTCGAGCGGGCGCTTATCGCGTGGATGCTCGATCTCAAGACGCTGGAGCAGGGCTACCTTGAAGTGATTCCGCCGCTGATGGTCAACAGCGCGACCGCCACCGGCACCGGCCAGCTACCGAAGTTCGGCGACACGATGTACCGCGATATCGAGGAGGACTACTGGTTCATCCCGACCTCCGAGGTGCCGCTGACCAATCTCTACCGGGATGAGATCCTCGAGGCCGAGCGGTTGCCGATATACCTGACGGCCTATACGCCGTGCTTTCGGCGCGAGAAGATGTCGGCCGGGCGCGACGTCCGCGGAATCAAGCGTGGCCATCAGTTCGACAAGGTCGAGATGGTCAAGCTAGTGACGCCGGAGAGCTCCGACGAGGAGTTGGAAAAGCTGGTCGAAAATGCCTGCGAGGTGTGCCGGCGGCTCAAGATTCCGTTCCGCGTCGTGCAGCTTTGCACCTCCGACCTCGGGTTTTCGAGCGCCGCGACGTACGACATCGAGATGTGGGCGCCGGGGTCGGGAGAGTGGCTTGAGGTCAGCTCGTGTTCCAACTGCACGGACTTTCAGCCCCGCCGCGCCAATCTGCGGTTTCGCCGCGGCAAGGGCGGGCGTCCCGAATTCGTCCACGCGCTGAACGGTTCAGGGCTGGGATTGCCCCGCACGTTGATCGCCGTGCTCGAGAACTATCAACAAGCGGATGGTACCGTGGTAGTGCCCGAGGTATTGCGGCCCTATATGGCCGGCGTCGAAATAATCCGGCCGCGATAAAAGAAAGGCCCGCCAGGAAACTCAGCGGCCGATCTCAAGCGGCTGTCGATAAATCAGGCCTGATCGTGATTTGCGACGCTGAGTTAATACGCTCGTAACATTCGCTCGTTACCTTTCGCCGAAGCAGACTATAGCCTTTGAGTTGGATCACAGCGCAGCCGCCGCGGATATAAGGGCAGTTTGGCCGCAAACAGTTGTCACTTTGGCCGAAATTCTCGAAGCGACGCATGACAATGTAGGTGTGGCGGCGCGGCCGGCGCGCGTCGGCGCTTTTCGCGTCCGCTTGTCCGGCGATCGGATCTTTAACCTCGTCACGCTTGCGCTGACGCTGGTCGGGCTCAGCATTCTGGTCGGCCTTGCCATCGCGCTGGTCATCGACTCCTCGCCTTCGATCAAAGCCTTCGGCTGGTCCTTCGTCGTCAGCACTGACTGGGACCCCGTCAATGAAAAATTCGGCGCGTTGCCGTTCATCTACGGAACGCTGGTCTCCTCGGCAATCGCCCTGGCCATCGCCGTGCCGCTCAGCCTCGGTGTCGCGCTCTGCCTGAGCGAGATGGCGCCGGGGTGGCTCGGCCGGCGGCTCGGCTTCATGGTCGAGTTGCTGGCCGCGATACCTTCGGTCGTGTACGGGCTGTGGGCGATTTTCGTCCTGGGCCCATGGCTGCGCGACCATATCGAGCCGGTGCTGGGTAAGGCGCTCGGATTCACGCCGCTCTTCCAGGGTCCGCGCGTCTCGGTGAGCATGCTGTGCGCCGGCGTCCTGCTCGCGATCATGGTGGTGCCGTATATCGCGGCGGTCTGCACCGACGTCTTTCGCGCCGTGCCGCAGTCCCAGCGCGAGGCGGCGCTGGCGCTGGGCGCGACGCGCTGGGAGATGGTGCGGATCGCGGTCCTGCCCTATGGGCTTTCGGGCGTGATCGGAGCGATCATGCTAGGTCTGGGCCGCGCACTCGGCGAGACCATCGCGGTTGCGATGGTAATCGGCAACTCGCCGCAGATATCGGCGTCGCTCTTTGCGCCCTCGGCCACGCTCGCGAGCGTGATCGCCAACGAGTTTGCCGAGGCGACCTCCACGCTCTACCTCTCCTCGCTGGTCGAACTGGGCCTGGTGCTGCTGGCGGTCGGGCTCACGCTGAACGTCGTCGCGCGAACCCTGGTGCTGGGCGCGACGCAGCGCCGTTTCGAGCAAGAGCAATGAGCGCCAAATCCGCCTCGCACACGCGCCGGACGATCTGGCGCAAGGTGAAGAGCGACCTGATGATGGGCGTGACCGTGCTCGCGACCGTCATCACGCTGCTCCCGCTGTTCATCATTCTGGCCTACCTGTTCGCCAAGGGCGCTTCGAGCCTGAATCTCGCGTTCTTCACCCATATGCCGGCGCCGGTGGGCGAGAAGGGGGGCGGGATGGCCAACGCGATCGTCGGCACCCTCGAACTTATCGGGCTGGCGAGCCTGATTGGGGTGCCGATCGGGATCGGCGCGGGACTTTACCTGGCGGCCCATCCCGGCGGCCGCCTGGCCGCCGCGGCACGCTTTGGCGCCGACGTGATGATGGGCGTGCCGTCGATCGTGGTCGGAATCTTCGCCTACGCGGTCGTGGTGCGGCCGATGGATGGGTTTTCGACCCTCGCGGGCGCGGTGGCGCTCGCGGTGATCATGATTCCGCTGGTGACGCGAACGACCGAGGAGATGCTGTTGCTGGTGCCGCACGAACTGCGCGAGGCTGCGCTGGCCCTGGGCGTGCCGGCCTGGCGCACGACCTTATGGGTGGTGGCGCGTACGGCGGCCAGCGGAATCGCCACCGGCGCCATCCTTGCGATCGCCCGGATCGCGGGCGAGACCGCGCCGCTACTCTTCACGGCCTTCGGCAACCGTTTCTGGTCAACTTCGCTGACCGAGCCGATCTCCTCGCTCACGGTGCAGGTCTATACCTACGCGATTTCACCGTTCCCCGACTGGCAGCGCCAGGCCTGGGCGGGAGCACTCGTCCTCACGACCATCGTACTGGCGCTGGAGTTGGGCGTAAGATGGATGACGCGAGGAGATACGCGGGTCGCGCGCTAGATCGCCATGGCCGAAAAGCTGGTCGCACGTCATCTGAGCGCCTACTTCGGGCAAACCCGCGCCCTGCACGACATCAGCCTGGCGTTTCCGGCCAACATGATGACGGCGATCATCGGGCCCTCGGGATGCGGCAAGTCGACGCTGGTGCGATGCCTCAACCGGATGCACGAAGTGGTCGCTGGCGCGCGCGCCGAGGGTGAAGTGATGCTCGACGGCGAAGACATCTACGCGCCGGGCATCGATCCGGTGCAGGTGCGGCGGCGGATCGGGATGGTGTTCCAGAAGCCGACGCCGTTTCCGACCATGTCGATCGAAGACAACGTGGCCGCGGGCCTCAAGCTCAACGGGGTCGCGCTCAAGCGCCCGGAGCGCGATCGAATTGTCGAGCGAAGCCTGCGACAGGCGGCTCTGTGGGACGAAGTCAAGGAGCGCCTGCGCCGCCCCGGCGCGAGCCTTTCCGGCGGCCAGCAGCAGCGGCTGTGCGTCGCGCGGGCGCTCGCCGTCGAACCCGAAGTGCTGCTGATGGACGAGCCGTGCTCGGCGCTCGACCCGATCTCGACCGCGCGCATCGAGGAGCTGTTGTTGGAGCTCAAGGCCAATTACACAATCGTGCTGGTAACGCATAATATGCAGCAGGCTGCCCGCACGGCGGACCTCACTGCCTTTCTGTACACGGGGGAGCTGATCGAATTCGGCGAGACCCGGCAAATCTTCACCAACCCGGCCCGCCGCGAGACCGAAGACTATATCACCGGGCGCTTCGGCTAACCGCCGGCCAAGGGGAGGAAGACGCAAATGGACAGCCTGCAGCCGCAGCACACCAATCGCCAGTACGAGGAGGACCTGCGCGCCCTGCGCAGCAGCCTGCTCAAGATGGGCGGCCTGGTCGAACGCCAGATAGTCGAAGCCATGGAAGCTCTCGTCCAGCGCGACACGCCCAGGGCGCGCGAGACCATCGCCCGCGACGCCGAGGTCAATCGCCTCGACGTCGAGACCGACGAACAGTGCATCCGCCTCCTCGCGCTCCATCAGCCGGCTGCGAGCGACCTACGCTTCATCACCACCGGGCTAAAGATTACCACCGACCTCGAGCGCATCGGCGACAACGCCGTCAACATCAGCGAGCGCGTGCTCGAACTGAACGAAGAGCCGCAGCTCAAACCCTACCTCGACCTGCCGCGGATGGCGGCGGCGGCGCAATCGATGCTCAAGGACAGCCTCGACGCGTTTCTGCGCGACGACGCCGAGCTGGCCGAGGAAGTGATCGCGCGAGACGACGAGGTCGATCAGCTGAACTACCAGATGTACCGCGAGCTGCTCTCCTACATGGCCGAGGACCCGCACACCATCCCGCGCGCCACTCGCTTGCTCTTCATCTCGAAGTACCTCGAGCGGATCGCCGACCACGCAACGAACATAGCCGAGATGGTCGTTTACATGGTCAAAGGACGGACCATCCGCCACATGGACAAAAAGAAACATGAATGAAGCAACCGGACAGCAGACGCGTCCCGCTTCCCGCCATCGCATCCTTCTGGTCGAGGACGAACGCGACATCCGCGAACTGGTACGCTACAGCCTCGAGCAGGAGGGCTTCGTCGTGGACGAAGCCTCGGACGCCGACAGCGCGCTCGAACGCGTCGGCCGCCGCCCGCCTGACTTGATGGTGCTCGACGTGATGCTGCCCGGGATGTCCGGGCTCGAGCTGTGCCGCCGGATGCGCGCGCAGCCGCAAACGGCCGCGATGCCGATCCTTATGCTCACGGCCAAGGGCGCCGAGGTCGACCGCGTGCTCGGCCTCGAGATGGGCGCCGACGACTACGTGGTGAAGCCCTTCAGCCCGCGCGAGGTGCTCGCGCGCATCCGCGCGCTGCTGCGCCGGGCGCGGCTGCTCACCGAGCCGGGCGAGGTCGGCGGCTTCGAGCGCGGATGGCTCAAGATGGACTTCGGCACCTACGAGGCCTTCATCGACGGACGCCGGGTTGAGATGACGCTGCGCGAGTTCGAACTGCTGCGCTTCTTCGTGCAGCATCCGCTGCGCGTGTACACCCGCGAGCAGCTGCTCGATCTGGTCTGGGGGCGCGACACCTTCGTCGAGCCGCGCACGGTTGACGTCCACGTGCGCCGCCTGCGCCGCCATATTGAAAAGGACGATGCCAATCCCGAATTGATCCTGACCGTCCGCAGCGTCGGTTATCGCTTCAATCCGGAAACGCTTGGGTAACTCGATAAAGCTCCGCCTCGCGGCGGCGGTGCTCCTGACGCTCGTGCCGCCGGCCATCCTGCTCGGTGCGAGTTTCGCTGAGGGACGACTGGCGTGGCCGTGGGCGCTCCTCGCGCTCGGGGCCGGCCTCATCATCGGCATGATCGCCACTTCCGCCATCGCCGGGGCCTGGACGCGCAGCACGGAGCGAGTCGAGGAGGCCGCCGCGGCGCTCGAGGAGCGCCGCCCGCCCGCCCATCTGCATCACGAGGGCGCCGACGCGATGGGCCTTGCGGAACATCGGCTGCTCGAGGTCGCCGACAAGGTCGCGCGCGAGCTCGAAGGCCTGGCCGAGCAGCGTGACGAGTTCGAGGCCATCCTGCGCAGCATGACCGAGGCGGTGGTGGTGACCGGCCGGCGCGGCGACGTGGTGCTGGTCAACGGCGCGGCGCGCGGCATGTTTGCGCTCGACTCCGAGACCGATTACGGCGGCCGCGCCTTCGTCGAGTTGTGCCGCGACCCGCGCCTGCAGGAATTCGTCGCGCGCTCGATGAGCGCAGGGGCCGAAGACGGGATGGTCAGCGCCGAGTTTCAGATTCAAAGCCCGGCGCCGCACTATCTTTCCGCCAACGCCGGGCCTGTGCGCACCAATGGCGGCGCCGCGGCGGCCTGGGTGCTGGTCTTTCACGACATCACCCAGCTCAAGTCGTACGAGACCGTGCGCGCCGACTTTATCGCCAATCTCACGCATGAAATCCGCACGCCGCTGAGCGCGCTTTGCGGCTACGCCGAAACCCTGGTCGCCGGTGTCGAGGACCGCGACACGCAGCGCCGGTTTCTCGGCATCATCGAGCGTCAGTCGCGCCGCCTCGCGCGGCTCATCGACGACCTGATCACGCTCTCCGACCTCGAACGCGGGCTCTCGCCGCTCAGGCTCGAACCGCTCGAGCTGCGCCGCGTTGCCGAAGAGGCGGTCGAACTGATGCGGGAGCGGGCCGAGCGCCAGGGCGTGGCTCTGGAGACTCGCTATGCCGACGAAGTGGTGGAAGTGGACGGCGATCGCGACCGCCTGAACCAGGTGCTCATCAATCTGATCGATAACGCGATCAAGTACACGCCGCGCGACGGCCGCGTCACGGTCGAGGTGCGCGCCGCCTCGCAGGCCGAAGCGGCCAAGGAGCCGCGCGAGGGCGTCGAGGTCGCGGTCGCCGACACCGGCGAAGGCATCTCGGTGGCCGACATCCCGCGGCTCACCGAGCGCTTTTATCGCGTCGATCGCGCGCGCTCGCGCGAACTCGGCGGCACCGGACTCGGCCTCGCGATCGTCAAGCACATCGTCCAGCTTCATCGCGGAACCTTGCGTATCGAGAGCCGCCTGCGCGAAGGCACCACGGTAACCCTCTGGCTGCCGGCGGCGTCCGCGCCGCAACCATCGGCCTGATCCGCCGCGCGCGCCAAATCCGCTGAATCCGTAATTCCCGATCCTCGCGCCGGCCGCTCGCGGGCCCATCTGTCGGCCGACGATCAACCGCCAGCCGCCGGCGCCGCCGCCGCTTGACGCCGCATTCGGCAAGGGGCTACGAGTCGGTAACCCGGAGCGCCTTGCGGGAAACTTCGCCCCGAAAGGAAATTTCAAATGAACAATTTCAAATCGGCCGCCGACGCCATCCTGAACCGCATCGTCACTTCCAGCCCGCGCGTTCCCGGCGTGGTCGCGATGGCGACGGACCGGGGCGGCAATTTCTACGAAGGCTCCGCCGGCCAGCGCCTGATGGGCGGCGCCGCCATGACCACCGATAGCGTCTTCGCCATTTTCTCGACCACCAAGGCGATCACCGGTATGGCGGTGCTGCAGGCGGCCGAGGAAGGGAAGCTCGATCTCGACGCGCCAGCGAAAAACTACGTGCCCGATATCGGCAGGCTGCAGGTAATCGACGGCTTCGACGGCGCGGGGAAACCGCGGCTGCGCCCGCCGCGCCGCGACATCACGACGCGGATGCTGATGCTGCATACCGCGGGGTTGGCTTACGAGTTTTCCAACGAGACCTACTACCGTCTCGCCCATGAGCACGGGCAGCCCAGCGTCATCACCGGGTCGAAAGCGTCGATCATGACGCCGTTGCTGTTCGATCCGGGCGAACGATGGGAATACGGGAGCAACATCGACTGGTGCGGACAGGTGGTCGAGAGCGTGCGCGGCAAACGGCTCGGCGAGGTGTTCGCGGAGCGCGTCTTCGCGCCGCTCGGGATGAAGGACACCGGATTTGCGCTTTCGGCGTCGATGCGCTCGCGCCTGGCCGACGTCCACGCGCGCGGCGCCGACGGCTCATTGACGCCGATGAACTTCGAGCTGCCGCAGGAGCCCGAAATCCACATGGGCGGCCACGGGCTCTACGCGACCGTCGGCGATTACATGCGTTTCATCCGCGCCTGGCTCAACGACGGGATGGGCGAGAACGGGCGCGTGCTGAGACCCGAAACCGTCCACATGGCCGCGAAAAACGGGCTCGGCGAGAAGAAGATCAAGATGCTGCCGGGCGTGGACCGCGCGCTGCTGAACGACGCCGAGTTTTTCCCCGGGCTCTCGAAATCGTGGGCGCTCACTTTCATGGTCAACGACACCGAGGCGCCGACCGGGCGGCCGGCGGGCGCGATCGGATGGGCCGGCCTGGGCAATCTCTTCTACTGGATCGATCGGCAAAACGGCGTCGGCGGTTTCTGGGCGACGCAAATTCTGCCCTTCGGCGACGCGGTGTCGTT
>DASXMQ010000063.1:0-5040 GCA_036495625.1 Binataceae bacterium (SeqCode) | reverse complement strand
CACCGCAGGTGCGGGTGCCGCGGCGGGCGCCGGGGCAACCGCGGCCGCTGCTGGAGCAGGGCTCAGAAACGACGACGACGGAGCGGTCACCGCACTGGGAGGACGCGCGGTTCCCGAATTTGCAACCACATGAGCGGCGGGCAGCCTCTCCAGCAGATCGGGCCGAGCTTCACCCCGCGCTGGCGCGGGCCTGGCAATCTGTTCAGGTTTGCCACTTGCGCTCTGAGGCTGCTCAACGGCCGAATTTCCTGCGGTTTTGATCGGCTCGACCGGTTTGGCTTGCTCAGCCGGCTTCGCCTGCTGAGCCGATTGAGCCTGCTCAGCCGGCTTCGCCTGTTGAGCCGACTGAGGCTGCTCAACCGGCCCGGCCGCCTCGACTGGTTTGGCGGGCGGCGCAGAGTTTGCCTGTCGGGCGGGCTCGGCCGTCCTGGCCTGTTCGACCTGCTTGACCGGCTGAGCCGGCTGGCCGTTGTCGCCACCGCCGAATAGATTGCGCACGCGGGCCGAGAAGGGGTTTGGGTAAACGAAAGCCGCGAGCAGGAGCGCGGCAAACGCGAGTCCGGCTGCGGGAAGCATAAAGGGATTTCTTCGCGGCGCGATCCTGACCGCCTCCCTGTATTCGTCCGCAACCTTGCGCGCGATCTTGTAAGTGACCTTTTTTTCGCCGGCGTTGTACGCGGCCTCCAGCGCCGTATGGCAAAGCATGTTTACCTTGCGCGGGATGCCGTCGCTGCGCCGGAGCAGACGCTTTAAGGCGCCGCGCTCGAAGAGCTGCGCGCAGTTGCTCCCTTGCGCGCTCAGCTTGCACTCGACGTATTTGGTCGCCTGCGCGGGCGTCAGCGGAGTCAGCGCGCCGCGCGACGAAATCCGCTGATTGAGCTGGCGCAGCTCTGGCCGCTTCAACCGGTCGGCGAGTTCCGGATGGCCCACCAGGACCAGTTGCAGGGTCCGGTCGGCGCGATTCGAGAGCAATCGCAGTTCCTCCAGCACGTCGTCGCTCAGCAGTTGCGCTTCATCGACGACGATCGCGATCCGCTCGTCCCTGCCGCGCATCTTGAGCAGCTTTTCCAGCGCGTCGATGTAGTCGAGCTTGGTCGTTCCCGTGCTGTACAGGTTCATCTGGCTCATCACGACCCGCATGATTTCCAGGAACGAAAGCTTGGGATCCTCGACGAGCGCAATCCGGACGCGCTTGAAGTCGCGCTGGAGCAGCGAATAGATGAGGGTCGTCTTTCCCGTCCCGGCCTCGCCCGTGAGCATGGTCAGGCCGGTGAGTTCGCCCGAAAGCCCCGACTCCAGCGTCGCGAGTCCCGCGATATGGGTCGGGCTCAAGTAAACCGCCCCGTCAGGCGATGCGGGTTGGAAGGGTGGGCCTTTCAGGCGGAAGTACTGGAAGTACTCCATGGTTGGTCAATCTATATCCTTGGTCCAACTACGGAAAGAGCAAGAATGTGTGTTAGTGGCTATACGGGATACGAAGGAGCAGCTATTAGTCCTTAAAGACAGTAATCACAAGCTAATCATTACTAAATAGTTCTGTTGAAGATAATTATTATCTTATTACATCTTAAATATGCAGCCATATTCGATCAAGACGAGTAAAGCATTGAATACATTGATTTTCTTCACGACGGACCGGATCCTGCGCTCGATCGCTCGCCGCTCGCCGCGAGCGCTATGACCGAAACGTCTTCGATCCCGTGGAAATCCCAATCGCGCGTCGTTTCCACCGCGCACTGGCTGCTTTCCGTTCTTATTAGCGGACACGGCATCCAGCGCCGTGCCTATATCATGAGATCGCAAACGCGCTGTTGACCGACGCTCGCTTCGCCCGCGTAACATCGTTCATCCGGCTGGCGGGTTCCACGGCCGCTTAAAGCGGCGCGAATGGCCGCGCCAGTCAAAGATGACCGATCGAACGCAAATCGCGCTTGCGCTGGCGTTATGGATCGCCGTCGGCGCGGCGGCGGTCGTGGTTTATGAGTCTTTGCCCGCCGAGGTGGCTGGCTATCAGGACTTCAAACCCTACTATGGCGGTGCGCTGGCGCTGCGGCGCGGTGTCGATCCCTACGGCGGAGACCTCGCGGCGGTCTTCGCGAAGCTAGGCGATCCGCTGGGCAAGCTGTCGGCGTGGGAGCGCGCCGAACCGCAGCTTGACACTCCCGCCTGGCTGCTGTTCTTCGAGCCGTTCACGTTTCTTAAGCCCCCGGGCGCCTATCGCGCGTGGGCGGCTTTCAACCTCCTATGTCTTGGAGCGGCGCTGCTGATTTTAATCCGCGAGATCGGACCGTCTGGCGCGCCTGGATGGACGGTCGCGGCGGCGATGCTGCTCTATCCGCCGATCGCAATCAATTTCTGGTTCGCGCAGAGCGAAATCGTGCTGCTGCTGATCTTGGTGCTGGCGCTGGCGGCAGTCCGGCACCGGCATCATGGCGCCGCCGGCACGATCCTCGCCGCCGCGGCATTGCTCCGCGCCTATCCGCTCTGGATGTTCGGTTATCTGGTCGCGCGGCGCGACTGGCGCGCCTGCGGCTATTTCATCGGCGCTTCGATACTGGGTTGTGCGGCGGTGGTTGCGTGTGCGGGGTTCGCGCCGGCGGTAAGCTTCGCGCGCGTCGCCGCGGGCGCTTTGCTGACGCACTCAAGCGGCGGCGTGCCTGCCAGCCTGCTGAAGCATCCGGCGAACCTTAACCTCGGCGCGTTCGTGCGCCTTGTGGCGGGCGATCACAGATGGGCGTCCGCCGCGGCGCTCGCGGTCGAACTGGCCGCGGCCGCCGCCGCCTTCGTGGCGGCCGCCGCGCTCGGCGACGACCGGCAGGGATGCGGCTTCGCGCTCTGGCTCGTGGTGATCACGATGCTCTCGCCGGTCGCGTGGCCGCAGTTCCTCGTTTGCCTGGTGCCGCTCTACGTGGGAATCGCGGCGGCCTGGTACGAAAGGCGGTTGCCGCGGCGCGTGTTGAACCTTGCCGCCGCGAGCTATCTGGCAGCATTGCTGATGGGCGGACCGTTGGGATTTCTTGCCCGCGGTCTCGCGCGAACGAGCGGTCCGCACGTGCATTTTTCATACTTTCTGCCGGCGGAAGCGGCGTTCGTCTCTCTCGTTTGCGCCTATTTCGCCGCCTGCTTTGCCGTTCATTTCGAGTCATCGGGTGCGGCTGCCCCGATGCGGCCAGGGGCAGAGGGAAGCGCGGTCAGACTTCGCGTCGTCTCGAATTAGGCCGCGATCTGTAGGACGATAAGGCTGCCGATAGTGGCTGGCGCGACGCGCCCGGCGGTATCGCTCATGCCGCGCGCTTGCTCCGGCCGCATCGATCGACAGGAGGGCGAGCATCGATGTCAAAGGATGATTTCTCGGGCATTGGCGAGGTGATTCGCAAGGCCGGCGAGGCGTTGGCCGAAACGCTTTCGGCGGTGAACAAGGCGGTGATGGATTTCGGCGCGCAGGCCGGCGCCTCCGCCGACCGCGAGCAGATGGTCGAGACGTGGCTGCGCGCCGCGCGCATGAGCAAGGACGGGATGGTGAACGCGCTGGAGCAGGGCTTCCAGTGGTGGGAGCGGCAGATCCGCGACCAGGTGCGCCGCAGCGCCGGCACCGATTCCGGAAAGCACGGCGCCAATCCGATGGAGGCGTGGGCGGAGAACTGGCGCAAAGCGACCGAGGCGTTCGGCGCCTCGGGAAAATGGACCGAGGACGCGCGCAAGCAGGCCGAGTCCGTCCAGAAGACGCTGCAGGACGGGCTCCGCGCGTGGCAGCGGATGTGGGAGCCGGAGCGGAAATCGAAAGAATGAAGGAGCCGCGATCGCGGCCTGGCGATCGCGCCTTAGAGATTGTTCTTGTAGTCGAGTTCGACGAAACGGTCGATCTTGGCTTCCGCGTCCGCGCCGTCGCTCGCCCGCGCCAGATATTTGCCCCATGAAAAGGGGATCCGCGCGCTCCAGCTTTCGGGCTTCCACAAGTGCGAGCGGATGAGGGCCTTCGCGCAATGGAAGAAGCACTCGCGCACGCTTATCCGGATCACAAGCAGCGGCCCCGAGCCGTTGGCGGCGAGCCGCGCGAGCAGCGCCGGATCGACGGTCAGTTCGGCCGTACCGTTCACCCGCAGCGTCTCGTCGGTACCGGGAACCATGAAGATGAGGCCGACTCGCGAAGTCTCCAGGATGTTCTGTAGGCCGAAGAGCAGCTTGTTGCCCTTGCTGTCGGGAATCAGCAGGGTGCGCGAATTTTCGACTGCCACGAAGCCGGGCGCGCCGCCCTTGGGCGAGACGTCCTGGTTGCCCGCGGCGTCCGCTGTCCCGAGCAAAAGAAAGGGCGAGCGTGCGATGAAGCCGGTTGCCGTCTCGTCGAGCGCGGTGAGCAGCTTGCGCGGGGTGGCCGGATGCGGTTGGCCGAGGAGCGCGCGCAATTGGTCGATGCTGGTAATCCGATGGTCGCCGGAATTTTCCATTTTCGATGCTCCTCTGCGCGTCCGCGCCGCGCATCGATCAGGCTCTAGCATTTAGCGCCGCCGCCGAACAGCCATCCGCGATTCACGCGCCCGAACGCTCCCCGGCTAGCGCAATTCACTCGCCAGCGCGCGCATTGCCGCGCCCAGCAACTCCACTTCTTCGTCAGTGGTCCAGGGCGAGTACGTCACGCGAAAGCCGTTTGCCTCGTATGGCGGACGCTGCGGCTTGATCGCGACGCCGAAGCGCCGGAGCGCCGCCTCGGCAAATTCTCCCGATTGCACCTGCGGCGGGAGCGCGTAGGCGAGGATGCCCGGGGCGTGCGCGCCGTCCCATCGCGGCGCGGTATTTTCGTACAGTCCGTCGAGCGTCGCGCTGATTCGCTCGCGCAGCCGGATCAGGGTATCGACGCGCAAGGGAAATTCCTCGGCGCAGGCGCCGAGCGCTTCAGCCATGCCGGCGAATGCCGCGCAGTTGAGCGTGCCGGATTCGAGTTCGCCGCCGCCGCCGCGGAGAAAATCCGGTCCCGTCCAGGCGAGCGTGTTGGCGCCGAGAAAACGCGCACTGGTCCACAGGCCGCCCGTGCCGGTCGGGCCG
>DASXMQ010000062.1:0-3656 GCA_036495625.1 Binataceae bacterium (SeqCode) | reverse complement strand
GCTCGAGGAAGGGCCGTCAGCCTCGGTGCATCCGGGGCGGCGCCGCGCGGCTTTGCCGCTCGCGCCGGCGGCCAGCGCGATGCTCGGCGACGTCGTGATTTCCGTGGAGACGGCGCGCCGCCAGGCGCGACGTCTCCGCGTCGCGCCCGCGGCGCGGATGCGCACGCTGCTGGTGCATGGATTGCTGCATCTGCTGGGCTACGACCACGAACGCTCGCCCGCCGAGGCGCGGCGGATGTTCGCGCGAGAGCGCGAACTCGCGGCTGTGTTGGGGCGGAGAAACTCAAGGCCGCGCGCTGGGGCTAAGGCGCAAAGCGCAAAGCCAAAGGCGGGAGGCGCAAAACGGCGAAGCGCGGAGCAATGACCGCCCAGCGTCTGAAGCTCCCGGCGGCCGCGATGCTCACGCATTTCACGCGCGCCGCGAAGACCTCCTCGGCGCTGGACAATCTTGTCGCCATCCTGCGCGACGGGGTCATTCGCGGCTCGACCCGGATGGTGCGCGAGGGGCGCGCCGTCGTTTGCCTGTTCGACGTGCCGGTGCGCGACTTGCGCATTCTGCTTGACCCGCGCAATCGCCGCCGCTATGAGCCCTTCGGGATCGCGATCGATAAAAGGTATGCTTTCCGGGCGGGAGCCCGGCCGGTCATCTATATGCCGTGGCGCGAGTCCGAAAATGTGCTGGCGCCGGGCGAACGATGGCGCGTGGTGGCCCTTGAGCTTGAACGGAAGACACCGATTGATTGGAGCTATGAGCGCGAGTGGCGGATGGCGGGCGATCTCGCCTTGCCGGCCGGCCGTGCGGTTGCGCTGGTCGAGACCTGGCGCGACGCCGACGAAATTTACGATCGCTTCCAGGGCCGTCCGCCATGCGCCGGAGTGATACCGCTTCGCGAGCTATTCGGGACGTCCTGAACGGCCCGCTCAATACCTCGACCCGGCTGGCGCTGTGCGCCATCAGCGGTGTCGCGCTGGGAGTCGCCTTTCCCAAGTTCGACATCAATCTGCTTGCATGGGTCGCCTTCGTTCCGTTGCTCCAGGCGATCGAGGGCGAGACCATGGGCCGGGTGTTCGGCTACGCCTTCTTCCAGGCGTTGGTCTGCTATGTCATTTCGCTTTACTGGATCGAGTACACGCTCCATCACTTCGCCGGCGTCAATCCGATATTCGCCGCTGGGCCGCTGGTCCTGTTGGCGGCGATCCTGGCGCTGTTCGGGGGACTAGCGATCTGGGCCGCCGAGTTCGCAACGGTACGCCTTGGTCTGCCGATTTTCGTGACCCTGCCAATCGCGTGGCCGGCGGTGGAATGGCTCCGCAGCTTCTTTCCGATCGGGTTTCCGTGGAATTTGCTTGGCTACACGGCTTACCGCAACCTGCAACTGATCCAGTTCGCAGAGATAACCGGCGTTTACGGCGTCTCGGCGCTGATCGTGTTCTTCAATGCCGTGGTCTTCGTCGTGATCTTCGGCCATCACACGCGGCGCGTGCAGACCTGGAGCCTCGGGACCCTGACCGCCCTGATGCTGGCGGCGCTCGCGTTCGGCGCGATCCGGATGGACACACTCGCGGCAGAGCGGCCCGCGGGAAAAATCCGGGTGGCCATGGTCCAGGGCAATATCCCACAGAGCATCAAATGGGATCCTTCGTTTCTCGACACCAGCTTCAGCGTTTACGTCGATCAGACCGAGCAGGCCGCGCGCCATCACGTTGACCTGGTGTTATGGCCGGAGGCGGCGGCCGCCTTCTTCTTCCAGCCGACACCGCTCTATCCGCCGCGCTTCGCCGCCGACGCGATCTATCGCGATCGCCTGCTCAAGCTCGCCGCCGACACGGCCACTCCGATCCTGTTCGGCGCGCCGGCGCTCGGTGTCGCCCCCGACGGCGTGATCGGTACCTACAACCGCGCCTACCTGGTCTCGGGCGAAGGCAAGGTGGCCGGCTTTTACGACAAGATTCAGCTGGTGCCGTTCGGCGAGTACGTGCCGATGCGCCCGCTGATGGGACTGATCGTCAACCGCATCGTACACGGCTTCGGCGACATGATTCCGGGCACGGTGCAGACGCTGTTTCCGGTGAAGGGCGCGCAGCTTGCGGTGCTGATTTGCTACGAGAGCATCTTTCCCGACCTGACCCGGCGCGCCGTCAAGGGCGGTGCCGACGTCCTGGCCAATATCACCAACGACGCCTGGTACGGCGAGAGTTCGGCGCCCTACCAGCTGCTCGCGATGACGGCGATGCGCGCGGTCGAGACCAAGGTGCCGATCGTGCGGGTCGCAAACACCGGAGTGAGCGCGATAATCGGCGCCGACGGCAGCATCACCGCCGCCACGCCGCTCTTCAAGCGCGGCACCGAGATCGAGGACGTGAGCTGGCGTCCGCGGCGCACGATCTACGTGATGGTTGGCGATCTGTTCTCCGAGGTTTGCTTCGTGCTGACGCTGGTCGGCGTGCTGCTCGCAATCCTGCGCGGCCGCAGCGTGGAAACGACGCCGTCTCCGGTCGCGGGAGCGCTCAATCGCAACGGCAGCAGTTGACGGAGCGCCCGCGCGCGGCGCTCGCGCCGAGGGCCATTAAGCTCAGGCTCGGTATCTGTCACAATGCATGGTTGAGCGGGACGTGCTCCCGCAGGAGTGAGACACTCGCATGGAACTCAGCGAAATGCGCGATCAGGTAGCCGACTTCGAGACTCGCATCGAAAAACTCGGGAGGCGTCTTTGACGTCGCGAGCCTCAAATCCCGCCATGAAGAACTGCTGAAAGAGACCGGCAAGCCCGGCTTCTGGGATCGCCAGGATGCCGCCCAGGCTACGCTCAAGGAAAACGACCGCATCAACGAACTGCTGACGGGCTTCGAGCGGTTGCGCACGGCGCTCGACGAGGCGCGGCTCTTTCTCTCGATGGCCGAGGAGGAGGGCGGAGACGGCACCGAGGCGGCCCGCGAAACGGAAGCGGCGCTCAACAAGATGCGCGCCGAAATCGAGCGCCAGGAATTGCAGTTGATGCTAGGCGGCGAATACGACCGCCTCGGCGCGATCGTTTCGATCCATCCGGGCGCCGGGGGGCTCGAGGCTCAGGACTGGGCCGAGATGCTGCTCAGGCTGTACCTGCGATGGGCCGAGCGCCGGGGCTACAAGACCGACCTTGCCGATCTGCAGCCGGGTGAAGGCGGCGGGGTCAAGAGCGCGACCTTCACCGTCGAGGGCGACTACGCCTATGGCTATCTCAGGGCCGAAGCGGGAATCCATCGCCTGGTGCGCATCTCGCCCTTCGACGCCAACGCGCGGCGCCATACTTCGTTCGCTTCGGTCTTCGTCTTCCCGGCGATCGACGACAAGGTCGAGGTGACGATCAATCCCGCCGATCTGCGCGTCGATACCTTCCGCGCAAGCGGCGCCGGCGGTCAGCACGTCAACAAGACCGACTCCGCCGTGCGCATGACGCACATCCCGACCGGGATCGTGGTGAGCTGCCAGAACGAGCGCTCGCAGCACAAGAACCGCGCGATGGCGATGAAGATTTTGCGCGCGCGGCTGTTCGAGCTCGAGGAGCGCAAGAAGCGCGAGCAGTTCGAGCAGTTCAGCAAGGAAAAGAAGGACATCACCTGGGGCAGCCAGATCCGCTCCTACGTCCTCCAGCCCTACCGCATGGTGAAGGACCATC
>DASXMQ010000061.1:0-4602 GCA_036495625.1 Binataceae bacterium (SeqCode) | reverse complement strand
AATGCGACGCGACTTTTGTCGTCGAGAGTGAAATGCAATCGCCTCGACGATCCGTGTCTGAAAGAAACGTAGCGATGAACCTCCGTCGAGCCCCGCGTGGCGCAGGCCGAATCCTCCATGGCCATGAGCCGCTCATTTCGTCTCACGGACAGTGGGAGCAACGTGGCCCAAGCCGATTCGATGACCGGTCGAATACCCTCCATCGGCGACTATGGCCTGCCCGGTGATGAAAGATGCATCCTGCGAGCACAGGAAAAGCGCGACGCGCGCAATTTCGTCGGGTTCGCCGGCGCGCCCCAACAGATGCATCGCAGCGAACGCCTGCTGGGCGCGCTGGCGCCGCTCGGGCGTGAGGTTGTCGAAGCCGCTCTCGTACAGCGGCGTTTCGATCGATCCGGGACAGATACAGTTGACGCGAATCCCATGCTCCGCGTAATCCATCGCGAGCGACTTTGTCAGCATGATCACTCCGGCCTTCGCGGCGCAGTACGCCGCCATCTGGCGAAAACCTTCGATGCCGGCGACCGACGCGGTGCTCAGGATCACGCCGCCGTGTTTCATCAGCTCAGGCAGCGCGTATTTGCATCCCAGAAAGACGCCTTTTAAATCCACGTCGATCGTGCGATCCCACTCCTCCTCGGTCAGCAGATGAGTGCGCCGCGCGAAGCCGATGCCGGCGTTGTTGTAGAGGATGTCGAGGCGGCCGAAGCCACCCACAGTTTCGGCCACCATGCGCTCGGTGTCGGCGGCCTTCGATACGTCGGCCACAACCGCGGTCGCTTCGCCGCCGCCGCTCACAATTTCCGCGGTGACCGCGCGCGCGCTGTCCGCGGCGCGATCGGCCACGGCGACCTTAGCGCCTTCCGCGGCGAAGAGCAGCGCGGTGGCGCGTCCGATTCCCGATCCGGCGCCGGTGATCAACGCGACTTTTCCTTCGAGCTTGGCGATTTTTCCGTCGAGCTTGCCCATTTCCCATCACTCCGTTTGCTGTGCCGCGCGAGGTTGTCGGCCCCCGCGCCCGGCGCTATAGCATCTAGCCTGCGCCTATTCGCGCATCAAGCGCGAAACCGCTTTCGAGGAGGTTCCACGCGATGGCACGTCTGCCGTATCTCGACAAATCGGACCTGGCGCCGGAGCACCAGGACCTGCTCGCGCGCAACATCAATCTCGTCCGCGCACTGGCCCACAGTCCGGACAGCGCGCGCGCTTTCGGCGCGCTCGCCGCGTTCATCCGCTTCAAGAGCCGGCTCGATCCGCGTCTGCGCGAGTTGGCGATCCTGCAGGTCGGATATCTTACGCGCTCACCCTACGAATACTCGCATCACGTGAAGATCGTCCGCGAATTCGGAGTTTCGGACGGCGACCTTCGCGCGCTGGCAGAGGAGAGCGCGGGCCGGCAAAGCGCGCTGGAGCCGCTGGCGAAGGCGGTGCTCCGCGCGGCCCGCGAAATGACGCGCGACCTCGCGATATCCGACGCGACTTTCGCCGCGCTCCGCGCGGAACTGGACAACGAACGCCTGGTGGATCTGGTCATGACGATCGCGGTTTACAACGGCGTCGTGCGGTTGCTCGCGACGCTGCAGATCGACGTCGAGCCGGAGTACCAGCGCTATCTCGAGGAATTTCCGCTGCCGGATAAATAGCGGAATCGCGCGCCGTTGTGCCTTGCCCGCGCCGTTCACCTACGACGGGCCGGTGAAGAAATGCATCGAGCGGTCGGCGAACGCGATGATCGGCGTCCAGTAAAGCCCGAGCACGATCGTCGCGCACGCCAGCACGCCCATCAGGCCGTAGGTCCACGGCTCGAAGGTAAGCGGGGTCTCCTCGCCGCGCGGCTCCTCCAGGAACATCATCCGGACCGGCGCCATGTAGTAATACAGCGAGATGGTCGAATTGAGGATGCCGATTACCGCGAGCACGTAGAAGTGCGAACGAATCACCGCGGCAAAAATGTAGAACTTGCCGATAAAGCCGACGGTCGCGGGGATGCCGGTCAGCGAAAGCAGGAAAATCGCGAGCGCGATCGCCGGCACCGCGCCGCCGCGCCAGGCAAGTCCGCGATAGGCTTCGAGATCCTCGCGCCCGGTCGCGTTGGCCACGATCATCACGACCAGGAACGCCCCCGCGTCCATCACGTAGTAGGCGAACAGATAAAACAGCATCGCGCGCACGCCGTCGTTGGTCAGGATCACCACGCCCATCAGCGCGTAGCCGGCCTGCGCGATCGACGAGTACGCGAGCAGCCGCTTCATGTTGGTCTGCTGGAGCGCGGCGAGGTTGCCGAGCGTCATCGTGATCACGCATACGACCAGCAAAAGCTGCGGCCAATCGACGCCGTCGAGCGCGTGCCAGTTTCCTCCCGCGCCCAGGCGCGAGATCGCGGGATAGAAGAAGCGGGTCAGCAGCGCGAAGCCGGCGGCCTTCGAACCGACGGCGAGAAAGGTCGTGACCGGAATCGGCGCGCCGGTGTAAACGTCGGGCGCCCACATGTGAAACGGCACCGAGGCTATCTTGTAGCCCAGCCCCGCCAGAATCAGCACCAGCGCGATGAACACGGTGAGCACCGGCAGATGGCCGGGGGCGTTGAGCGCCTGGTTGATCGCGCCAAAGTCGAGCGAGCCGGCGATCCCGAAAATCCAGCTCATTCCGTAAATCATGGTGCCCGAGGCGACGCCGCCGTAGATCAGATACTTGAGCGCGGCTTCCTGGGAGCGCCGGTTGCGCCGCAGAAAGCCGGTCAGGATGTAGGAGGTCAGGCTCACCAACTCGAGCGCGAGGTACGCCATCAGCAGATTCGCCGCCTCCGCCATCAGGAACATCCCGAGCGTGCTCGCGAGTAGGATCGCGTAGTACTCGCCCTGGTCGCAGCGGCGCACCTCGACCGAGCCGATCGACATCCAAACCGCGACCAGCGCGGCCAGCGCGATCAGCGCGCGGAAGAACACCGCGAAGGCGTCGAACACCAGCATGCGATGGAACAGCCATGCGCCGCGCTGCGCCGGCTCGATCGCGATGAGCACGAGCGCGCCGGCGGTGATGATGAGCGCGATATCGCCGAGCGGAGTCTTGTCGCGCAAAACCAGATCGACGACCACCAGCAGAACGACGCCCGCCGTGAGCAGCAGTTCGGGTAGGAAGTGGCCGAGGCTCGCCAAGTTGCCGAGGTCCATTCTGATTCGCCTGGTGTGGCTCGTTCGCCCGCTTTGGCCCGCCTGGTTCAGTCCGCCTGAATCCGTCCGCCGCTCGGCCGCGGCAAGCGTCCGATTTTCATCGCGCCACGGCCGCGGCGGCCGTCGGCGCATGCGCCATCAGCACGATCTGGTTGACGTGATTGAGCGAGGCGCCGAGCAGGTCGAGGATGGCGTGCGGATAAACGCCGAGGATGAGCACGATGATCGCGAGCGGGACGAGCGTGAACGCCTCGCGCAGCGTAAGGTCGCTCAACCCCTGGTATTTCTCGTTCAGTGGGCCGAGATAGATGCGCTGGAAGGTCCACAGCATGTAGCCCGCGGTCAGTATCGCGGTGCCTGCGCCGAGCACGGTCAGCTTCGGGTAGGGCTGCCATGCGCCGATCAGCACCAGCACCTCGGAGATGAAGGCCGATAGCCCGGGCAAGCCCATCGCGGCGAAGAATGCGAAGCCGGTGAGCGCAGCATACATCGGCATCTGGCTCGCGAGGCCGCCGAAGCCGGCGATCTCGCGATGGTGCGTGCGATCGTAGATCACTCCGACCAGCAGAAAGAGCATCGCGGTGATGGTTCCGTGATTGAACATCTGCAGCACCGCGCCATTGATCCCGGCGGTGGTCAGCGCCGCCATCCCGAGCATCACGTAACCCATGTGGCTGACCGAGGAATAGGCGATGAGCTTCTTGTAGTCGCTCTGCGCCATCGCGCACAGCGCGCCGTACACAATGTTGATCGTGCCGATCGCGCCTAGCGCCCAGAAGGCGAACTCGTGGCTCGCCGCCGGCAGGATCGAAAAGTTGATGCGCAAGATGCCATAGGTGCCCATCTTGAGCAGCACGCCGGCCAGGATGACGCTGATCGCGGTGGGCGCCTCGACATGCGCGTCGGGCAGCCAGGTGTGGAACGGAAAGGCCGGAATCTTGATCGCGAAACCGATGAACAGCGCGATCCAGGCCACGCGCTGAAAGGTCATCGAGTAGCTGCCGGAATTGGCCGCCAGCTCGATCATGTCGAAGGTCGGCGTCGCTCCGTAATAGTACAGCCCCAGCATCGCGAGCAGGATCAGCACCGAGCCGAGCAGGGTGTAGAGAAAAAACTTGATCGCCGCGTACTCGCGCCGCGGTCCGCCCCAGATGCCGATGAGAAAGTACATCGGCAGAAGCATCACCTCCCAGAAGATGTAGAACAGGAAAAAATCCAGCGCCACGAACACGCCCATCATGCCGGTGTCGAGCAGCAGCAGCAGCGCGTAGTAGCCGCGCTCGCCGCGATCGATAGTGACGCTCGCGAACACAGAAATGAACCAGATGATCGCGGTCAGCAGAACCATCGAGATGCTGATCCCGTCAACGCCGAGAAAATAAAAAATGTGATAGGCAGGAATCCAGGCGCGATGCTCGGTGAATTGAATCGC
>DASXMQ010000060.1:0-27801 GCA_036495625.1 Binataceae bacterium (SeqCode) | reverse complement strand
GGTCGCGGATGCCGCCGCGCACGCGGCCGACGGAGTCGATCCGCTGGCCGACATCCACGCTGCCGCGGATTTTCGCGCGGAACTCGCGCGCGTTTACACCCGCCGCGCGCTCGAGAGCGCGGTCGCCCGCGCGAAACCCTGAGTCCCCCTGGCGGAAGCGCGAGATTAAAGATTCGATATGAAAATCGCCGGAGAACAAACACTATCGGCGCCGCGCGATCGCGTATGGGCGTTGTTTAACGATCCCGAGCGGCTCTCGCGCCTGATCCCGGGCTGCGAGAAGCTCGAGATCATCAGCCCCACCGAGTTCGCGGGCACGCTCAACATCGGCATCGCCGCGGTCAAGGGCGTCTATGCCGGCAAGCTCAAGCTCGACGAAGTCCGCCCGCCCGAGCACTACAAGATGACGGTTGACGGTAAGGGCAGGCAGGGTTTCATGCGCGGATCGGGCACGCTCGACCTGGTGGCCAAGGGTCCGAAAGAAACCGCGGCGGCTTATGCCGGCGACGTTCAGATCGGCGGGCCGCTGATGCAGGTCGGCCAGCGCGTTATCGACAGCGCGTCCAAGATGCTGATCGGACAGTTCTTCGCCGCCGCCGAGGCCGAGTTGAAGGCCGAAGCCGCGGGCACGGTCGCGCGCCAGGGCTTCCTGATCAACTTCTGGCGTTACCTGATGCGGCTGGTGCGCTCGCTGTTCTCGCGCGGCTAACCGGCTGGCAGGAGATAGTGCGAGGTTTATTTCTCGACGGCTTTTCCTTTGCCGCGTGTCATCGCGAGCGGGTCCGCGAGTCGAGGGACCCCGGATCCTTCAATACTCGCCACAAAGATCGGGATCCTTCGACTCGCGCAGCGCTCGCTCAGGATGACCCGAGAAGTGAAGGCCTCGGATCGGTAGGGAAGGCTCCGCACGCCGAGTTTATACCGAGCGCTGCGCGGGTCGAAGGATCCCGATCGCCGACAGCGGCCGCCGGCGCATCGCAAAATCTCATCCGCCGGCGATCGTCATCTCGGAGATCTTGAGCGTCGGCGCGACCGTCGAAGAGCGCCAGACGAGATCGTTGCCGATCATTTCGATCGACATGAACATGTCCTTCAGATTGCCGGCGATCGTAATCTCCTCCACCGGATAGGCAAGCTCGCCATCCTCGATCCACATCCCGCCGGCGCCGCGCGAATAATCGCCGGTGACCGCGTTGACCCCAAACCCGATAAGCTCCGTCAAGTAGAGCCCGCTCTTGACGGTGCGGATAATCTCCTCTGGCGAGTACGCGCCGGGCTCCAGGTAGAGATTGGTCGGGCTGACCGAAGGCGCGTCGCCCACGGAACGCGCGGCGTTGCCGGTCGAGGCGAGGCCGAGCCGCCGCGCAGAGTACGTATCGAGCAGGTAGGTCTTGAGTACGCCGCGATCGACCACGCTCTTCCGCGTGACCGGCAGACCCTCGCCGTCGAACGGCTTGGAGCCAAGCCCGCCGCGCATCGTACCATCGTCGATAATTGTCACGCCGGCCGCGGCGACTTCCGTGCCGAGCCGCCCGACCAGGAACGATGCGCCGCGATAGAGCGACGGCCCCGACGCCGCGCCCGCCAAGGCGCGGATGAGGCTCGCCGCCATGTCGGGATCGAACACAATCGGCACGCGCGTGGTTTTGATTTTGCGCGCGCCGAGCTTTCGGAGCGCCCGTTTGGCCGAGGTCAGCCCCACCGACTCCGCATCTTCGAGACCGTCGAAGCGCCGATGCTGCGTGTACCAGTGCCCGGTCTGCATCGCGCCGTTTTCCTCCGCGATCGGAGCGACGGCGAACCCGTAGCTGGTGCCCTGGTACTCGCCGACGAAGTCCTGGCTGTTCGCGAAAACCACGCGGTAGCGGCCCGAGTCGAACTCGGCGCCGTCCGAGTTCTTGATTCTGCGGTCGGCGCCGAGCGCCGCGCGTTCGGCCTTGCGCGCGATCTCGAGGGCGCGGTCGGCGTCGATAATTCCGCTCGTGGGATCGGAGAGTTCCAGCTCTGGCAGGACCTGCGGATGCAGCGACGGCTCGGGCAGGCCGGACCACTGGTCGGAAGCGGTCAGGCGCGCGAGGCGCACCGTGTCGGCGACGAACTCGCCGAGCGCCTTGCGCTCGAACTCGGCGGTGGAGGCCGTGGCCGACGACTTGCCGACGAACACGCGCACGCCGAGCCGGCGCTCGCGCGAACTCTTGAGCTTCTCGACCTCACCCATGCGCACGCCGGCGCTGAGCGATTCGCCGCTCGCGATCAGGACTTCGGCAGCGTCCGCGCCCGCGGCGCGCGCCTGCTCGAGGCTCCATTCAGCAAGTTCGATCCCGGGTTCAACCGATGACATCTGCGATATCTCTCCGTCCGCCGCCGGGCCCGCGTCAGGAGCGCGTGCCGCCGACCGTTATCGAGTCGATGCGGATCGTCGGCAGGCCCACGCCGACCGGCACCGATTGGCCGTCCTTGCCGCAGACGCCGACGCCTGGGTCGAGTTCGAGGTCGTTGCCGACCATCGTCACGCGCGTGAGCACGTCGGGGCCGTTGCCGATGAGCGTGGCGCCTTTGACCGGGCGCGTCACCTTGCCGTCCTCTATCAGGTAGGCTTCCGACGCCGAGAACACGAACTTGCCGTTGGTGATATCGACCTGGCCGCCGCCGAAACTGACCGCGTAGAGCCCGTTGCGCACCGAATGGAGAATTTCCTCGGGCGTCGAATCGCCGGGCAGCATGAAGGTGTTGGTCATCCGCGGCATCGGGCTGTGCGCGAAACTCTCGCGCCGTCCGTTGCCGGTCGGCTCCATCTTCATCAGCCGCGCGTTGAGGCGATCCTGCAGGTAGCCGCGCAGGATACCCTTCTCGATCAGCACGGTGCGCGAGGTCGGCGTTCCCTCATCGTCGATATTGAGACTGCCGCGGCGGTTGGGAATCGTGCCGTCATCGACCACGGTGCAGAACTCGCTCGCCACCCGTTCGCCGATACGGCCCGAAAATGCCGAAGTGCGCTTGCGGTTGAAGTCGCCCTCGAGCACGTGCCCGATCGCCTCGTGCAGCAGAATCCCGGGCCATCCCGGGCCCAGCACCACCATCATCTCACCCGCCGGCGCATCGACGGCGTCGAGGTTGACGATCGCCTGGCGCGCCGCCTTGAGCGCGTGCTCGCGCCATCGATCGCCTTCGAAGAAAAACTTCCACTCCACCCGTCCGCCGCCGCCCGAACTTCCGGACTGGCGGCCCTTGCCGTCCTCGGCGATGACCATCACGTTGAGGCGGCAAAGCGGCTGCACGTCGGCCGCAATCCGCCCCTCGCTGTTGACCACCATCACGATCTTGCGCTCGGCCGCGAACGAAGCCATCACGGTTTTGACCCGCGGGTCGAATTCACGCGCGACGCGGTCGATCTCGTTGAGCAGCTTCGCGCGCTCCTCCAGCGGCACCTCGAGCGGCGTGCTCTCGAGCTCGTAGAGCGCGTGGCGCGGCACCGGGCGGCCGACCTGCACCGACGCCGGCACCTCGCCGCCGCCGTGCGCGATCGCGCGCGCGGCCTCGGCCGCAAGCCGCATCCGATCGACCGTGACCTCGTCGGAGTAGGCGTAGCCGGTGCGGTCTTCGGCGCAGACACGCACGCCGACGCCGTGGCTCAGACTCTTGCTCGTGCGGTTGACGATCGAGTCTTCAAGGCTAAGCCCTTCGGCGCTGCGGTACTCGAAATAAAGATCGGCGTAGTCCGCCTTGCGCTCCAGTGCGGCGCCGAGCGTGCCTTCGAGCGCGCTCTCGGTCATCCCGAAGCGGCTCAGGAAGAACTTGTCGGGCTTAATCAATTCGTTGGCCATTCGCGCACCCCACGAGACGAAACGATCATAACTTCCGGTCAAGTCTAGCAGAGCGAAAGCGCCTTCGGCACATGAGTGCCGGAAGTTTGCCGACGGCGGCGCGTCTGCGGCCACCTTCGGATGATTTTCGATGCTTTGTGACGCGCTCCCTCCGAGCGGGCGGCGTGCGCTGTTTGCGCGAAACAGCGGCGAAGCCGGACCGCCACGCCGCTGTTTTGTGCTGGGCTCGGGAGGTTCGCCGGGTTCTAGCCGGCGGCGGCAGCGGCGCGGCGCTCGCCGCCGTGCTGATGCTCGCGGGTGTCAGGTTTGCGCCGCTTCTTGCGCGGCGCAGCGGCTTCGGAAGCGCCGGTGAACTCGATCACCGAGATCGACGCGGCGTCGCCGCGGCGCACGCCATACTTGATGACGCGGGTGTAGCCGCCCGGGCGTTCCTTGAAGCGCGGCGCGATCTCGTCGAAAAGTTTCTTGACCGCGCCGTGGGAGCCCAGGAACGCGTAGGCCCGGCGATGCGCCGCGAGGTCGCCGCGCTTGCCCAACGTCACCATCCGATCGGCCCAGCGCCTGAGTTCCTTGGCCTTGGCGTCCGTGGTCTTGAGCCGCCCGTATTGGATGAGGCTCAGGACCAGGTTGCGCATCAAGGCTTTGCGATGGGCCGAGGTGCGATTGAGCTTGCGGCCCGAGTTAAGGTGACGCATCTATCGTTGCTCCAGAGGTACGCTCGCGCGGCGCTTTCAGGCCGACTCGCGCCGCTCCTGCTCGGCCCACATGCGGTCGAGCTCGTTGCGCGGCGGCAGATTGTCCAGGCGCATCCCGAGCGAGAGGCCCATGTCGGTCAGGACCTCCTTGATCTCGTTGAGCGACTTGCGGCCGAAGTTCTTGATCTTGAGCATGTCCTGCTCGGTGCGCTGGACCAGCTCTCCGATGTACTTGATGTCGGCGTTCTGCAGGCCGTTGAAGGCGCGCACCGAAATCGGCAGACCCTCGACCGGACGGTACAGATACTCGTTGAGCATCGGCCGCGGCTCGCCGCCCTCGACCGCAATCGGCGCCTCGGCCTCTTCCTCGACGCCGGCGAAGATCGTCATCTGGTCGCGCGCCACGCGCGCCGCATAGGTCAGCGCGTCGCGCGGCGAGATCGAGCCGTCGGTCCAGATCTCCAGCACCATGCGGTCGTAGTCGGTACGCTGACCGACGCGCGCGTTGGTCACGGTGAAATTGACCTTCTTGATCGGCGAATAGACGGCGTCCAGCCGTATCGTCCCGATCGGCTCCTCGTCCTCGGTGCGTTCGGCCGGGGCATAGCCGCGTCCGCGCCGGATGACCAGTTCCATCTCCAGCTCCGCGCCCTTCTCGAGCGTCGCGATATGCTGGTCGGGCGTGAGCACTTCGAGGCTGGGGCCGCCAGTGATGTCGCGCGCGGTCACCGTACCCTCGCCGCGGGCCTTGAGCGTGGCGGTCAGATGCTCGCCCTCATGAAGGCGCAGGCGCACCTCCTTGAGATTGAGGACGATATCGGTCACGTCCTCCTTGACGCCCGCCACGGTGGAAAATTCGTGCAGCACGTTCTTGATCCGCACTGCAGTAACCGCGAAGCCGGGCAGCGAGGACAGCAGGACGCGGCGCAGGCCGTTGCCTATCGTGATGCCGTAGCCGCGCTCCAGCGGTTCGGCGAAGAACCGTCCGTAGGTCGGGGTCAGTTCCTTTTCGTCGAACTCGACAGCCTTCGGCTTAATTAGATCGCGCCAATCATTATGCATATCCGATCGCTCTTCTCCGGAATTTTTTTTCGCCCCCGCCCCGCCGCCACCTGCCGCGCCGGCCGCGTGCGCTCAGCGCGAGTAGTGCTCGACGATCAGTTTCTCGCTCACCGGCATCGTCAGGTCGGCGCGCGCAGGCAGAGCGCGCATCGAGCCGCGGAACTGATCCCGCTCGAGCGCGATCCACGGCGGCACGCCGCGGCGCTGCGACATCTCTATCGCCTCGACAATCACCTTCTTCGTGCGGCTGCGGTTGGCTACGCTCACCATCTCGCCCACGTCCAGCAGGTAGGAAGGCACCGTGACCGCCTTGCCGTCCACTTCAATATGGCCGTGGCGCACGACCTGACGCGCCTGCGCAAGCGAACTGGCGAACCCCAGCCGGTACACCATGCTGTCGAGCCGGCGCTCCAGCAGAACCAGCAGGTTGTCGCCGGTGACACCGGGCATCCGCTCGGCCATCTCGAAGTAGTGCTTGAACTGGGTCTCCATTAAACCATATATCCTCCGGACTTTCTGCTTCTCGCGCAGGCGAATCGCAAACTCGGAGAACCGCGTGCGAGCCTGTCCATGCGCTCCGGGCGGATAGTTGCGCCGCTCGATCGCGCATTTGTCCGTGTAGCAGCGCTCGCCCTTCAAAAAGAGCTTGAGCCCCTCGCGCCGGCACAACCGGCATACCGCTCCCAGGTACCTTGCCACCCTTGTTCTCCTAAACGCGGCGCCGCTTGGGCGGCCGGCATCCGTTGTGCGGGATCGGAGTCACGTCCTTGATCGAAATGACCGAAAGCCCCGCCGCCTGCAGCGCGCGCACCGCCGACTCGCGTCCTCCGCCCGGGCCCTTGACGTACACCACCACGGCGCGCATCCCGACGTCGCTGCACTTGCGCGCTGCGGCCTCCGCCGCCATCTGCGCGGCGAACGGCGTACCCTTGCGCGATCCCTTGAAGCCGACCGATCCGGCGCTCGCCCATGCCACCACCAGACCCTGTTGGTCGGCGATGGTGACGATGGTGTTGTTGAAGGTCGCATGCACATGCGCGATGCCTTCGGGGACCGTGCGCCGCGTGCGGCGCCGCCGCGGCGCGGGCGCCGCCGCAGCCCCGCCGGACGCTCCAGGAGCCGCCGCGGGGGTCCCGCCCGCTCCGGCAGCGGATTTTTCGGCGCCGCCGGACGGCTCAGCGCCGCCCTGGGTCTTGCCCGCCGCGGGCTTCGTTTCCTTGTTCTCGTCAGCCATCAAGCTTGCTTACTCTCCTGCTTGCGCCGATATTTCAGGCCGAAAGGTTGTGCCACGAATTTTCAATCGGCGGATATCCTGTCCGACTCCGCCCTAACCCTTGGACGGCGCCTGTTTTTTGCCCGCCACGACCTTGCGCGGGCCCTTGCGCGTGCGGGCATTGGTATGCGTGCGCTGGCCGCGCACGGGCAATCCGCGCCGATGGCGGATACCGCGATAGCATCCGAGATCCATCAGCCGCTTGATCGATTGCTGCACTTCGCGCCGCAGGTCGCCCTCGACCTTATGCTTCTCGTCGATCACGTTGCGGATGCGCACTTGCTCGTCGGCGCCCAGGTCATCGCTGTTGCGCGCCGCGTCAACCTTGGCCTCGGCCAGGATCTTCAGCGCCGCGCTGCGCCCGATTCCGTAGATATAGGTAAGCGCTATTTCCATCCGCTTGTGATGCGGCAATTCGACTCCCGCGATACGTGCCATGCGGCAACTCTCCTTGTTCCCTGTTTTCCCCGGCTCCCTATAAGGCGCGCTCGACGCGGCTCAGCCCTGACGCTGCTTGTGCCGCGGGTTGGAGGAACACAGGATGCGCACCACGCCCTGGCGGCGCACAACCTTGCAATTCTTGCAAATCTTCTTGACTGATGCCCTGACCTTCATCGCATTTTGTCCAGTTCGCTGCGGCCGCTTTCCTATTTCAAATCATTCTGTCCAGTCGTTGCGCACGAATTTCTAGCGCATCCGATAAGTGATGCGTCCGCGCGTCAGATCATACGGTGACAATTCCACGGTAACCCGGTCGCCCGGCAGGATCTTGATGTAGTGCATGCGCATCTTGCCTGAAATATGGGCCAACACCCGATGACCATTCTCGAGCGACACCCGAAACATCGCGTTGGGGAGCGCTTCGAGCACAGTGCCCTGTACCTCGATCGCGTCCCCCTTAGACATGCGCCACTTCGCTCAAAATCTGCGGCCCGCGGGCCGTTACCGCAATCGAATGCTCGAAATGCGCCGACAGCTTGCCGTCGGCGGTCACCGCCGTCCAGCCGTCGTTCAGGATGCGCAGCTCGGCCGTTCCCTGGTTGATCATCGGCTCGATGGCAAGCGCCATCCCTTCCTGCAGCCGCGGATTCGGCATCCCGCGCCGCACGTAGTTGGGCACCTGCGGCTCCTCATGGAGGCTCCGCCCGATACCGTGGCCGGCGAAATCGGTCACGACCGAAAAGCCCGCGCTCTCGGCGGTATGCTGCACGGCGCGCGCGATATCGCTTATCCGATTGCCGACCTGCGCCTGCTCGATCCCGGCATACAGCGCCTCGCGCGTGACGCGCAGCAACTGCTCGGCCTGATTGGAGATCTTGCCGACCGGAACCGTGCGCGCCGCATCGCCGTAAAAGCCCTGATAGACCACGCCGAAGTCGAGTCCCACGATATCTCCCGGCCGCAGCCGCCGGTCCGACGGGATGCCGTGCACGATCTCCTCGTTTACTGACACGCAAAGGGTCTTGGGATAGACCACGTCATGCGGCTTGTATCCCTTGAACGCGGGCCGCGCCCCCTTGCGATAGGTCAGCTCCTCCGCCAGCCGGTCGAGCTCGTCCGTAGTGATCCCCGGCTTGACCGCGGCCGCCAGCTCTTCGAGGATTTCAGCCACGATCATGCTCGCCTTATGCATCAGCGCGATCTCTTCGGGATTCTTGAGATGGATCACGCCGTTTAGCCCTTCGCAGCCGCATCGGCCAGGCCGAGCGCGTTGGCGATGCGCTGCTGAATTTCCTCGGGCCGTCCGATGCCGTCGATTTGCGCGAGCAGGCCCGACCGTTCGTAATACTCCAGCAGCGGCCGCATCGTGGCCGCGAAAACCTCAAGGCGCATCCGCACCGTATCTTCGGCGTCGTCGTCCCGCTGGTAGAGTTCGCCGTTGCAGCTGTTGCACAGGCCCTGATTGCGCGGCGGATCGTAAATCAGATGGTACATCGCGCCGCAGTTCTTGCAGGTCCGCCGCCCCGAGATGCGCTTAACGATTTCGTCATCAGGGACGATTATAGCAATTACTTTGTCGAGCCGGGCGCCGCGCTCTTTCAGGAACGCGGACAACGTCTCGGCCTGCGCGACCGTGCGTGGAAAGCCGTCCAGGATGAAGCCGGCCGCCGCGTCGGGCTGCTGCAACCGCTCCTGGACGACCTTGAGCACCAGCTCATCGGGGACCAGCGCGCCCTTGTCCATGTGGCGCTTGGCCTCGAGACCGAACGCAGACCGGTTACGCACAGCCGCGCGCAGCAGGTCGCCGCTTGCGACTTGCGGCACGCCCAGCCGCTTCTCGAGCATCCTTGCCTGCGTGCCCTTGCCCGCACCGGGGCCGCCCAGAAGTACCACCCGCACTGCGCCTACCTCCCCCTGGGGGACTTGATGCGGCCGCGGCCCATAAAGCCCTCGTAGTTACGGGTCAGCAGATGAGTTTGCATCTGGGCAACCGTGTCGAGCGCCACGCCGACCACAATCAACAGCGCGGTACCGCCGAAATAGAACGGCACGTTGAAGCGCTGGATCAGCAGAGTCGGCAGGACACAGATGATGCTGACGTAGATGGCCCCGAAGAGCGTTATACGCGACAGCACCCGATCGATGTACGCGGCAGTGGTGCGTCCGGGCCGGATGCCGGGGATGAAGCCGCCGTACTTTTTCAGATTGTCGGCGACGTCGACCGGATTGAAGGTGACCGCTGTGTAGAAGTAACAGAAGAAGACGATCAGCACTACGTACACGACGTCGTAAACCCATCCGCCCGGCGTCAGCAACGACGAATAGTTCTTGGCCGCCGGCAGGAATGTCGCCACGGTCGCGGGAAAGACCAGGATCGACGACGCAAAAATCGGCGGGATGACGCCCGCGGTATTGATTTTGAGCGGCAGATGCGAGCTCTGGCCGCCATACACTCGCCGTCCCACGACGCGCCGCGCGTACTGAATCGGAATCCGCCGCTGGCCGGTTTCGACGTACACGATGAATCCGGTCACTCCGACTACAATCAGCAGGATCAGGATGAGCACGAACAGGCTCATCTCGCCCTCGCGCACGAACTGGAACGTGGTCGAAAGCGCGCTCGGCAGACGCGCGACGATCCCGGCCATGATGATCAGCGAGATGCCGTTGCCGATCCCGCGCTCGGTCACCTGCTCGCCAATCCACATCACAAACATCGAGCCTGCGGTAACCGTCAGCACGGTGATGATGCGGAAGCTCCAGCCCGGAGCGTAAACCACCGGTCCGCCGCCCGGCGCCTGGATGTGTTCGAGCGACACCGCGATCATCAAGCCCTGCACGACCGAGAGCCCCACCGTGCCATAGCGCGTGTATTGGCTGATCTTGCGCCGCCCCGCCTCGCCCTCCTTGTACAGCTCGTCGAGGTAAGGCCACGCGACCTTCAGCAGGTCGAGGATGATCGCGACCGAGATGTACGGCATGATCCCGAGCGCGAACACCGAAAACCGCTCGAGTGCGCCGCCCGAGAACAGGTTGACCCATCCGAACAGCGTGCTCGAGGCCGCGTCGAAAAATGCCGCGAGCGCCTGGCCGTCGATGCCGGGCGTGGGCACAGCGACGCCGGCACGGTACACGACCAGCATCATGGCCGTGAACCACAGCCGGCGGCGCAGCTCGGGGATGCGCGAGGCGTTTGAGAACCCTTCAAGCATTAAGCTTCGGGTTGTCCTCGATTAACTCCGCCATACCTCCGGCCGCCGCGATCTTCTCTTTGGCGCTCGCGGAAAACGCATGCGCACGGATCGTCATCCGTCCTGCGAGCGTCCCGTCGCCGAGCACCTTGACCTTGTCCGCGGCGCGGATTATTCCGCGCGCGGCCATCAGCGCCGGATCTACCGTCTCGACGCCCAACTCGGCCAGCCGCTTGAGGTTGACCACCACGAATTCCTCACGCCGATCCTGGGCCTTCTGCAGGCGGCGAAATCCGCGCTTGGGCACCCGCCGCCGAAGCGGCATCTGGCCGCCCTCGTAACCGGGCGGCGTATTGCCGCCCGAGCGCGAACCCTTGCCCTTGTGACCGCGGCCCGCGGTCTTGCCACTGCCGGAACCGATTCCCCTGCCCACTCGCGCATGGCGGCGCTTGGAGCCCGGAGACGGCTTGAGCGTGCCTAAATCCAGAGCCATTACTTTTTCACTTCGGCGACCAGGTGCATCACCCGGCGCAGCATGCCTTCGACCGCCGGGGTCCGCACGAGTTCGCTCTCGCTACCCACGCGGCGAAGCCCCAGCCCCTTGAGCGTCTGGCGCACGCGATCCTTGGTCCCGATCGGACTGCGCACCAGTTTAATTCTGATCGACTCTGTCATTCGCGTGCGTTTCTCCCTGGTCCGACCCCGTCACCCGCTTCAGGCCGCGGCCGGACGCTTCGGTCCGGTTTCGCGCGTGCGCAGGATGTCCTGCGGGCTGCGCAGCTCGGCGAGCGCCTCGAGCGTTGCCTTCACCAGGTTGTGCGGGTTCGACGAACCCAGCCGCTTGGTGAGAATATTGCGTATTCCGGCCAGTTCCACCACGGCGCGCACGCCACCCGCCGCGATCACGCCCGTGCCTTCGGAGGCCGGTTTGAGAATCACCTTGCCCGCGCCGAAGCGGCCGAGCACCTCGTGCGGAATCGTTCCTTCGCGCAGCGGCACCCGCATCAGATTCTTCTTCGCTCGCTCGACGCCCTTGCGGATCGCCTCGGGCACTTCGTTGGCCTTGCCGAGGCCGAAGCCCACCAGGCCATTTTGATCGCCGGCCACCACCAATGCGCTGAAACTGAAGCGCCGGCCGCCCTTGACGACCTTGGCCACCCGATTGATGTGGACGACCTTTTCCTTGATATCGAGCCCTTGCGTTTCTATCCGCTGTGCCACGATGCTCCCGTTTTGCCCTGCGGCCTTAGAACTTGAGTCCCGCTTCGCGCGCCGCGTCGGCCAGCGCCTTCACCCGGCCGTGATAGAGAAAGCCGTTGCGATCGAAGATGACCTGGCTGATTCCCTTGCTGAGACAGCGCTCGGCGATCGTCTTGCCGACCACCTTGGCGGCCTGCACATTGCGCCGGCTCTTGAGCCCCTCGCGCAGCTCGGTGCTGAGCGTCGAGACGGCCGCAAGCGTCCGCCCCGTTTCGTCAGACACCACCTGCGCGTAAATATGGTTGAGCGAACGGTACACCGAGAGCCGCGGCCGCTGGTCGCTGCCCCGTACCCGGCGCCGCACGCGCTGGCGCCGCTCCATCCGCTTTGCAAATCGCTCCGCAGCCATCTCTTTTGATCCGCTCCCGCGCGGGACTAGCCCGCCGACGCTCCGGCCGCGGCCTTGCCGGCCTTGCGGCGAATCTTCTCGGTCGCGTACTTGATCCCCTTGCCCTTGTACGGCTCGGGCGGCCTCAGTTCGCGCACCTCGGCCGCCACCGATCCAATCAACTGCCGGTCCGCACTTTCCAGCGTGATCAGCACCTGTCGATCGACTTTGGCGGTCACGCCCGGCGGCAGCTGGTAAACGATCGGATGCGAGTAGCCGAGCGAAAAATGAATATTGCTGCCGCGTACTTCGGCCCGGTAGCCGACGCCGTTGATCTCGAGCTGCCGGGTGAAGCCCTTGCCCACGCCCTCCGCCATGTTGGCGACGAGCTTGCGCACGAGACCGTGCAGCGCGCGCTCCCGCTGCGAATCGCCCGGGCGTTTCACTTCGATCTTCGAGTCCTCAATATCGAGCGCGAAGCCCGACGGGATCCTGATTTCGAGCTTACCCTTGGGGCCCTCGACCTTGAGCAGGTCGCCCGCAAGCTGGGCCTTGACGCCCTTTTCCAGGACCACCGGCAATCTGCCTATGCGCGACACATGCTTCTCCCTACCAGATCCGCAGCAGGATTTCGCCGCCGACCTTCTTGCGCCGCGCCTCGCGATCGGTCATCACCCCGAGCGGCGTCGTCACCACCTGCACACCCATCCCGTGCGGCACGCGCGGCATCGAGTCCGCGCCCGCGTAACGGCGCAGGCTCGGCCGGCTGACGCGCTCGATCCCCCGGATGACCGGCTCGCGCTCGCCCGAGTAGCGCAGCCCCACGAGCAGCTTCTTGTTGGGAATTTCGCCGGCGACCTCGACGCCGCCGAGAAAGCCCTCGGCCGAGAGCGTGCGGCAAATCGCCTCGCGCATGCGCGAGTGGGGTACTGCGACCTGGCTGTAACGCGCGTGCATGGCGTTGCGAATCCGGGTCAGCAACTCAGCGATGGGATCGGTCTGCGACATTGAGCCTGTTTGATCCTTTTATCCGTCGATCCTTTTTCAACTGCTGGCTTTCACCGCCGGCCTTCTTTAACTGCCGGCCGTGTCCGCCGGCGACTCAAAACGATCGTCAAACCCCTGCTACCAGCTCGCCTTGGTCACTCCCGGCAGCGCGCCGCGCAACGCATTCTTGCGCAGGCACAGCCGGCACATCTTGAACCGCCGGTAGAAAGCCCGTGCACGTCCGCACAACGGACAGCGGTTGTGCTGGCGGGTCGGGAACTTGGGCTTGCGCTGCGCCTTCACGCGCAGACAGGTCTTCGCCATCTCGTCCTACCTTACGCCGCTCGCGCCGCGGCCTCGCGCTCGAGCGCTCCGCGAAACGGCATGCCCAGCGCGCGGAGCAGAGTATAACCCTCGAAGTCGCTGCGCGCGGTCGTGTTGATCGTCACCGTCAGCCCCTTGACGCGCTCGACCTTGTCCAGGTTGAGCTCGGGGAAAATCGTATGCTCGCGCAGGCCGAGCGAATAGTTGCCGCGCCCGTCGAAGGCCTTGTCGCTGACGCCGCGAAAGTCGCGCACGCGCGCAAGCGATACGCTCACCAGCCGGTCGAAGAACTCGTACATCCGCTCGCGCCGCAGCGTGACCATCACGCCGATCGGCATACCTTCGCGCAGCTTGAAATTCGAGATCGCCTTGCGCGCCCGCGTGATGACCGGTTTCTGGCCCGTCACCACCTTGAGCTCCTCGACCGCGGCGTCGAGAATCTTGGCGTTGTCGCGCGCCTCGTTGAGCGCCATGTTGATCACGATCTTCTCGAGCCGCGGCGCGCGCATCACGTTCTCGATCTTGAGCTCGCGCATCAGCGCCGGCCGGATCTCCTGTTCGTAGCGCACCTTAAGGCGCGCCGGCACCTTGACTTCGGGCTCGCGCGGCTTGGCCTCGGTCCGCGGGCCGCCCGCCGCGCCACCGGCCGCTCCGCCGCCGCCCTTTTTGCCCTGGCGCTCGCCCCTCGGCTCTTTCTTCGGCTTCTGCGCCTTGTCCTTTTCGTCCGCCATCACTCGTTACCCAGCGCTTCGCCGCAGCGGCGGCACACGCGCGAGCGCGTCCCGTCGGCCGCGGCCTTGACGCCCACGCGCACCGGCGCGTTGCAGCGCTCGCAGAACACCATCACGTTGGAGATGTCGATCGGCGCTTCCTTCTCGACGATTCCGCCGGGGCTCGCCGCGCCGCGCGGCTTCGAATGGCGCTTCACGATATTGAGCCGTTCGATAATCACGCGGCCGGAGGCCGGAATCACCTTGAGCACCTTGCCGGTCTTGCCGCGCTCGCGCCCGCTGATCACCATCACCATGTCGCTTTTCTTGATCGGATACTTGGCCGCGCCGCGTTCCATCACAGCACCTCCGGCGCCAGCGAAATGATCTTGAGAAAGCGCTTGGCGCGCAGCTCGCGCGCCACGGGGCCGAAAATACGCGTGCCGATCGGCTCGTGCTGCGCATCGACCAGCACCGCCGAATTGTCGTCGAAGCGGATATAACTGCCGTCGCTGCGGCTGATCTCCTTGCTGGTGCGCACGATTACGGCGTGTGCGACCTCGCCCTTCTTGACCTTGGCGTTCGGGATCGCCTCGCGGATCGCCACCACGATAACGTCGCCCACGGTCGCGTAGCGCCGGCGCGAGCCGCCGAGCACCTTGATGCACATCACCTTGCGCGCACCCGAATTATCGGCCACGTCCAGCACCGTTCGCATCTGCACCATCTGACGCCTGCGCTCCCCTAACCGGCCGCCCGCGTCAGCACCTTGCTGACGCGCCAGCGCTTGCGTCGCGAAATTGGCGGCGATTCGATTACCAGCACGCGATCGCCCTCGTGGCACTCGCCCCGTTCGTCATGCGCCATCAGGCGCGTGCGCTGGCGGATCCGTTTGCCGTAGAGCGGATGCTGAACCAGCCGGTCCACTCGCACGACCACGGTCTTGGCCGCCTTGGCCGAGACCACGACGCCCACGCGCTGTTTAACTCGCTCTCGCATCGCTCGCCTTTGCCGCCGGCCCCGTCGCGGCGCCGTGCGCGCCCGCCGCCGGTCCGCTCTTCTGCCGCAGCAGGGTCATGATCCGCGCGAGCTCCTTGCGCGCGCGCCGGTAGTTCGACGGATTGTCGAGCTGATTGGTGCGCAGCTTGAGCCTTAGGCGGAAGATCTCTTCGCGCGCCTCGCGCTCCTTGACCCGCAGGTCGCCCGCGTTCATCTGTTTGAGTTCGTCAAGCTCCAAGGCTTTCGCTCTCCCGCTCGATCACGATCGTCTTGATCGGCAGCTTGTGTGACGCAAGCCGCATCGCCTCGTGCGCGGTTGCGCGGTCCACCCCTTCCATCTCGAACAAGATGCGCCCCGGCCGCACCACCGCGGTCCAGCCCTCGGGACCGCCCTTGCCCTTGCCCATCCGCGTCTCGGCCGGCTTCTTGGTGAACGGCTTGTCGGGAAAAACCCGAATCCACACGCGCCCGCCGCGCTTGATATGGCGGGTAAGCGCGATACGCGCGGCCTCGAGCGCGCGGGCATCGACGCGGGCGGTCTCGACGCTCTTGAGCCCGTAGTCGCCGAAGGCGAGTTCGAGGCCGCGCGACTCCGCGCCGCGCACCCGGCCCTTCTGAATCTTGCGATGCTTAACTTTCTTGGGCTGAAGCATTATGCAATCCCGCTAACACGCGCCTTGCGCCGGCCGCTCCGTCACTGCTGATGGGCTGCGCTCATGCCCGAACGTCTGAGATCCTCTTCCTTGCGGGTCAGGACCTCGCCGCGGAAAATCCAAACCTTGACCCCGATCTGGCCGTAAGTGGTGCGCGCCTCGGCAAAGCCGTAGGCCACGTCCGCGCGCAGCGTTTGCAGCGGCACGCGTCCTTCGCGATACCACTCCACGCGCGCGATCTCCGCGCCGCCCAGGCGTCCCGCGACGTGCACCTTGACGCCCTGCGCGCCCATCCGCATCGCGCGCAGCACGGCCTCTTTCATCGCGCGGCGAAACGCCACGCGCCGCTCGAGCTGCAGCGCGATATTTTCGGCCACCAGCTGCGGATCGAGATCGGGGCGGCGCACTTCATGGATATTGATGAACGCCTCCTTGCCCTTGATCAGCTTCTGGATGTCGCCCTTGAGCTTGTCGATCTCTGCGCCCTTCTTGCCGATCACGATTCCGGGGCGCGCTGTATGAATGTTGATCTTGGCCTTGTTCGCCATGCGCTCGATTTCGATCCGCGAGATGCCGGCGTGGTAGAGGCGGCGCTTGATGAAATCGCGCAGCTTCAGATCCTCGTGCAGCAGCGCGGCGTAGTTGTGCGAGGCGTACCACTTGGAATCCCAGCCTTCGATAATTCCGAGCCGAAGCCCGCGCGGATGCGATTTCTGTCCCATGGCTCCCTATGAGGCGCTTTCGTCAATCACCACTGTCAGATGACTGCTGCGCTTGAGGATCGGCGTTGAATGCATATGCGCGCGCGCGATCGAACGCTTCCAGGTCGGGCCCGTGTCGGCCGTCGCGCGTTTGACGTATAGCCGGTCCTCATCGACGTTCTGCTGGTCGCGGGCGTTGGCCACAGCCGCGAGCAGGGTCTTGGACACGACCTTGGCGCCGCGCTTGGGCGTAAACTCGAGCACCGAAAGCGCGAGATCGATCTTCTTGCCCACGATAAGCTCGCACACGAGCCGAAGCTTCTGCGGCGAGATGCGTACGTGGCGGGTTCTGGCCACCGATTCCATCGCGGAGCCTCTCAACCTCCCGTCGCCGCCGGCTTCGCCGCCGACGGCGCAGCAGCCGGGGCGCTCGCGCCCGCGCTCTTGACCTCGCCCTTGCGGTCGCCCGCATGGCCGTGGAAGGTGCGGGTGGGAGAAAACTCGCCGAGCTTATGACCGACCATGTTTTCGGTGCAGTACACCGGGATGAACTTGTGGCCGTTATGCACCGCGAAGGTCAGCCCCACCATGTCCGGCACGATCATCGAGCGGCGCGACCAGGTGCGGATAATCCGCTTGTCGCTCGCGGCCAGCGCGGACGCGACCTTGCGTTCGAGATGGCCGTCGATGAACGGACCTTTTTTAAGCGATCTCATTTGTAAGCTTCCGCCTAGCGCTTGCCCTTGGGCCGGCGGCTCACGATGTAATGATCCGACGGCTTCTTGCCGCGCGTCTTGTAACCCTTGGCCGGCTGTCCCCACGGCGACTGCGGGTGATTGCCCTTCGACCGCCCCTCGCCGCCGCCGTGCGGATGATCGACCGGATTCATCGCCATCCCGCGCACGTGCGGGCGTTTGCCCAGATGACGGCTGCGGCCGGCCTTGCCGATCGAAATATTTTCATGGTCCAGGTTGCCGACCTGGCCTATGGTCGCGCGGCACTCGGCCAGCACCATCCGCTGCTCGCCCGAGGGCAGCTTGAGCAACGCGAACTTGCCTTCCTTGGCCATCAACTGCGCCGCGCCTCCCGCGCCGCGCACCATCTGCGCGCCCGCGCCGGGCTTGAGCTCGATCCCATGCACCAGCGTGCCGAGCGGGATGTTCTTGAGCGCGAGCGCATTGCCCGGCTTAATGTCGGCCTGCGGCCCGGACTCGACCTTGTCGCCCGGCTTGAGCCCTTGGGGCGCCAGGATGTAGCGCTTGTCGCCGTCGGCATAGTGCAGCAGGGCGATATTGGCCGAGCGGTTGGGATCGTATTCGAGTGCCGCGACGGTCGCCGCGACGCCATCGCGGTCGCGTTTGAAATCGATAATCCGCAGACGGCGCTTGTGGCCGCCGCCGCGATGGCGCGAAGTCATCCGCCCGCGATTGTTGCGGCCGCCCGAATGTTTGAGCGGCGCGAGCAGACGCTTCTCGGGGGCCTTGGCGGCAAGATCGGAGAAGTCCGCGAGCTGCATGAAGCGCTGCCCGGGCGTCCTCGGATTGAGCTGTATTACCGCCATCGCAAAATCACCCGATTACCAAATCAACCGCATCCGTCCGATCGAATCGCCGAAAAACCGATCGTCAAAGCCGATCGAAAAACGCGCAAAATCCTAGACGCCTTCGAAAAACTCGATCTTGTCGCCTTCCTTGAGCGTCACGTAAGCCTTCTTCCAGTCCGCGCGCGCGCCCACGATCCGGCCGCGACGGCTCTTCTTGCCGAGCATCCTGAGCGTCCGCACCTTGAGCACAGTCACCTTGAACATGCGCTCGACCACTTCGCGAACGGCGTCCTTGCTCGCATCCGGACGCACCCGGAACACGACCTGATTGCCCTGCTCGTTAACCGCCGTGCCCTTTTCGGTGATGAGCGGGGCGAGAATCAGGCTCTCCGTGCTCATCGCGCCGCTCCTCCAAGCCGCGCCTCGACCGCGCGCGCGACCGGCTCGCTCATCAGCACTTCGTCGTAATTGAGCAGGTCGTAAACATTGAGCCCCGCCAGATGCAGCACCTTGTGCGCGGCGAGGTTGCGTGCGGCGCGCAAAAAAGTCTCTTCGCCTTCGCCGATCAGGATAAGCGCGTGCTTGAGCCCGAGCGCGTCGAGCATCGCCTTGGCCGCCTTGGTCTTGGGCTCGGCCAATTCGAGCGACTGGGCGACCACCAGCTTGCCCTTGGCCGCGCGTTCCGAAAGCGCCAGACAAAGCGCGCGCCGCCACGCCTGCCGCGGCATCTTGTACGAATAGTCGCGCGGCTGCGGCCCGAAGATCGTGCCGCCGTGGCGCCAGAGCGGCGAGCGAATCGAGCCGGCACGCGCGCGTCCGGTGCCCTTCTGCCGCCACGGCTTCTTGCCGCCGCCCGAGATGAATCCGCGCGTCTTGGTCGAAGCCGTTCCCGCGCGCCGGTTGGCCATCTGCATTTTGACAGCCTCGTACAGGAGCGACTTGTGGCCGACGCGTCCGAAAACCGCGCCCGCGACCTCGATTTCGCCGACGCGCTCGCGCGCCGCCGAATAGAGCGGCACCTTTACCGCCTCGGGCGGCCTGGCTGCGGCCTCGCGATACTTGCGTTCAGCCACTGGCCGCCTCCGCCTGCCGCACGCGTTCCTTGGCCGAGTGATACACCACGACCAGCGTGCCATCGGCGCCCGGCACTGCGCCCGACACCAGGATCGCGTTGTCGTCGGGCAGAATTTCGAGCACCCGCAGATTCAGCACGGTCGCGCCTTCGTTGCCCAGCTGGCCCGCCATCCTCATCCCCTTGCGCACGCGGCCGGGATAAGAACGATTGCCGATCGAGCCGCCGTGGCGAAAATACTCGTGCGTGCCGCGCGATCCGGGAAACCCGGCGAAGTGATGGCGCCGGATAACGCCCGCGTAGCCGCGTCCTTTGGAGGTCCCCGAAACGTCAACCCGATCGCCGGCCTTGAAAACGTCGGGCGCCGCGATGTTCTGCCCGGGCTTGATTTCGCCCTCGCCGCGGCGCGCGAACTCGCCGAGCTTCACTCCGGGCGCGACCTCGGCCTTGGCGTAATGGCCGCGCAGAGGTCCGCTCACGCGCGAAATGCGCCGGCGCCCGAAGCTTACCTGCACGGCGTCATAGCCGTCGGTCGCCGCGCTCTTGATCTGCGTCACGGCGCAGGGGCCGAGCTGGATAACCGTCGCCGCCCGCACCTTGCCGGTGGCGTCGGTCACCTGGGTCATGCCCAGTTTCTTTCCGATGAGTCCGCTCAGCATGGCGCGCTACTCGAGCTTGATCTCCACGTCAACGCCCGCGGCAAGGTCGAGCTTGCCGAGCGCGTCGATGGTTTGCTGGGTCGGTTCAAGCACGTCGAGCAGTCGCTTGTGCGTGCGAATCTCGAAGTGCTCGCGCGACTTCTTGTCCACGTGCGGCGAGCGGTTGACGGTAAAGCGCTCGATCCGCGTGGGCAGCGGGATCGGTCCCGCCACGCGCCCGCCGGTGCGCCGGATCGTGTCCACGATCTCGCGCACCGACTGGTCGAGCAGCCGGTAGTCGTACGCCTTAAGACGTATGCGGATCTTTTCGTTCATCCTCTAAGCCAGATTCCCAAGAGCCGCTCTTACCGGCACTCGCACGCTCCAAATCCCCGTCTCATCGCCCTTGCGCTCTCCGCTTCAAGAGCCCCTGCTTCAGAACTTTCTCTTGTTTAAGAACTTCCTCTACTTAAGAACCTTGGAAACCACGCCCGCGCCGACGGTGCGGCCGCCTTCGCGGACGGCGAAACGCAGCCCTTCGTCCATCGCGACCGGCGTAATCAGTTCGCCCGTGATCTTGATGTTATCGCCGGGCATCACCATCTCCGTCCCCTCGGGCAGATTGAGCACGCCCGTGACGTCGGTGGTGCGGAAATAGAACTGCGGCCGGTAGCTGGTGAAGAACGGCGTATGCCGTCCGCCCTCTTCCTTGGTAAGGATGTAGGCCTCGGCCTCGAAGTTGGTGTGCGGGGTGATGCTCCCCGGCTTGGCCAACACCTGCCCGCGCTCGATGTCCTCGCGCTTGGTGCCGCGCAGGAGCACGCCGATATTGTCGCCAGCCTGGCATTCGTCAAGGATCTTGCGGAACATCTCGACCCCGGTGACCACGGTCTTGCTGGTGTCGCGGAAGCCGACGATTTCCACTTCCTCGCCGACCTTGATCTTGCCGCGCTCGACGCGTCCGGTGACCACGGTGCCGCGGCCCGAGATCGAGAACACGTCCTCGACCGGCATCAGGAAGGGCTTGTCGATTTCGCGCTTGGGCTGCGGAATGTAGCTGTCCACCGCCGCCATCAAGTCGAGGATCGGCTTACAATTGGCGCAGTCGTCCTTGCCGCAGCCGCAGTTGAGCGCCTTAAGGGCGCTCCCGCGGATGACCGGAATATCGTCGCCCGGGAATTCGTACTTTTTCAGCAGGTCGCGCACTTCGAGCTCGACCAGGTCGAGCAGCTCGGGGTCGTCGACCATGTCGACCTTGTTCATGAAGACCACGATCGAAGGCACGCCGACCTGGCGCGCGAGCAGGATATGTTCGCGCGTCTGCGGCATCGGCCCGTCGTTGGCGCCGACCACCAGGATCGCGCCGTCCATCTGCGCCGCGCCGGTGATCATGTTCTTGATGTAGTCGGCGTGGCCCGGACAATCGACGTGCGCGTAGTGACGGTTCACCGTCTCGTACTCGACGTGCGCGATCGCGATCGTAATGCCGCGCTCGCGCTCCTCGGGCGCCTTGTCGATCTGATCAAATGCGATGAACTGGGCAAGCTTCTTCGCGGAGAGCACCTTGGTGATCGCCGCGGTTAGCGTTGTCTTGCCGTGGTCGATATGGCCGATGGTGCCCACGTTCGCGTGCGGCTTGTTACGTTCAAATTTAGCCTTGCCCATGATTCGTCCTCCGGTGTGACCCTCCCTTGCTGCCTATCCGCTCAGACCCGAGCGCGCTCGCCGTTCTCGCCGCCGCGCTCCATCAACTCCGCATATATGTTCTGCGGCACCGGTTCGTAGGCGCCGAACTGCATCGTGTAGGTCGCCCGCCCCTGCGTCATCGAGCGCAGGCGGGTCGCGTAACCGAACATCGTGGCGAGCGGCACGCGGGCTTCGACCACCTGGGCGCCGGCGCGGTTCTCCATGTTGAGAATCTTGCCGCGGCGTCCGTTGAGGTCGCCGATGACCTCGCCCATGAATTCCTGCGGCATCACCACTTCGACTTCCATCACCGGCTCGAGCAGCACCGGGTCGGCCCTGCCGGCCGCCTCGCGAAAGCCCATCGAGGCCGCGATCTTGAACGCAAGTTCCGAGGAATCGACCTCGTGGTACTTGCCGTCGAGCAGCAGCACTCGCACGTCAACCATCGGATAGCCCGCCAGCACCCCGGTCTCCATCGCCTCCTTCACGCCGTCTTCGACCGACGGGATGAAGTTGCGCGGGATCGAGCCGCCCTTGGTCGAATCGACGAACTCGAAGCCGCCGCCCTTCTCGAGCGGCTCGATCCGCAGATCGACCACGCCGAACTGCCCGTGGCCGCCGCTCTGGCGCACGAAACGGCCTTCGGCCTCGGCGGGCTTGCGGATGGTTTCGCGGTAGGCGACCTGCGGCTTGCCCACGTTGGCGTCGACCTTGAACTCTCGCAGCAGGCGGTCGACGATGATCTCGAGGTGCAGCTCGCCCATCCCGGCGATCAGCGTCTGGCTGGTCTCGCGGTTGACGCTCACGCGGAAGGACGGATCCTCGCGCGCGAGCTTGGAGAGCGACTCGCCCAGGCGATCCTGGTCGGCCTTGGTCTTGGGCTCGATCGCGATCTGGATGACCGGATCGGGAAATTCGATCGACTCGAGCACGATCGGATGCGCCGGGTCGCAAAGCGTGTCGCCGGTGGTGGTGTCGCGCAGGCCCACGGCGCAGATGTCGCCGGCGAAAACCTCGGAGATCTCCTCGCGCTTGTTGGCGTGCATCTTGACCAGCCGTCCGATCCGCTCGCGCTTGAGCTTGGTCGAGTTGAGCACCGACGATCCGCTCTCCAGCCGCCCCGAGTACACGCGCAAAAAGGTCAGCGTACCGACGTACGGGTCGGTCATGATCTTGAATGCGAGCGCGCTGAACGGCGCGTCGTCGCGCGGCCAGCGCTCTTCCATCTTGTCGCCGACCTTGCCCATCACCGGCGGCACATCGAGCGGCGAGGGCAGATAGTCCACCACCGCGTCGAGCATCGGCTGCACGCCCTTGTTGCGGAAGGCCGAGCCCATCAGCACCGGGATCGCTTCGATGTTGAGCGTGGCGACGCGGACCGCCTTGCGCAGCTGCTCCGCCGACGGCTCTTCCTTGCCCTCGAGGAACATCTCCATGATCTGTTCGTCGTGGTCGGCGAGCGTTTCGATCATCTTCTCGCGCCAGCCGCGCGCGGTCTCCCTGAGGTCGGCCGGAATCTCCTCGACCCGGTAGTTGGCGCCGAGGCGATCCTCGTCCCAGACCAGCGCGCGCTGCTCGATCAGATCGACGACGCCGGTGAACTTGTCCTCGGCGCCGATCGGCAACTGGAGCACCAGCGGCTTGGCCTTGAGTTTGTCGCGAATCTCGCCGACCACGCGCTCGAAGTCGGCGCCGATGCGGTCCATCTTGTTGATGAACGCGATGCGCGGCACGCGATATTTGTCGGCCTGGCGCCACACCGTCTCGGATTGCGGCTCGACTCCGCCGACCGCGCAGAACACGGCCACCGCGCCGTCGAGCACGCGCAGGCTGCGCTCGACTTCGATCGTGAAATCGACGTGGCCGGGCGTGTCGATAATGTTGATCCGGTGCTCCCGCCAGAAGCAGGTGGTCGCCGCCGAAGTGATAGTGATGCCGCGCTCCTGCTCCTGCACCATCCAGTCCATCGTGGCCGTGCCTTCGTGCACTTCACCGATCTTGTAGTTGATTCCGGTGTAGTACAGGACCCGCTCGGTCGTGGTGGTCTTGCCGGCGTCGATGTGCGCCATGATGCCGATATTGCGCACGTCTTCTATGGGAGTTTCACGCGCCATTTTACTACTGCTACTTCTTGCCGCTTCCGCTGCTACTGACGCCGCCGCGTCCGGCCTTGCGCTCCGCCGTCCGGCGCCTACCAGCGATAATGGGCGAAGGCCTTGTTGGCCTCGGCCATCCGATGCGTATCTTCGCGCTTCTTGACCGCGCCGCCGCGATTGCCCGCCGCTTCCAGAATCTCGACCGCCAGCCGCTCTTCCATCGACTTCTCGCCGCGCGCGCGCGCCGCCGTCACCAGCCAGCGCATCGCGAGCGAATTGCGCCTGACCGGCCGCACTTCGACCGGCACCTGGTAGTTGGCGCCGCCCACCCGCCGCGATCGCACCTCGACCGCCGGCCGGATGTTGTCGAGCGCGCGCTTGAAGACCACGAGCCCGTCCTCCTTGGAGCGCTCGGCAATCGCGTCGAGCGCGCGATAGAGGATCTGCTCGGCGAGCGACTTCTTTCCCTGCACCATCACCACGTTCACGAACTTGGCGAGCGTGCGGTCGTGGAACTTTGGGTCCGGGGTTACTTCCCGGACGCGGGCCTGACCCTTGCGTGACATGGCTTTGTACTATTTCGGCTTTTTCGAGCCGTATTTAGAGCGGCCCTTGCGCCGCTCCTGCACGCCGATCGAATCCAGCGTGCCGCGGATTACGTGATATCGCACCCCGGGCAGATCCTTGACGCGGCCGCCGCGGATCAGCACCACCGAGTGCTCCTGCAGATTGTGCCCGACTCCCGGGATGTAGGTGTTGACCTCATAGCCGTTGGAGAGTCGCACGCGCGCAACCTTGCGCAGCGCCGAGTTGGGCTTCTTGGGCGTCGTGGTCTTGACCTGCGTGCACACGCCGCGCTTTTGCGGCGAGCCCTGCAGAGCCGGCGCGCTCATCTTGTAGCGCTTCTTGATCCGCGCCTGGCGAATAAGCTGGTTGATGGTCGGCACGTCGTCTCTCGGGACTGCGCTCATGCCGGGCGGCGTCCCTCACCCCCCGGCTCGCATGAATTCTGCGGAAAAACCCGGTCCGGAGCGTCTCGCCGCGCCGGCCCACCCCGCCCAAACAGACGGGCAATCGCTCTTCAAACAAACCCCCCAAGGGCGGACTCGCCCTTGGGGTGAACACATTTATTTAAATCATCCGGACCGTGCTGTCAATCTCCGGCCGCCGCGGTAGCCTCCACCAACTCGGCCTTTTCCGCCTCTTCTCCGGGCGGTAGCGCCTCGGCCACGACTTCGACCCGGTTGTAAGTCGGCAAGCCTGTCCCGGCCGGGATAAGCCGGCCCATAATGACGTTCTCTTTGAGCCCGACGAGCCGATCAACCTTGCCATTGATCGCCGCCTCGGTCAGCACCCGCGTGGTCTCCTGGAACGACGCCGCCGAGATGAAGCTTTCGGTCGAGAGCGACGCCTTGGTGATGCCCAAAAGCAGCGGCTCGGCGATCGCCGGCTCGCCGCCCTTGATCAGGACGCGCGCGTTCTCCTCGTCGAAGCGCCACTTCTCGGTCTGGTCGCCGACGAGGAAGTCGGTGTCGCCGACCTCCTTGATTCGCACCCGGCGGAGCATCTGGCGCACGATGACCTCGATATGCTTGTCGTTGATGCGCACGCCCTGGAGCCGGTAAATCTCCTGGATTTCATCGACCAGGTACTTGGCGAGCGCCTTCTCGCCGAGGATGGTCAGGATGTCGTGCGGATTGGACGACCCTTCCATCAGCGGCTCGCCGGCGCGGACTATGTCGCCCTCGTGCACGCCGATGTGCTTGCCCTTGGCGATCAGATATTCGCGCGGCTCGCCGACTTCGGGCGTGACCACGACCTTGCGCTTGCCCTTGGTGTCCTTGCCGAAGGAGACCTGGCCGTCGATTTCCGAGATGACTGCGAACTCCTTGGGCTTGCGCGCCTCGAACAGTTCGGCGACGCGCGGCAATCCGCCGGTGATGTCCTTGGTCTTGGTCGTCTCCCGCGGGATCTTCGCGATCACGTCGCCTGCGTGCACCACCGTGCCTTCGGCGACGTTGATGTAGGAGCCGACCGGCAGATAGTAGCGCGCGAACTGCTCGCTCGCCGGAAGCCGCGAAGTCTTGCCGCTCTCGTCCTTGATCGAGATGCGCGGGCGCACGTCGAGGTCCTTGGCTGCTTCGACGATGACGTTGGAGCGCGCGCCGGTGCGCTCGTCCACCCGCTCCTCCATCGTCTTGCCCTCGATGATGTCGCCGTACTTAATCGTGCCCTCGACCTCGGTGATGATCGGCGTGGTGTACGGATCCCACTCCGCGATGAGCTCGCTGCCCTTGACCCGTTCGCCGTCGGCCTTGCGCAGCTTGGCCCCGTAAACCAGCGGGTAGCGCTCGCGTTCGCGCTCGCGCACGGCGTTCGAGTCGCCCGCCGTGACCTGGGTGACGATCGCAACCTCGCCGTGGCGCGACATCACGATCAGGCTGCCGTCGCGGCTCGGCACGGTCTTGACGTTGTGCAGGCGCACGATGCCTTCGTTGCGCGCCTCCAGCGTGGTCTGTTCGGCGCGCCGGCTGGCGGTGCCGCCGATATGAAACGTGCGCATCGTCAGCTGCGTACCCGGCTCGCCGATCGACTGCGCGGCCATGATTCCGATCGCCTCGCCCATGTTGACCTGATGTCCGCGGCCGAGGTCGCGCCCGTAGCACTTGACGCAGACGCCCTGGCGCGATTGGCAGGTCAGCACCGAGCGAATTTTGACCCGCTCAAGACCGGCCTCCTCGATCGCGGCCACCCTGTCCTCGTCGATCATTTCGTTGGCCCGCACCAGCACGGTGTTGGTGAACGGGTCGTGGATTTCCTCCAGCGCCACCCGTCCGAGCACCCGGTCGCCAAGCCCCTCGATAACCTCGCCGCCTTCGACCAGCGGCGTCATCTCGATTCCGTCGAGCGTGCCGCAATCGTCCTCGGTGATGATCGAATCCTGGGCGACGTCGACCAGGCGGCGCGTCAGATAGCCCGAGTTGGCGGTCTTGAGCGCCGTGTCGGCGAGACCCTTGCGCGCGCCGTGGGTCGAGATGAAGTACTGCAGCACGGTCAGGCCTTCGCGGAAGTTGGCCGTGATCGGAGTTTCGATGATCTCGCCCGACGGCTTGGCCATCAGGCCGCGCAACCCGGCGAGCTGGCGAATCTGCTGCTCGGAACCGCGCGCACCCGAATCGGCCATGATGAAGATCGGGTTGAACGACGGCCCGCGCTCCTCCTTTTCCTTGCCCTCGCGATCCTTGCCGCGGAACACCTCCGTCGACAGCCCCTTGAGCACGGCCGAGCCAATCTCGTCCTGCACCTCGGCCCAGATATCGACAACCTTGTTGTAGCGCTCGCCATCGGTGATGACGCCGTTGTTGTATTGCTTCTGGATCTCGCTTACGTCTTTCTGCGCCTTGTCCAGGAGCTCGGCCTTCTTGGCCGGGATCGTCATGTCCTTGATCGAAATCGAAATCCCGGCGCGGGTTGCGAAATCGAAGCCGACGTCCTTCAAGCGGTCGGCGAAGATGACGGTCGCCTTGTTGCCGGCCCGGCGGTAGGTCAGGTCGATCAGGTTGCCGAGCTCCCGCTTCTTCATCGTCTTGTTGACTTCGGAGAACGGCACCACCGGCGGCACGATCTCGTAGAGCAACACGCGGCCGACCGTGGTCTCGACCCGCTCATAGTTGGCCGCGTCCGACGAATGCCCGATCGAGGGCCCCGCGCCGCGCCGATGCTCGTCCTCTTCGTCCAGCGGCTGCGCCGCCATCATCCGCACCACCGGCATCCGCACCGTGATGCGCGCGTGGAGGTCGACTTCGTCGTGGTCGTAAGCGATGCGAACCTCGGCCGGGCTCGCGAAGCGCTTGCCCTCGCCGCGCGCGAGCGGCCGCTCGCGCGTCATGTAGTAGAGCCCGAGCACCATGTCCTGGGTCGGCACGATGATCGGCTTGCCGCTGGCGGGCGACAGGATGTTGTTGGTCGACATCATCAGCGCGCGCGACTCGACCTGCGCCTCGATCGAGAGCGGCACGTGCACGGCCATCTGGTCGCCGTCGAAATCCGCATTGAAAGCGGCGCAGACGAGCGGATGCAACTGGATCGCCTTGCCTTCGATCAGAGTCGGCTCGAAGGCCTGGATGCCGAGCCGATGGAGCGTCGGGGCGCGGTTGAGCAGCACCGGATGCTCGCGGATGACGTCATCGAGGATGTCCCAGACGTCCTTGCCTTCCTTCTCGACCATCTTCTTGGCGCTCTTGATGGTCGTGACGTAGCCCTTCTCCTCGAGCTTGGAATAGATGAACGGCTTGAACAGCTCGAGCGCCATCTTCTT
>DASXMQ010000059.1:0-11476 GCA_036495625.1 Binataceae bacterium (SeqCode) | reverse complement strand
CGCAAAGCGGCCTCGATCCCGAGGACTACGACGCCTCGCGATGGGACGGCCGCGTGGCCGCGCTCTCCGCGCCGTCTCCCGATCCGGTGCGTTTTGATCTCGCGCTTACGGTTTGCGCTGCGCGCTATCTCTCGGCGCTCCGCGACGGAAGGGTGAATCCTCAACACATCGATTTCGGAGTCGAAGTTGCGTCCAGCAGGTACGATCTCGCTGGCGAGTTGCGCAACCAGATTATCCGGTCCGCGGACGTCAACGCCGCGCTCGCAAGCCTTGAGCCGCACTACTACGGCTATGGCCGCGCAAAAACCGCGCTCGCGGCGTACGTGAAGCTGGCCGCCCAGGGCGACGGCGCACCCGTACCATTGCCGGTCAAGTCCGTCCATCCGGGCGACAAATACTCGGGCGTCGCACCTCTCGCCGCGCGGCTGCGCCTGCTTGGCGATCTTGCGCCTGACGCCGCCGTGCCTGCCGACGCCACGGTCTATCAGGGTGCCGTGGTTGACGGCGTCAAGCACTTCCAGCATCGCCACGGCCTTCAGCCCGACGGTGTGCTCGGCAAGGATACCGCGGCGCAACTGAACGTGCCGCTGAGCCAGCGGGTCAAGGAGCTCCAGTACACGCTTGAGCGCTATCGATGGATTCCGGTGAGCTTTCCGCAGCCGCCGATCATCGTCAATCTCCCCGAGTTCAGGTTGCGGACGATGCGCCGGCAGCCCGCGCCGTTTCTGACGATGCGCGTCATCGTGGGCAAGGCATACGGGCATCAGACGCCCATCTTCGCGGATTACATGCGCTACGTGATTTTCCGCCCATATTGGGATGTCCCGCTTTCGATTCAGTTCGCCGAGCTGGTGCCGAAGATCCGCAAGGATCCCAACTATCTGGCGGATCATGGATTCGAAGTAACTACCAGCAGCGGCGCGGTAGTCACGGACGGCACGGTGGACGACGAAACGCTCGGCGAGCTCCGCTCGGGTTCGCTGAATATCCGGCAAAAGCCCGGACCCAAGAACGCGCTCGGGTTGGTCAAGTTCATCTTCCCAAACCATTATAACGTCTACCTGCACAGCACACCGGAGCCCGAGTTGTTTTTGAAGGCCCGGCGCGACTTCAGCCACGGATGCATCCGGGTACAGAATCCGGCGGGGCTGGCGGCGTGGGTACTGCGAAACAAGCACGAGTGGACCGAAGACAAGATTGCCGCGGCGATGAATGGAGATGAGACAATCCAGGTGAATCTCGACAAGCCCATCCCGGTACTCATTCTCTACTCGACCGCCGAGGCCGAACCGGATGGCTCAGTCCGTTTCTTCAAGGATATCTACGGACAGAATGCCGATCTGGAAAGGGAGCTGGCCAACGGATATCCGTACCCGATCCGGCCAAATCCCCGCGAGCCGTAGCATTTCATCGATGCCATTCGCGAGCCGACTCCCTCGGAACTGATTTTGCGCGCGACTTACGCCATCCATCGTGCTTCGGCGATCCGCCGCGCCCTCATCCGCTGGCTCGCACTTGCCGCACTGGCTATTTGGGCGGTCCCGCCACTGGCTGGCGCGGCCTGCTCGCCGCGGCCGGGTTCCCCCAACCGCTGGACGTTTCAGACCACCGGTGGAGTGTCGTGGCTTGCGGATCCCTGCGGCGCGCGCTTCTTTTCCATCGGCGTAAACACCCTTGCCACGGCGGCAACGCGGTCGCTGAACCGGGATACCGAGCGCAATACCTGGCTCCCCCCCTCTCGGGAGCCGGATGCATGGGCGCGTCGTGCGGCCGCACAGATCGGCCTCTGGGGCTTCAATACCGCCGGCGCCTTCAGCTCGCTCAACGTTCCGCTGCCGGGCATTCCCGATCTCGACCTCGGTTGGAGATCGCGGCTGCTGTGGGACGATCCTTTCGATCCATCGGTCGAAGCGCTCATATTCGCCGAGACGCGGAAGGCGGTTGCTCCGTATAAATCCAGCGTCTATCGAATCGGGTATTTCCTGGATAATGAAGTTGGATGGTGGTATGGCGCGCTGTTCACTTACTATCTCGCCCGGCCTCCGTCGAATTACACCAAGCGGGCCCTGGTTGATCTGATACGGCGTCATTACGGCGGCGACTGGGGCCGATTCACCGCCGACTTCGTTGTCGCGGGAGGGATTTCCTCTTTTGACCAGTTGCTTCGGGGCGCGGACGCGCACGCCCAAATGCGCCCCGGGGGAAACGGGATCAGGATGATACGCGAGTGGACTGGAGCGATGACGCGCCGCTACTACCAACTGACCTGCCGAGCGCTGCGCGCGGCAGATCCCAACGCTATAATTTTCAGCGACCGTCTTCCAGGTTATTACGATCCGGACGCGGTGGGCGCCATGACGCCGTTCGTCGATGCCGTCGCGACCAACTACAACGTGGACAGCCCGGACGGCTGGATCGCGCATTACTATTTCGACGCGCTCCGCCAGTTGACCGGGAACAAGCCAGTGCTGGTTTCCGAATGGTATTTCGCGGCTGACGAGAACCGTTCCGGAAATACCAACAATGGCTACCTGATGACCGTGAAGACGCAGGCCGAGCGCGCGCGCGGCGCGGCGAAGGCGGCGTGCAACTTCGCGCGCGAGCCCGCGGTCGTCGGCCTGCACTGGTTTCAGTACTACGACGAACCGAAAGGCGGACGCGGGTTTGACCACGAGGACTACGACTTCGGCCTGCTCGACATCGACGGCCGGCCTTACCAGGAGCTGGTGTCTGCGCTGACCGCGGCAAATCGGAGCCTCGCCGAAATACATGCGAAGGCGCCGCCGCGCGCGCCGAAGGCGGAGGATTCGGCGATGGAGATTCCCGAGGCTCCACTCGATCCGGCCGCATTCTCGCTCGCGCGGTGGCCGAAGGACGACGCCCTGGTGAAGGGGTTTTCCGCGCCCGCGCCCGAGGTAGTCTTCGGCGATTTTTTTCTCGCATGGAGCGAAGCGGGTTTGCATGTAGCGACTATCAGCATGGAGCACTTCGATGGGAGTCTGCTCGCATACAAGGGAGACTTTCCGCGCAGCGAGGCCTTCAGAATCGACTTCGGCGTGGATGCGGGCGCTGGCGCGCGGCGTTTCGCGTTTTTCGTGGTTCCACCCATGACGCCCTTGCCCGACCGCGGCCGGCCGCGGAAGGGTAAGGAGATGCGCGTGGAGGTCTGCCGCATCGATCACGAGACCTGCACCCCGGTGCCCTCGGCCACGGCGCTGTATCAGATAAGCGATCGGCCCCGGATAACCGCACAGATCACTCTTCCATGGCAAGTCCTCGGCGTATCGGGGGGTCGCGCAGGCAGCCATCTGCGAGTACAACTCGCGGCGACAGCATTTTACCGTTCGCGATGGATGTCGCTCGGGGGCGCTCCGCCCGCACAAGCGATGGAAGATCTCAAGAGTTGGCGGCCGGCCGTGCTGGCCGCCCGTCCCGGCGGCTGATTAACCGATCGCGTCGGACCGATTGCACCGGGCTGATCGCGCCGGATCGATCGCGCCGGATCGCGGTCGCGGATCGCCGCGCTCTATTCGCGGCGCAGAACCGCTTCGCAGGCAAGGCCGATCGCGATAAGCCGACGGTCGCCCAGATGCTCGCCCATCAGGCTGAAGCCCACGGGTGCTTCGCCAGGCCGATGGCACGGAAGCGTAAGCGCGCAGCGGTCGAGGAAGTTGACCACCGAAGGATTGCGCAGGATCGCCAGGTTGACCCGCCCATATTCGCGGTCGTCGGCTAACGCGGCGATAGGAGGAGCGGTCAGCGCTACCGTGGGCATCGCGAGCGCGTCGAACGGCGCGGTAAGCGCCGCGGCGCGCGCGATCAGCGCGGCGCGAGCGGCGATCAGGTCGACGTAGTCGGGGCCGCTCATCCCGGCGCCGCGATCGATCCGCGCGAGTACGCGCGGATCGATCCTTTCGCTGTCAGTCGCGACAACCTCGCGCAGCCTGGCGTAACATTCGGCCGCGGAGAACCCGCCCTTCGCGTTGATCGACGGCAATTCCTCGAGTTCCGCGAACGGAAGATCGGCGATCAGCGCGCCGGCGTCGGAGAGCCGCCCTAGTGCGTCCTCAAAGCATCGCGCGACCGCAGGCTCGAGGCCGTCGATGACGTAGTGCTGCGGCACGGCCAGGCGCAGGCCGCGCAAGGCAATCGGCGCCGGCACCGCAGGTTCATCGCCGGCGATCACCGAGTCGACGAGCGCGCAGCAAGCAAGCGAGTTGGCCAGCGGCCCGATCGAATCGAGGGTGCTCGAGAGCGGAAACGCGCCATCGAGCGGCACGCGCCGCTGAGTCGGTTTGAAACCCGCAAGACCGTTGAGGGCCGCCGGGATGCGCACCGAGCCGCCGGTATCGGTCCCAATCGCCGCGGTCGCCATCGCGTCCGTGACCGAGATCGCCGCGCCCGACGAGGAGCCGCCGGGAATCCTTGCGCCCGGGCGGTCCCAGCAATTGCGCGGCGTTCCATAGTGCGGGTTGAGCCCGACGCCGGAGTAGGCGAACTCGGTCATGTTGGTCTTGCCGACGATGACCGCGCCGGCCGCGCGCAGGCGGCGCACGATCTCGGCGTCGCGGGCCGCGGGCGCGCGCTCCTTGAGAACCAGCGAACCGGCGGTCGTGGTTTCGCCGGCGACGTCGAACAAATCCTTGATCGAAATGGGGATGCCGTGGAGCGGCGAGGCGACAATTCCGGCCGCGCAGACCATCGCTCGCCGCGGCCTGGACGCGCGCCGACTCGCGGTAGAGACGGGTGAAGACGTGCGCCCCCTCGCCGGTCGAGTCGCCGCCGCGCTCGAGCGCCTCATCCACCAGCCTCGCGCTGGTGGTCGTTCCCTGCGCGAGCGCCGCGGCAGCGTCGAGTATGCGCGTGATCGCCATCGCGGTTCGTGCTAGAAATCGCCGCGCTTTATCTTCGCCATGAAATCCCTGCCGCCGGAATCAAGAAACACGATTTCCATTATCGAGCCGATCGCCGCTTCGGTGTCGAAGTAGGTGTAGCGCGTGGTGCCGAAGCGCCCGCTCATCAGCGGCGCATAGCCGGCCGCGCCGAGCGAATCCAGGGCGCGCTGGTACTCCCCGGAATCGTAGAGAAAGAAACCGAGATGATGGAGGCCCTCGCCGCGGCGCTCCAGATGCTCCTTGTAGCAGGTGTCGCCGGAGAGGTGCTGGATGAGCTCGATTTGGGTGTCGCCGGAATAGGCGAGCGCGAGTCTGAAATTCTGTTCGGCCGAGCGCCCGCGGAAGGTCTTGTCGCGGGCGTGCAGTCCGAAGTCCTCGATCACGTAGAAGCGCGGGATCCCCATCGTGCGGTTGAAAAACTCCATCCCGGCGGCCAGGTCTTTGACCACGAATGCGACTTGCTGAAGGCTGCCGCCGAGATACTGAAGGGGTGAACGAGCGTCCATCGGGTTTTCCTCCCGTGGCTGACCCTACCATATCGGTCTATCGAATGGCTTTTCGACGACAAGGAGCGTTCCCGCTTCTCCACTGGATCACGCGAGGATTCGATGATTTAACCAAAAGACAAGCGCAACAGGAGCTGCACGATTTTCTAAATGCTTCCCCGAAGTCTTCTTGTCGCCAATCGCGGCGAAATAGCCATCCGCATCATGCGCGCGGCCGCCGAGATGGGTATCCGCACGACGGCCGTCTTTTCCGAGGACGACGCCCACTCGCTCCATATCCGCAAGGCCGACGAGGTCCGCGCGCTTGCCGGCAAAGGCGCTGCCGCGTATCTCGACGTCGAACAAATAGTCGCGGTTGCCAAGGCGGCCGGATGTGACGCGGTACATCCCGGCTACGGCTTCCTCAGCGAGAACGCGCATTTCGCCCGCCGCGCTGCCGAAGAAGGAATCAAGTTCGTCGGACCGCGGCCTCAGGTGCTCGAGTTGTTCGGCGACAAGGTGCGCGCACGGGCGCTAGCGGAGCGCCTCGGGGTACCAGTGCTTGCGGGCACCGCAGGCGCGACGAGTCTCAGCGAGACGCGGGAATTTCTCGCCTCGCTCGGCCGGGGCAGCGCGATGATGGTCAAGGCGGTTGCCGGCGGGGGCGGGCGCGGGATGCGCGCGGTGAGCCGGATCGACGAGCTGGACGAAGCGTATCGGCGTTGCCAGTCCGAAGCGCGCGCGGCCTTCGGCAACCCGGACGTTTATGTCGAAAGGCTAATGCCCCGTGCACGCCATCTCGAGGTCCAGATAGCGGGCGACGGCTCGGGCAGCGTCACCCATCTCTGGGAGCGCGAGTGCACCATCCAGCGACGCAATCAAAAGCTGATCGAGGTCGCGCCCAGCCCCGATCTCCCGGAGCGCGTGCGCGCCCGGCTGACTGCGGCGGCCGTGCGGATGGCCGAAGCGGTCCGCTACGACAATCTCGGCACGTTCGAGTTTCTGCTCGACGCCGACGCACGGCACGACGACGCAGAGTTCGCGTTCATCGAGGCCAACCCGCGCCTCCAGGTCGAGCATACGGTGACCGAGGAGGTCACCGGCATCGACCTGGTCAAGCTGCAATTGCAACTGACGGCCGGCAGCACACTCGCGGAGCTTAGCGCGCGCCAGGCCGACATCCCTAAACCCCGCGGCTTCGCGATTCAGACGCGCATCAACATGGAATCGATGGGCGCCGACGGCAATGCCAAGCCGTCGGGCGGCACGCTGATCGCGTTCGAGCCGCCCTCGGGGCCGGGCGTCCGCGTGGATTCATTCGCCTATGCGGGTTACGCCACCAATCCGAACTTCGACTCGCTGCTGGCGAAGCTGATCGCATCTTCGCCGTCGTCCGATTTCGCCGCCGCCGTGACGCGCGCGCGCCGCGCGCTAAGCGAATTCCGGATCGAGGGCGTAGCGACCAACGCCGGATTTCTTCAGGCCCTGCTCGAGCATCCCGATTTCGCGGCCAATCGGCTCCACACCCGCTTCGTCGAGGAGCATATCGCCGAGCTCGTCGCCGCCGCGAATTCGACCCATCGTCAGCTCTTTTTCGCCGCCGCGAACGCCGGAACCAAGGCGCATCGCGTAGGCGGCAAACGCGCGCCCGGTGCGAGGACGCTTGCCGGGGCCAGGATCGATTCGATCGATCCGCTGGCCGTGCTGAGTCACGGCAAGAGCATGGCCAATTCGGCGCCGGCGCCGAGCATCGCGATCGCCGAGAGCGACGCCGCGGTTCATCACGAGATCGCCGGACCGGAAAACACGGTTGCGGTCGCCGCGCCGATGCAGGGGACGATCGTCTCTATCGACGTGCGCGAGGGCGACGTGGTGCGCAAGGGCCAGCAGCTCTTCGTGATGGAAGCGATGAAGATGGAGCACGTCGTCCACGCGCACGTGAGCGGCGTGGTGCGGCAGATCGCGGTCGGCGAGCGCGATGCGATCTTCGAGGGCCATCCGCTCGCCTTCATCGAAGAGGCCGAGGTCGAGACGGCGGCCGCAGCCGAGGCCGAAGAAATCGACCTCGACCGTATCCGGCCGGACCTGGCCGAGATGTACGAGCGCCACGCGATGGGGCTGGACAACGGGCGGCCCGAGGCCGTCGCGCGCCGGCGCAAAACCGGGCAGCGCACCGCGCGCGAGAATATCGCGGACCTTTGCGACCCGGGAACCTTCGTTGAGTACGGCGGGCTGGTGCTCGCGGCGCAGCGGCGGCGGCGCGCGCTCGATGACCTGATGAAAAACACGCCCGCCGACGGCCTGGTCGCCGGAATCGGCCGCGTCAACGGCGACCTCTTCGACGACGCGCGCGCCCGCTGCATCGCGATGTCCTACGACTACACTGTCCTCGCCGGCACCCAGGGCCAGCAGAACCATCGCAAGAAGGACCGCATGTTCGAGATCGCCGCCGAGATGCGCTTGCCCGTGGTGCTGTTCACCGAAGGCGGCGGCGGGCGTCCCGGCGACACCGACGGGCTTTGGCTCTCGGGCCTCGACGTTATGGCGTTTCATTACTGGGGCAAGCTGAGCGGCCTCGTGCCGATGGTCGGGATCAACTCGGGGCGATGCTTCGCGGGCAACGCGGCGCTGCTCGGATGCTGCGACGTGGTGATCGCCACCGCCAACTCGAACATCGGGATGGGCGGTCCGGCGATGGTCGAGGGCGGCGGTCTAGGCATCTTCCGTCCCGAGGATATCGGGCCGATGAGCGTGCAGGTGCCCAACGGCGTCGTCGATGTGCCGGTCGCCGACGAGGCCGAGGCGGTGCGCGTCGCGAAGAAGTATCTCTCCTATTTCCAGGGCCCGCTTGGCCGATGGGAATGCGCCGACCAGCGCCTGCTGCGCGGGATCATCCCGGAGAACCGGCTGCGCATCTACGATGTGCGCGCGGTGATCGAGACGCTTGCCGACACCGGCTCGGTACTCGAATTGCGCCGCCACTTCGGGCTCGGGATGGTAACCGCGCTCGTCCGGATCGAGGGCCGGCCGCTCGGCGTGATCGCCAACAACCCGACGCACTTGGCCGGCGCGATCGACAGCGACGGCGCCGACAAGGCCGCCCGCTTTATGCAGCTGTGCGACGCCTTCGATTTGCCGCTGCTCTTTCTGTGCGACACGCCCGGCATCATGGTGGGGCCGGAGATCGAAAAGACCGCGCTGGTGCGCCATGCCGCGCGGATGTTCATCGTCGGGGCAAACATCACCGTGCCCTTCTTCACCATCGTGCTGCGCAAGGGCTACGGATTGGGCGCGCAGGCGATGGCGGGCGGGAGTTTCAAGACGCCGATCTTTACGGTCGCGTGGCCGACGGGTGAGTTCGGGGGGATGGGCCTCGAGGGCGCGGCCAAGCTCGGCTACCGCAAGGAACTCGAGGCGGTGGCCGATCCGGCCGCGCGCAAGAAGCTCTTCGAGGAGATGGTGGCGCGGATGTATCAGCAGGGTAAGGCGCTCAACAGCGCCTCGCATTTCGAGCTCGACGACGTGATCGATCCGGTCGAATCGCGCCGATGGATTTTGACCGGCATGCGTTCCGCGCCCCCGTCGCGACCGCGCACCGGCAAGAAGCGTCCGCACATCGATTCCTGGTAGGCGCGGGCGTTTTGGGGGCCGCGGACCGGGCCGGAAGCCCGGCTGCTGGTTTCGATTGCCGCCGTCGGGCGAGTCGGGTTAAGGTAGCGCCCTAACAACCGTGGAGGTTTGCGCTATGCATTGGAATATCGGAGACGTAAAAATTACCCTGCTGCGCGAGCAGGAACCGCACTGGCCTGGTACGATGATCACGGCTAACGCGACCGTGGACGCGCTCAAGAACGAGCGCGAGTGGCTGAACCCCTTCCTCGACGAGAGCAACAAAATCCTGCTTAGCATCCACGCCCTGCTGGTCGAGTCCGAAGGGCGCCGCATCCTGGTTGACACCTGTGTCGGCAACGACAAGCCGCGTCCGGGCTTTGCGGACTTCAATAACCTGCATACGCCGTTCCTTTCCGACATGCAGAAGGCGGGCGTCTCGCGCGAATCGATCGACACCGTCGTCTGCACGCACCTTCATCTCGATCACGTCGGATGGAACACGATGCTGGTCAACGGGAACTGGGTGCCGACCTTCCCCAAGGCCAAGTACATGATGCGCGATCGCGAGTGGGACCACTGGAAGAAATACGAAGGCAGTGTCGACTTTCAGAAGCCGATCGAAGACTCGGTGCGTCCGGTGATCGAGGCCGGATTGGCCGAACTGGTCGAGCCGGAGCGCAAGCTGACGGGCGAGGTCTGGCTCGAATCCACGCCCGGCCATACTCCTGGTCATACCAGCGTGCGGATTTCGTCGCGCGGTGAGAACGCGGTAATCACCGGCGACATGATCCACCATCCGATCCAGGTCGCTCATCCGGAATGGGTTTGCGAGTTCGACACCGACCCCACGATGGCGTCCGACACGCGCAAGACGTTCGTCGAGCGCTATTGCGACCAGCCCGTGCACGTAATCGGCACGCATTTCGCCGGCCCGACCTCGGGGCACATCGTGCGCCGCAACGGCGGGTTCCGCTTCGTAGCGTAGCCGCTCGGCAACTGCGAGTGACTGAAAGCGGCGGGATGAAAGTCCCGCCGCTTTTTCATTCAGCGGCCCGGTTGCGAAGAACTACGATGGGTTGAAATGCGAATGCTCGTGGAACTCGTAGAGCAGCGGGAAGCCCTCAGGATTATCGACGATCTCGTCGAGCTCGAAATCGATGATCCGCGCCGCGCCGGCCATGGTCGCCGCGCGCGCCGCATCCCAGTCGATCACCGCGCGGCCGCTTAGCTGAAGCGTTCGCCCGCTCTCGAAGCCGATGAACAGCAGCCCGACGCGCGGGTTTACTGCGATATTGCCGAGCGTGTTGAACATGTTGTTGCCCGCGTAATCGGGAATCGCCAGGCGGCGGCTCGACGCGACGCGCACGAAGCCCGGATTGCCACCGCGATGCGACACGTCGGCGCCGGACTCCGGCGCGCCGGTATCAGGATAATCGGTCGCGATGAAAAGCGTGTCGGCGGACGCGATCAGCCGCTGATGTTCGGCTGAAAGCTCGGATGCGCGCGCGGCGCCCGCGCCGCCGATCTTCCATTGGCGCTTGCCGACCGGCGCGCGGGACTGGATGTAATGCGGGCAGTTGCCGTAAACCTGTTCGGCCCGAATCTCGATGATGCCGCCCGCGATCCGGCCCGTCCCGTTGAGCCTGAGTCGCCGCCGCAAGGCGAGATCGGGAACGATCATCGCGGCGTGCGCCGGTTGTGCGAGATCTTCCAGCAGAGGATCGCCGGCGGCGGGAGCGGCCGCGATCCGGATTGTCCGTTCGTCGAGCGCCTGGATGAATCCCGCCTCGCCGGTGACGACCGAGGCCCACACATAGCCGCGCCGATCGACAGTTCCAAGCACGGCGAAGCGCTGCTCGCCGACGTATTCCGCGCGATCGGGCGTGATGACGCCGCGGATACCTGCGGCCAGCCTGTCGGCCTGGCGGCGAACCCCGGCTTTCGTCTGCACCGCGATTTCCCCGGAGTGATATTTCATCGCCATCTCGCGGCCGCGCCGCGTTCGCCGATTTCAGCCACGCGTCGCCTTCTTCATGATCACGTTCACGTCGGTGGGATTAATCAGGTCGGGCGCTTTCCATCCGTCCAGATCATACTCGGCCATGCACCTATCCACGAAGCTCGTCAATTCGTCCGCGCGGCCGGTGGCGAGCGCCATCGGCAGGTTCTCCAGCCTTATGTTCTCGTAGTTGCCCGCATAGTTGCGCTCGTAGAGTTCGTGGCGTCCGCCGAATTCGCTGCCGATCGCGTCCCACAACACCTTCAGCAGCTTGACCCGCTCGAGCGCGTCGTAGCCGTTGGAACCGCGCAGGTATTTGTCGAGGAAGGGGCGCAACTCAGGATTCTTGAAATCGGCGGCGTGAGAATTGAGATAGATGAGGCCGCTCGAGATCGTCTGCTCGGCGATTTCCTTGATTCGCGGATAGGCGGTGGTCGCGAGAAAGCGGTAGGCCATCCCGTACTCGGCCTTGGGCAGCACCGTTC
>DASXMQ010000058.1:0-3155 GCA_036495625.1 Binataceae bacterium (SeqCode) | reverse complement strand
GCCGATCATCGCGAGCACAATCACGGCTATAGGCCCGCCGGGGCCGCGGCTCCGTCCCGGAATCGCCGCGCGGAGCGCCAGAGCCGCGGCGAGCGCGGCGGCGATCGCGAAACACGCCACCTCGAGCGCATAGTAGAGATGACCGAGCTTGCGCATGAAGTCGTTGCCGGTATGCATTACGACCCACGCAAGCACCATCGCCTCCAGCAGCAGCCAGAGCGCAAGACGCACGCGCACGGGCCATAGCGGCCGCACCGGCTCGAGGGCGGCGGCGAGCGACTCGACGAGCCGGCGATGCCGCTCCATATGAGACATTTGCGGCGTTTCAGCCACTTTAGCCGCCCTCACCGCCGATTATTTTTTTTAGCGTCTTATAAGCGCGATGGGCGCGAACCTTGAGCGCGCCGACCGAGACGCCGGCGCGGCCGGCCGCAACCTCCAGCGTCATCCCGTCGAGCTTGAGCATCGCGAACGCCTCGCGCTGCGCCGGCGGGAGCTTCGCCAGCAGCGCCTCGATATCGGGCGGCGGCGCAGGCGAATCGCCCTCGGCACGCTCGGGCAGATCGGCCGTCAGCTCCTCCCATCCGGCGCGCGCCCATCGCCGCCGCGAATGGTCGGCGGCGATGTTGCGGGCGATCGCGAACAACCATGGCTCGAGCGGACGGCCGCGCTCGTAGGTGTGGCGCGCCTGGAACAGCGCCATGAAGACTTCCTGGTAAACGTCCTCGACTTCATCGCCGGCGACCCGCGTGCGCAAAAAGCGGGTCACGGCCGGGCCGATGTCGTCAAGCAAAAGACGGCACGCGTCCGGATCGCCCTGCTGCAGGCGCTCCATCAGATACGCGCGCATCCGGGCGCGCTCGAGCCGCCGGGCGTCGTCAGCCTTTTTCATTCTCGCGGCGCTGCCATTGGTCATCGCGGCGGCGGCGCGGCGGTGGTTGGCGCCGGCCTCGTCGGACAAACGTCCGACGCCTCGCATATCCGCATCGCGCGTACAAGGACAGCACGCGGGACCGCCTGCCGCAACCGACACCGGCGGCGCAACGCGCCGGTGACCGTTCGATTCGCCGGCGGCTTCCCAGGCGCGCTTCCAAAGCGCAGTTCGCAACTCTCCTAAAAACCGCGCCGCGGTCAGCGCCTCTTCAGAGGCGAAGGTCCGATCGTTCGTTGCCGTCTCCACGGTCTGACATTCCCGTGGGCGGGCAGATAGTTACGCCGCTCGGAGCCGCGAGCACTATCAGACCGCGACAATCCCGGAAACGGACGAATCAAAGCGGTTCCGCGCTACATCGCCGATCAGAAGGCGCAGGGATCCGGGCGAATCAAATCCAAAGGAGAGAGCGAACGCCGCGAACTGAAGCAGCCGTGCTCGAGCTTCAGGCGGAGCGCCGCATTTGCTGCAGGCGCGCCAGGATCCGGCTGAGCAGAGGCTCCTCGCGCAGCGCCGAGAGCGGCTTGGTCAGCTGAAACACTTCGGTGACCAGGCGCTGGACCTCGATGTCCTCGGCCTGGAGCGAGTCCAGCGCGGCAAAGTAGGCAGCGCCCTCGGCAATGCCCTGGGGACGCTCGCCCCGAGTCTGCGGATACGCGAAGTCAAAGTTCGCGGCGAGAGTCCAGGGTGCGATGACCGCCTGCGCCGCCTGCGGAAAAAATTCCGCGGACAACCCCTCGAGGCCGCGCGAATCGGCAGCGCGCTCGCGCAGCACCTCGCGAAGCGCCTGCACCTGGAGGGCCGCGGAACTCATCCCCTGCCCGTACACCGGATTGAAGCTGCAGACCGCGTCGCCGAGGATCAGAAACCCGGATGGAAAACCCTGCAGCCGTTCATAGTGGCGCCAGACGCTGGTCGGGAATCGATGATGCGCGATGTCGGCGATCCGTTCGGCATCCTTGATTAAATCGTAAAGCCGCGGCGAGGGTAGCGATTTCGCGAAGGCCAGAAAACCTGTCTCGTCGGTCGGAGGATAGTCGCCGAAGCGGCCGGCCAGACTGACGTGCCAGGTGCGATTCTCGATCTCGAAGAGCCCCGCGGCCCTTGTGTATTGAGGCGGCGGTCCGCCGACAAGCAACAACGGCTCTGCGGCGACTGTGTGGTCGGGCTTGCGATACTTGGTGCTGGTGTAGGCGAAATCGACGCCGATAGTCGTCTCTTCGGGCGCCGCCACGCCCATCTCGACCAGCCATCGCGCGGCGTGAGAGCTGCGACCGCTGGCGTCGAGCACCAATTCGGCTTCGATCGGTTCCGGGGCGGTACCGCGTTTGCGGCGAACGCCGCTTACGCGCCCGTTATCGCGGATCAGCCCCTCGATCGCTGCGTCCGCTTCCATCCTTACGTTCGAAAGCGCGACCGTCCGCCGCCGGACGAGGTATTCGAGCAGCCCCCGGCTCATGATGTGGCCCTCGAAACCGAGGTCGCGAGGCTCCTTTACCGATCCGGTGCCGTTGTATGCCTTGCCGCCGGGACCGTAAAAGGCGACGTCAATCCCGGCCCTGAAAGGCACCGCGCCCAGTCGCTTCAGCTCGTCGGTAAAGCCGGGATAGAGCGACGACATCACGTTCTGCCCGGCGAGCAACAAGGCGTGGATGTGATTGCCCTGCGGAATCGACTTGTGCAGCACCGGCCGATCTTCAAGTTCATCGCGCTCGAAGATGGTGACGCGGTCGAAATGGTCAGCCAGCACGGTCGCGCTCATCAACCCCGCCAGGCTCCCACCAATTACGACTGCACGATGTCCCAGGTTTCGCGCCACAGACGCCATCCTACTATAGCCAAGGTCTTCTTCTCGAATCGTTCTATTGCGCCAATCCGGAGATGTCGTGGACCTCTACTTTGGAGCTCATAGAGAAACTTAACAGACGGATCGAAGCGTTAAAGTGCCATGTAAAACGTGATCAAAGATGCAAATAGATGACAATAAGTGCTATTTCATGTTAATTGACCATCTAAGAACAGCTCATCGGCAGAAACCAAAGCCTCAAGTTTAATGATCTGAAGGTCTAGACAATATTAAGCAGACAAAGTAGTTTTATTGGTGTCTAAAGATAGCATAACTAAGGAGAAGGAAATGGAAGCACTGACGACCTTGTTCGTTCGGGTCCGTGAGTCTGTGATTGGCAGCGCCCGCGGTCAGACCATGACGGAGTATGCCCTGATC
>DASXMQ010000057.1:0-19998 GCA_036495625.1 Binataceae bacterium (SeqCode) | reverse complement strand
GGACGCGGACGTGAGGGTTGGACGTGAGGGCTCCTTGGTTTGTTCGATGGCGCGAGTATCTTCCGGAGGGGCGGGAGCGATGGATCAGGAGAGGGAGACGTTTTCCGGCCTCGCACGAGTTCAGGGCGCAGCCAATCCTGAAGTCATCAATCAAGGTTATATTCAATAGTGAAGAGGAGCGCACCGCCGGCGCTACGGCGGTACGCGTGGAGAATCGCTTCATGTCCTGGCAGATGAAAAATCAGACCTGCTATCCGGCGTGCCGCCTGGTGGCGGCTGCGTGTTGACCCTGCGCGTAGTCCGAACATGTTGTCATCATTGGATCACAATTATCTTCAGAGCCTGGTCGAAAGCTCGCCCGACATCATCGTCGCGGTGGACCGCGACGGAACGATCATTTTTTACAACGACGGAGCGCGCAAAAATCTGCGCTTTTCCGCCGAGGAAATCGTCGGCCAGAAAGTCACCACCATCTATCCTTCGCCTGAAGAGGCGCGCCGGGTGATGAAGGCGATGCGCGCCGCGAGCGACGATTCGGGGCGCATTTCAAACTTCGAAACCGTGCTGCGCAGCAAGGACGGCGAGTTGATTCCGGTCGCCATCTCCGGCTCGATCATCTACGAGCAGGACGGGGTCACGCCTGCCGGCTCGATCGGCTTCGCGCGCGACATCCGCATGATGCGCCATCGCGAGCAGCTTGCCACCGCCGGTGAAATCGCAGTCAGCCTCGCGCACGAAATCTACAATCCGCTCGAAGCCATCACCAACAATCTCGACCTGCTGGCGCGCTGCGTCGAGGCCCATCTGTCGGACGCCGAGCTGGTGGTCGAGCACGAGCGGCTCGACTCCATCCGCAGCGGCATCCGGCGCGTCCAGGGCATCGTGCGCCGGCTCGACGAAATGACCCGCCAGGGCATCTACGAGACCCGCGACTATCTGGCGGGCAAGAAGATGGCCGACCTCGCACCGCGCGGCGCGGAGGCCGAAGACCGCGCGGCCGCGCTCGAGGCGTCGAAGAACGGATGCGACTGGCCGCTCGCCGGGATGGCCGTGCTGGTGCTCGACGACGATCTCGCGGTCGTGAGCTCGCTCGCCGACCTGCTGCGCGCCGAGCGCTGCCAGGTCTATACCGCGATCCGGCCGAGCGCCGCCTTCGGCATCCTGCGCAACGTGCGCATCGACGCGGTCATCTCCGACGTCGTGATGCCCGAGATGGACGGCTACGAGTTCTACACGCGGGTAAAGGAAGAGATGCCGCACCTGCCGATCATCCTGATGACTGCGTACAATTACGACCGCGACCACATCCTGATGCGCAGCCGGCTCAAGGGGCTTGAGGGCGCGCTGTTCAAGAAGCCGGTCAACCCGGCCAAGCTGCGCGACCTGCTGATCGGCGCGCGCCAGAAATCGGCCGCGCAGCCGGCCAAGGCGCTGCCACTCACTTAAGACTCTCTTGCGCCAGGACTGAATTTGCGCGCGGCGCGCGCGCCCAATTCGCCCCGGGGCGGCAGCAGTCTCACCACATAAACGAAGCTCGCCGAAGGCTTGACAGACGCTTGCCTGTTGGACGAACGATCGGGCGTGAATCGCCCATCCGCGGGCCTGCCGGGAGTTCGTCCGCAAGCGGCGCTTGATCGGCCGGCGCCCGCCCACAACTGCGCGGCCATCGCGGCCATGCGCAGGCAAGGAAGGTGACTGTCATGGCCAAAGTCGATTTTGCAAAACTGCCCAGGTTCTCCGAACTGCCGGTCAAAAAGGGCGCGCCGCCAGATTCCAACTGGGGCGTGTTCGGCGACGAAGACGACCTCGGCTGCCTGAACTTCCTGACCTCCGAGGGCGTTATCGAAGCGGCCCGGATGATCAGGAAGGGCAAGGTCTTCCGCCTCGACACGCGGGTCAATTACGCTAACCCGCCGCTGTTCGAGCGCAAGCCCGCCAAGCACATCCTGTCCGACTTCGAGTCCTACGGCCTGCTCGGCTTCGACGACATGCTCGACAACTACAACACCCAGGAAGGCGCGCAATGGGACGGCCTTGGCCACGTCGGCAACCTGAAGCATCAGGCCTTCTACAACGGCAAGACCGCCGACGACGTGAGGGCCGGCCGGCTCAGCATCCACAAGTGGGCCGACAAGTTCGTCGGCAAGGGTCATCTGATCGACCTGTTCAAGTTCCGCGCCGACGCGGGCCGGCCGGTCAAGCCGCTCGAACCCGAGCGCTACTCGCTGCAGGATCTGCAGGACGCGCTCAAGGCCCAGGGCGGCTCGCTCAAACCCGCAAGCGTGCTGCTGCTGCGCACCGGATGGATGCAGGCGTACGTCAAATCAACCCCCGCCGAGAAAACCGCGATGGCTCCGATAAACAAGCTCAAGGCCTGCGGGATCGAGGACACGCGCGAGATGGTGGCGTGGATGTGGGACAACCGGGTCGCCGCGATCGGCACCGATTGTCCCGCCGTCGAGCAGTGGCCGTGGGATTTCCGCAACGAAGGCGCGCTTCACTATCGCACGCTGTCGCTGCTCGGTCTGCCGCTTGGCGAGCAGTTCGTGCTCGACGATCTCGCCGCCGATTGCCATCAGGACCGCCAGTACGAGTTCATGCTGGTGTCGTGTCCGCTGAACGTGGAAGGCGGTATCGCGTCGCCGCCGAACGCGGTGGCAATAAAGTAGCCGCGTGAATTCCGGTGCGGCGCGGCGTTAACGCCGCCGCGCCGCGCCGGGGACGATCGCAGGCCGCGGGCCGAACGCGGCTGGCGCCGCGTCCCGCCCGCGGCCCCGTAGCCTCAGCCGCGCCGGCGCGGCGCGCGCGCGAGCCCCTTTGGCGCGCGCGCGAGTGCCGCCATCGCCGCCTCGACCGCCGCCGCCATCACCTCGATCGACATGCTCGGGGCCTGGCGATGGCGCACCGCCTGGCGCGCCGTGTAGGGCAGGTGGATGAAGCCCGCCGGAACCTCGGGCCGCGCGCGGAGCGCATGCAGCGTCGCGTACATCACCGCATTGCAAACGTAAGCGCCCGCGCTCAGCGAAAGCGCCGCGGGAATTCCGCGGCGCTCGAGCGCGCGCAGGATCGTCCGCAGCGGCAGCCGCGCGAAGATCGCGTCGGCGCCGCCACGCACGACCGGCGTGCCCGCGAGTCCGCCGTCGGTCTCATGGCCGGCGCGGCGCTCGGCCAGGTTGATCGCAACTTTCTCGAGCGAGATCACGGCGCGCCCGCCCGCCTGCCCCAGCCCGAGCACGGCGCGCGGACGAAGCCGGCGGATCTCGGCCGCGATCATGCGCACCGCGCGCGGCGTGTTGACCGGGAGCCGCACCGCCTTGACGACGAGCCCGCCGATCTCGCGGCCGTAGAGCATCTGCGCGACTTCCCATGAAGGATTCGTGCGCTCACCGCCGAACGGCTCAAAGGCGCTCAGCAACAGGACGTCGCGAACGCGATGGGCCGCCGCCGGGCGGTTACGTTCGGCGAGCCACGTTCGCCCCCGCGCTGGGCGTTTCATTTGCGCCGCGGATGCTCGATCGGCAGGTCTTCGCGATTGCCCCATTCGCCCCATGACCCGATGTAGTTGCGCACGCGATCGAAGCCCGCGAGCCTGAGCGCGTAGTAGGCATTGGCCGAACGGTAGCCGCCCTGGCAATAGGCAACGATTTCGGCGTCGGGCCGCAGCCCCAACCCTTCGAAGGCGGCGCGCAATTCCGCGGCCGGCTTGAATCTCCCGTCCGCGGCCACGTTGTTTACCCAATCCAGATGCACCGCGCCGGGCAACGCGCCGCCGCGCCGCGCGCGCACGCGCTCGCCGAAGTATTCCTCGTCGGTGCGAACGTCGAAAATCCGCACGTCGGCGCGGCCCAGCCGCTCGACCAGGTATTCGCTCGAGGCGAAAATCTCCTCGCGCGGCGCCGCCACGAACGCGCCTGGCGTAACCGGCGCGACGGCCGTCGTGAGTTCCGCGCCCGCGAGCTTGAGCCCGCCGTCGAGGATGCGCACGCGGCGATGACCCATGTACTCGGCGAGCCATGCCGTCCGCGTCGCGCGCATCCCGGAGTCGTTCTCGTAAAAGACCAGCGTCTCGGCGCCGGTGATGCCGAGCGCCGAGAAGATCCATTCGAGTTGCCCGCGAACCTCGCCCATCCCGCTCGCGCTGGTATTCGAATAGTGGAACGGGAACGGATCGAAGTGCCGTGCGCCCTTCAGATGACCCGCGCGAAAATCGGCGGCCGGGCGCGTATCGATCAGAACCACGTCCTGGTCCGCGCGGCGCGCGCTGAGCCAGCGCGCATCGACGAGGATGTCATTGTGCGTTTGGTGCTCTGTGGCCATCGTTTCTCCTCGCGTATCTTATCGTTTGCGGGCGCCACCGGCGGCCTCAGGACCCCTCGCTCGCTCTGGCGGGCGCCGCCGCGCCGACGGCGTCGCCAATCGAAGTCAGCCCGTCGCGCTGCAGCAATCCGACCAGCCCCTGCTTGATTCGCTCCACCAGCTCGGGCCCTTCGTAAATCAGTGCCGTGTATAACTCGACCAGGCACGCGCCCGCGCAAATGAGACGATAGGCGTCCTCGGCGCTGAACACTCCGCCGACTCCAATTATCGGGATCTTTGCGGCGGTGCGGCGGCGAATCTCCGCGACCGTCGCTAGCGCCCGCTTGGCGAGCGGCGCCCCGCTCACGCCGCCTTCGTATTCCGTATAGACGCCGAGCGCCTGACGCGCCGTCGTCGTGTTGCAGGCCACCAGGCCGTCGGCGCCATTGACCGACACCGCCTCGCATACCGAGGCGAGCACGGGCGGGTTGAGATCGGGCGCGATTTTCACCAGCACGGGCCTGCGCGGCGTGAGTTTCATCGCCTCGGCCAGGATCGGGCGCATCAGGGGCGCCAGGCGCGCCGCCGATTGCCAGTCGCGCAGGCCCGGCGTGTTCGGCGAGCTCACGTTGATCACGATGAAATCGACCATCGCGCCGAGCCGCGTGACCATCGTCGTGTAATCTTCGGCCACGCGCTCGGTCGGCGTGTCCTTGTTCGGGCCGAGATTCAGCCCGATCGGAATCTTCAATCCCCGCCGCTTGAGGCGTGAGAGCCGCCTCGCCGCCGCTTCCATTCCGGCGCTGGGGAAGCCCAGCCGGTTCACCATCGCGCGCTGCTCGGACAGGCGCCACAGCCGCGGGCGCGGATTGCCCGGTTGCGCAAGCGGCGTCACCGTGCCGAGTTCGGCAAAGCCGAAGCCCAGCGCGCGCCATCCGGCGACTGCGCGGATGTCCTTGTCCATCCCGGCCGCAAGGCCAACCGGATTGGAGAACCGGATGCCCCACGGCGAGGTCGCGAGCGCCGGCGGGTCCGGCGCCGGTTTGCGCAGGATCGCGATCGGCCCCATCATCGCGAGGGTCAGCCGATGGGCGCGTTCGGGATCGAGCCGGAAGAGCAGCGGCCGCAGGAAGCGAAGGTAGAAGTCTGGGGCGGGCGGCGTCATGAGCGGGAATCTAGAGGCCTCGGCATCGCGGCGCAATGGGCTGCGGCCCACGCATTGTTGATGGAGTTGATAACGCGATGCGCCGGCGATTACGTTCCGCGCGCGGGTGAAATAGAGTTGAGGGCAGGATGACGCAGCGATGAATGTGAGCAACAGCCGGGCCGAGATGCAGGTCAAACTTATCGATTACGCGAGCGACCCCCTGGAAAAGCTCTACGCCGCGTTTCGCACCTGTTACTCGTCGGACTCGCCGATCGAGGTCTGGGAGAAGATCAAGACCGAGAAAATCAGCCACGAGCGGATTCGCGAGTTCATCGGCGAGCGGCTCAAGACCGGCCACGCCTCACCGCTCGAACAGATCGTGTTCTGGTTCGCGATTTCCGGCGTGTCGCGTTCGCTCTCGCATCAGTTCGTCCGCCATCGCATCGGCATCAGCTTCGAGCAGCAGAGCCAGCGCTACGTGAAATTCAAGCAGGACCGGCTGGCCTTCGTGATGCCCGATTCATGGCGCCGGGCCGGCATGGAAGAGGAATTCGCCGGGCTGCTCGCTCGCACCTCGGAGCTCTACGCGCGCGCGCTCAAGGCCGGGATTCCCGCCGAGGACGCGCGTTTCGTGCTGCCCAACGCGGCGCCGACCAACTTTCACGTGATGGTGAATTTCGCCGAGATGCTGCACATCTGCGATCTCCGGCTGTGCGTGCGCGCGCAGTGGGAAATCCGGCGGATGGTGGCGATGATGCGGGCCGAGATAAAGCACGTGCTGCCCGAGATCGCGGTCTTCCTGCAGCCCAAGTGCGGCGAGAACCGGATGGGCTACTGCGACGAATCGCTCGAGGACTGGCAGAAGTGCCCGCTCGGGCGCGTGCGCCCGCACAAGGCAAGCCTCTTCGAACTCTACGAGCGCCACGGCGCGCGCAAGGCCGAAGCGCTCGGCGAGGCCGAATTCCGCGCGGTCGAAGAAAAAGAACTGCTGTAGCCGCGGCGGGGCCTGCGTTCGCGGCCGAACGAGGCGCCGGCGAAGCCCCGCGACGGGATTTGCGGCGGCAAAATATATTTCGCAAATATATTTTGCCAGGCGGCTCGCTGATCGCCCGAATGAACCTCGATGGACGACGAATTCGACCAGGCGATCGCGGCCTTCAATCGCGGCGAATACTTCGCGGCCGCCGAACGCTTCGAGCACGTCCTCGGCGCGTCAGGCTCCGACGTGCGCGACATGGCGCGAGCGCTCGGGCGGGTCGCCGCGGCGCTCCATCTGCGTTTCGAGCGCGGCGGACGCCAGGCGGCGGTCAACCTGCTCTCGCAGGCGCTGCTCACGATCGAGGATTTTCGGCCCACTCGCGGCGGAATCGACGTCGAGCGTCTGTGCGTCGAGCTGACGGCGATGGTGGACGAGATTCGCGCAAGCCCGCGCGAGGAGCGCGAGGGTCTGCGCTATCGCACTCGGCTTTTCGTTGAACGCCGCCGCGCGCCCAAAATAAATCCTACCGGCAATACGCGGACGAAACATGGTTGAGCGCAGCGCCCTCGCCTCGGGTGCCGCGGCGTGCACGAGCGCGGCGTCCGTCAAGCGCCACGGCAGAGCAGCCCGCCTGCGAGCATTGCGCGCCGCGATGCTCCTATGCGTGCGTTGCCCGGCACTGGTGAAATGCCGCTCGCAAGTCGTGCCGGGCCAGGGCGAGGCGCCGGCGAGGGTTGCGTTCGTGGGGCTGGCGCCCGGCCGTCTCGGCGCCGACCGCACCGGAATCCCGTTCAGCGGCGATCGTTCGGGAGTATTGCTGCGTCGGATGATCGCACGCGCCGGTCTGCGGCGCCTCTTCATCACCAACGTGGTTCGATGCAACCCGCGCGACGCCCGCGGCCGCAACCGCAATCCAAGCGCGCGCGAGATCGCCAACTGCAGTGGCCATCTCGCAGCCGAGCTCGCCCTGGTGCGTCCGAAGGTCGTGGTCTGCCTGGGCGCCGTCGCCTGGCGCCGGCTCGCTGGGAGCGCAGCGCCTTTCAGACCGCGCCACTGCGCCGTTCTTCATAGCGGCGGTAGGCTGCTATACCCGATGTACCATCCGGGGTACGTGGTGCGCGGCGCATATACACCCGCGGCCTACGCGCGGGACTTCCGGCGGCTCGGACGATTATGCAATGGCTTTTAAAGTGTCGCGCGGACAGGCGCGCCGTCGGGCGGCGCCATCGTACGCCAGTCCAACCCGTGCACCGACTTGGGAATGATTTGAAGTCTTCACCATCCTTGTCTTTTCCCGCTCCGAGCTTGGGTGCTCAGATTACCGGACAGGATGGTTGAAGCAGTCAGGCTTCCACGTCCGGCCCGTACGGTTTGGGCCAGGACAAGATCGGCATCGATTTGTAATCCGGTGTTGTGACGAGCGCGGCGCGGTTAGCTACTCGCGCCTGCGGGTGCGTCCAATCAACCGGGTTTTGCTAACGGTCGCGCCCGCCGCCGCCAGGACGCCGCTCGCGGTCGTTGCCGCTTCGCGCCTGCGCCTCGTTGACGCGAATCGGGCGTCCCTTGATGTCTCTGCCGTTGAGCTTTTTGATCGCCGTCTCCGCGGCGTCATCCGTGGCCATCTCTACGAACCCGAAGCCGCGAGACCGATTAGTCGCACGGTCGATGATGACCTGGGAACTGTCCACCTTACCGGCCTCCGAAAACGCATCCTGCAGATCCTGGTCGGTGACAGTCCAAGCTAGATTCCCCACGTACAGTCTACGACCCATTTCCGAACTCTCCTGCTCTCACCCTTAGCACCAGATACTCAGCGCCTCGCTATTCAACCCTCTCTGCTCAAGCAGTCACTACCGATGACTTTTCCGATAGATACTTTCACTCACGGCCGTTATTGCCACGTTACGTCATGTCTGAAAATAGCGTACTTTTTATAGCACCGAGTCAAATGTAAGCATAGCGTGACCACAATATAGCAGACGCTTGCTCTCTATTGCTTTGAGACGCTTTGCCATTCGGCCCGCAAACCCCACCGCAAATCCACCTCGAGTCCAGATTCATCCTCGTCCTAGCGCTTGTGCTGCCAAAGAACACTGGTACGCGTGGAACGCGAGTCCGGAGTCACTGCGCGCGGTCTGGCTCAAGCTGAGCAAATTTCAACTCACGCGTCGCATTGGTCGCCTGCAAGTAAACTCGCCGGCGCGGCGTTGTAGTGATGAATAGATAAGTCGCGGAAGCGGCATCGCGGGCGGCCGAGTATGCAGGCGAGACCCTACTGAATGCTTCAGCAGTTGGCTAGGAGAGACTTTCGCTTCACTATTCGTGCCGACGTTTGGTACAGGCAAGATCTATGCAGGTCGTGCGGTCTCTGGTCGATATATTTGCGATAGTATGAGTTGGCGAACTCTGTTAGTATCATCGTTCAGGTTATGCGGAATACTTGTATGTTAGCTGCCTGTTGTGTAGGGTGGCCGCTTCAGTAATCCGCAAGACCCGATTTTCCAAGGAGAGTATTGGATGCCACGAAGGAAAGGTTCTGGATCGACTATGTCCGCGATCGGCAAGCTTCGCCGCCAAGCCGGCTCCGCGCTCGCCCAGTTGCGCAAGGAGATTCGCGCCAAAGAGACTGAACTCGCACAGCTCAGGCGCGATGAAGAGTCGCTCGGCCGGCTTGCCGGAGGCCGGAGCACTGGCGCCAGCGCTGCGCGCGCGCCGCGGGCCGCGAGCGGCGGTGGAGGAGGCGGCGGCGGACGAATCAACTGGCGCAAGGTGCTTGAGCAACTGCCCAAACAGTTCAAGGCCGCCAATGTTCGCCAGGTGCGTGGACTCAAGGACAAGCGCCCATCAGAAATCTTCGCCGCGATCACGCGCTGGATCGAAGCCGGATTAGCCAAGCGCAAGAACCGCGGACTCTACGAAAAAGCCTAAGCACCCGCGGCATCGCCGATTTCGTGTCACGCATTGCAAGCGTCAGTATCGGAGCCATCGCGCGCGCGCTACGATACTGACGCAAGCGTGACTGCACGAACCTCATCCGCCAGAATATGCATTTCTCCGCGCCGTTGAAGCTTGTCGGACAGGTGCGTAAACGGAAGCGAACACTGCTCTGCTCCGCTCGCGCGAATCGGATATGGCAGTAAGAACTATCGAATGGCGTAACGACGCGGTTCGCATGATTGACCAGCGGCTGCTGCCGGGGCGCGAAGTCATCCGCGTATATCGCGACTGGCGGGGCGTCGCGGAAGCGATCCGGACGATGGTGATTCGCGGCGCGCCCGCGATCGGAGTTGCGGCCGCGATGGGCGTGGCGCTGGGAATGCGCAACGTAAGCGGCGCGCGAGCCCGCAAGCAGTTCGCAAAGGTCGCAAGCGGCCTCCGTGCGACGCGCCCCACTGCGGTAAATCTCGCATGGGCGTTGGAGCGGATGGGACGCGTGATCGAAAGCAACCTCGCTCTCGATGCGGCGCGTCTGTTCCGCCGCCTGCGCGACGAGGCGATCGCCGTTTACGAAGAAGACCTCGCCGCCAATCGCTCGCTGGGACGCTTCGGTGCCGAGTTGCTCGAGAATCCGTCGACCGTGCTCACCCATTGCAATGCCGGAGCGCTGGCCACGGCGGGTTATGGCACGGCGCTGGGCGTGATCCGCGCGGCGCGCGAGGCGGGCAAAAAGATCGCGGTCATCGCCGACGAGACGCGGCCCTTCATGCAGGGCGCGCGGCTGACCGCCTGGGAGCTGCACAAGGATCGCATTCCCGTCACGGTGATCGCCGACAACATGGCCGGGACCGTGCTCCGCCAGGGCGGCGTCAGCTGCGTAGTCGTCGGAACCGATCGCACGGCGGCCAACGGCGACGTCGCGAACAAAATCGGCACTTACCCGCTGGCCGTGATGGCGCGGCGCCACGGCGTGCCGTTCTACGTCGCCGCGCCGCTGTCATCGATCGACCTCGCCTGTCCCAGCGGCGCGGAAATTCCGATCGAGCAGCGATCGGCGGGCGAGATTACTCATCTCGGCGGCAAACAGATTACGCCGCGGGGCGTGAAGGTCTTCAATCCCGCCTTTGACGTGACGCCGGCCGAGTTGGTAACCGCGATCATCACCGAACGCGGAATCGCATACCCGCCGTATACTGAAAGCCTGGCCGCGCTCAAGCGCGAAGCCTGAGCCCTCTCTGACTATCCCAAATCAGCCGCGGCGGCCGATCGCCCGCGCAAGGCCGTCGCCGAGCAGGTTGAATCCCAGCACCGAAGCGCCGATCGCAACGCCCGGGGCGGTAGTCAGATGCGGCGCGACGAGCATAAATGCGCGCCCGCTATCCAGCATGTTGCCCCAGCTCGGCGCGGGCGGCAGCACGCCCAGCCCGAGGAACGAGAGCGCGGCCTCGGCAACGATAATTCCGCCGACGCCGAAAGTTGCCTGCACCGCGACCGGACCGGCGAGACCGGGCATCAGATGGCGCAGCAGCAGGCGGCCGGGCGAGGCGCCCAGCGCGCGTGCCGCCTCGACGTACTCGCGTTCGCGCAGCGACAGCACCTCGCCGCGGACCAGCCGCGCATAGCCGGTCCATCCCATCGCCGTCAGCGCGACTACCAGGTCGACAACACCCGGACCAAGAATCGCAGCCAGTGCGATCGCGAGTAGGAAGCCGGGAAACGCGAGCACCATGTCGATAAGCCGCATGACGAGCGCATCGACACGCCCGCCCGCCAGCGCCGCCGCGCCGCCCACGACGCTACCCGCCACCAGCGAAAGCATCACCACCGCGGTCGAGACCACAAGCGAGAGCCGGCCCCCCCATAGCACGCGGGCGAGCAGGTCGCGTCCAAGCGCGTCGCATCCGAGCCAATGTGCGGGACTGGGCGGCGCGAGCGTCTCTTTCAGATCGATCGCCAGCGGATCGGCATGCACGAGGATCGGCCCGAGCGCCGCCGCAATTGCGAGCGTCGCGACGATCGCCGAGCCTGCGGCCAGCGACGGATTGCGGCGCATCACAATGCCCATGTCCCCTTCGCGCAAATCATCACGCTCGTAGCAGACGAATCCGCGGATCGGCGATGGCGTAAACCAGGTCGGTAGCCATATTGACCACTACATAGGTAAACGCGAAGGCGAGCACGCAGCCTTCGACCAGCGCATAGTCGCGCGCGCTTATCGCGGCTATAAGCAAACGGCCCATCCCGGGCCACGAGAAGATCATCTCGGTAACGATCGCGCCGGTGAGCAGCGCGCCGGTCTCCAGTCCGAGCAGCGTAATCACCGGGGTCAGCGCATTGCGCAGCCCATGGCGCATCAGCGCGGCAAACGCGCTCAGGCCCTTGCTGCGCGCGGTGCGAATATAGTCGGCCTCGCGCACCTGGATGAGGCTCTGGCGCAGCATCCGCGCCAGAATCGCCGCGAGCGCAGTCCCCATCGTTAGCGCCGGCAGCACAAGGTGCGCGAGGCCCCCGCGCCCCGTCAACGGAAGCCATCCGAGCTTGAGCGAGAAGACGATCATCATCAGGGGACCGAGACACACATGGGGCACCGAGATCCCGAGGATCGCGAAACCCATCGCGCTCATATCGGCGGCGCCGCCCGGATTGGCGCCCGCGATTAGACCGAGCGGAAAAGCGAGCGCGATCGCAACCAGCATCGCGGCCCCCGCCAACTCCAGCGTCGCGGGAAAGCGCTCGACGATCAGCCGCGCAACCGGCTCTTTCATCGAGATCGACTCGCCGAGATCGCCATGCACCAGCCCCCACAGGAAATCCGCGTACTGCGCCGCGAGCGGCCGATCGAGTCCCAGTTGATGGCGCAGGCCGGCAACATCCGCGGGCCCGGCGGTGTCGCCCAGCATCGCGGTCACCGGGTCGCCGGGCACGAGATGGATGAGCGCGAAGGTCAGCGTCGCGACGCCGAGCGCGACCGGAATGAGCGCGGCGAAGCGGCGGACGAGATAGCCAGTCATCGTGCCGTGCTCCGCGGCGCCGGCGCGAGCGACACGTTCGCGAGCGAACGCAGGCTGCCGTTGGGAAATGGCGTGAAGCCTTTCACGCGGCGATTCATCACCACCACGTTGTCCATCCACCAGAGCGACACGTACGGCAAGTCGGCGGCGGCGGCTTTCTGGATCTGAGCGTAAATCTCGCGGCGCGCGGCCGCATCGAGCGTGGTCTCGGCCCGCTCGAGCAGACGATCCATCGCGGGGTTCGAGTAATTGCCGCGGTTGGAGCCCCGTGGCGGAGTCATCCTGGAATCGAACACCATGTAGTACTGATGAGTGAGGTCGTTCGCGACCCAGTCGAGCGAGGTCAAGTCGAAATTACCCTTCTGGATATCGCTATAGAAAGTCGCGAACTCGTTGGTGCGGATGTCGAGCGTGATTCCGATCCGCCTGAGCATCGCCTGTATCGCTTCGGCGAGACGGCGGCCCTCGGGCGTGGTCTTATAGACGAACTTCAAATCGCGCGTGCCGGTCGGGCCGATTGGATAGCCGGCCTCGTCGAGCAGCCTGGACGCCTTGAACGGGTCGTACGGATAGCGCTCGACGTCGCCATTATAGGCCCAGTTCTCGGGCGCGAGCATCCCGCTCGCCACGCGCCCGGCGCCCTTGTACAGCGAGCCGACGATCGCCTCGCGACTGATCGCGTAGGCAATCGCCTGGCGTACGCGCAGATCGCGCAGATGCGGATCGCGAAAGTTGAATTCGAGGTAGTAATATTCGCTTCCGGGCGATTGATTGATAACCAGGTCAGGGCGCATCCCCAGGTATCCCAGCAGGTCGGGCTGGATATTGTTCTCGGCCAGATCGCACACGCCTTCGGCCAACTCGAGCGCGCGCACCGTAGGATCGGGCACCACCTTGAACACGATTCCGGCGATCGCGCCGGGCGCGGGTCGGCGAGCCGGACTGCGCCTCAGCACCAGCGCCTCGTCGCGCGCGAAGCTGGCGATCTCGAAAGCACCGCTTGCGGCCGGCCATCGCGTGCCGGCCTTGTCCGGTGGCGGGGTGCCCTGCGGCACCACGCCGATCGTCGCCATATCTAGCGCGGACGCGTCCGGCCCTCTGGTCGTCATCACGATCGTTGCGTCGTCGGGCGCGGCGATTGCGGCAAGCTCGCGCAGGGCGATGCGCTTGGGCGAGGCGGAGGCGGGATCGAGAATCGAATCGTAGGTATACTTGATGTCGCGCGCGCGAAGCGGCCGCCCGTCGCTGAAGCGTAAGCCGCGGCGCAGATGGAAAACCAGCGTGGTGGGCGTCGGCCGTTCGAAACTTTCGGCCAGATCGCCGGAGAACTGACCATGCGCATCCGCTCTCACCAGCGCATCGAAGACCAACTCGCTCGTGCGCGAGGAAATCGCGTCGGTTGCCAACCGCGGATCGAGCGCGATGGGCGAGGTCTCGAGATCGACCTGGAGATAGCCGGCGGGCGCCGGCGGAGCGGCGCGATGGCGTCCGACGACGACGCGATCAAACGCCACGGCGACGAGCGCGATCACCACGGCCACGCGGGCAATAGCGAAAATCGCACCCGGCCAGGATGCCTGCCTGCTCGTCGTCTCGCTCATCGGGTGCGGCGGAATCATAGCACAAGCGCGCCGCGCGCCAGCCGGCGACGGACAAAGTCCGAGGCAAGATCTATACGAGGATCTGTCTGGCGATTTGCAAGGAGACCTGCACAATGGACCAGAGATGGCGCTCGAAAGTGCTGGTGCGCAAGGGCGATCTGACAGAAGCGGCGGTCGATGCGATCGTCAACGCGGCCAACAACGACCTTATCCTGGGCGGCGGCGTGGCCGGCGCGATCCGCACGAAGGGGGGCGCGTCGATCCAGGCCGAGTGCGACAAGCTCGGACCGATTCCGATCGGCGAAGCGGCGATGACCGGCGCCGGCAAGCTGCGCGCGCGCTATGTCATCCACGCGGCCTCGATGAAGCTTGGCGGGCGCACGAGCGAGGCGGCGCTGCGCGCCGCGACGCGCAATTCGCTCAGGCGCGCGGCCGAGCGCGAAATCAAATCGATCGCGTTTCCCGCGATCGGCACCGGCATCGCCGGTTTTCCGCTCGGGCGATGCGCCGTCGTGATGCTGGAGGAGATTCGCGATCATTTGCGCGGCGCGGCGCCGCCCGCGCAATTCGCGCCGGTCGAACGCGTCGAAATAGTTCTGTTCGACGATCGCGCGCTCGACACGTTCAAGGACGCGCTCGCAAAAATGGCCGATTGAGAAAATTGGGGCCTGGACGATCGGCCGAAGCGGTCCGGCTCAGTGCGCGGCGGAGGGGCCTTCGGTGCGATGGCCTCTGCGCAGGAGCAGGAAGCCCGGGACCATCAGCGCCATCACCACCGCGAGTACGCGATAGATGTCGTTGAAGGAGAGGATGGCGGCCTGGGCCTGGATCGCGTTGTAGATCACGCCGAAGGCCTGATGCTGCCCGGTTATCATCTGCGGCAGGTAATGAAAGGCCGGCGCGCCCGGCATGCGCTGCCCGCTCTCGCTGAGCTTCCAGGCGTCGAAGACCGAGAGATGCTCGGTCAGCCGCGACTGATGGATTTGCTCGTGATCGACCAGCATCGTGGTCATGTAGGCGATCCCGATCGCGGCGCCGGTGTTGCGCATCATGTTGTAGAGGCTCGCGGCGTATCCGATCTTCTCGCGTGTCACGACCGCGAGCGAACTCGCCGAGAGCGTGGGAAAAATCATCCCCATGCCCAAACCCATCACGACGCTCGGGATGATGACGACCCACAAGCTGACCTCGAGATCCCAGCCCGACATCGTCCACAGCCCGATGGTCATCAGCACGAAGCCGATTCCGACCAGTGGGCGGGTGTCGAAGCCGCGGCGCGCAATCTGTCCGATCACGATCATCGAAAGCATCGTCGCCAGTCCGCGCGGCGCCAGCACCAACCCGGCCTTCCATGCGGTGTAGCCCATCAGCTCCTGCAGGAAGATCGGCATCAGCAGGCCAGTGCCGTAGAGCACTGAGCTCATGGCGACGATCAACACCAGCCCGACGGTGAAAACCTTGATCTTGAGGATCCGCAAATCGAGGATTGGATCGGCGATGCGCAATTCGTTAATCGCGAGGATCGCCATCGCGGCCCCGCTCAGCAGGCTGGTCCAGACCACCCAGGACGAAGCGAACCAGTCGGCTCGCTGGCCGCGGTCAAGCACGATCTGCATCGCGCCCAGCCCGACCACCAGGCAGGCGATCCCCAGGTAATCGACTTTGCCGCCGCGCGCGCGATGCTGGCGCAGGAAGGGCGGATCGTGCACGAACGCCGAGACCATCAGGAAGGCGAGGATTCCAATCGGCACGTTGATGTAGAAATTCCAGCGCCAGTTCCAGTTGTCGGTGATCCAGCCGCCGAGCGTCGGCCCCATGATTGGCGCGACCATCAGGCCCACGCCCCACGTCGCCATCGCGAGCTGCTGCTCGGCCGGCGGAAAGGTTTCCATCAGGATGGCCTGCGACGACGGCACCATTGCGGCGCCCGCCGCGCCCTGTATGAGACGGAAGATTACCATCTGGTCGAGCGAGGCCGCGGCGCCGCACAGCGCTGAAGCGGCGACGAAGACCGAGACCGATATCATGAAGTAGCGTTTGCGGCCGAAGCGCGACGAGATCCAACCGGTCATCGGGATCATGATGCCATTGGCGACCAGGTAGCTGGTCAGCACCCAGGCGATCTCGTCGACGCTCGCCGAGAAGCTGCCCTGCATATGCGGCAGCGAGACGTTTACGATCGAGGTGTCAAGCACCTCGAGCGTGGTGCCGAGCATCACGGCGAGTGCAACCAGCCACTTGTGGGAGGACGCGACCGGCTCGGCGTGCGCGGCGCCGATCTGAACTGCGGCTTCCATCGGGCGGGCGCGCTATTCGGCGTGCGCGGTCATTGCGTGAGATTTGACGTGAGATTCGACTTGAGCCTCGACCTGAGACTCGGCGCCGGCGCTGTCGGTCCGGGGACGCCTTAGCCAGAGAAACATCGGCACCATCGCGAGCATCAAGGCCGCCAGGATGCGGTAAAGATCGTCGAACGACAGCATCGCGGCCTGCGCCGTCACCATTCCGTATACTCTGCCGAGGCCCTGTTTCTGGCCGGTGACCAATTGTCCCAGGAAATTGAACTGCGGGCCGCCCGGCATCGGCACGCCCCGCTGGCCCAGACGCCACGCGTCGAACACGGACAGATGTTCGACCAGCCGCGACTGATGAACCTGCTCATAGCTTACCAGCATGTTGGTGAGATACGAGATGCCCATCGCGGCCCCGGTGTTGCGCATCAGGTTGAACAGGCTCGCCGCGTCGCCCATGCGCTCGCGCTTGAGGCCTGAGAACCCCACCGCCGCGAGCACCGGAAACAGAATCCCGAGCCCGCTGCCGAGCATCACGCTGTCGAGTGCGACGACGCGCGCGCTGACGTCGAGATTCCATTGCGCCATCCACCACAGCCCGATCGCCGAGAACAGGAACCCCACTGCGACCATCGGGCGCGTATCCACCCGCAGCCGCGCCAGCTGTCCCACCGCGAACATCGAGAACATCGCGGCCGACGCTCGCGGCACCATCAGCAGGCCCGCGCGCCAGGCCGTGTAACCCATCAGCTCCTGCAGAAAGACCGGCATGAGCAGGCCGGTGCCCCACAGTGTCGCGCTCAGCACCACCATTAGCAGGACCGTCACCGAGAAGACGCGGTCCTTGAGAATCCGCAGATCGACGATCGGTTGGGGAACCTTCAGTTCGTTGATCACCAGGGTCACAAACGCGAGCGCCGCGCACCCCGTCGCGATCACCACCCAGTCCGAGGCAAACCAGTCGGCGCGCTGTCCGCGGTCGAGCACGATCTGCGTGAAGCCGAGGCCGACCACCAGGCAGGCAATGCCGACATAGTCGACGCGCCCGCCGCTTTTGCGGCGCTGACGCAGGTAAGGCGGATCGTGCACGAACGCGTAAACCATCGCGAGCGCGAGGATTCCGATCGGTATGTTGATGAAAAAGTTCCAACGCCAGTTCCAGTTGTCGGTAATCCAGCCGCCGAGCGTCGGCCCCATGATCGGCGCGATCATCAGCCCCACGCCCCACGTCGCCATCGCCATCTGCTGCTCTTCGGGCGCGAAGGTCTCCATCAGGATGGCCTGCGAGGAGGGCAGCATCGCGGCGCCCGCGGCGCCCTGCATAAGCCGGAACAGCACCATCTGCCCCAGCGAGCCGGCCGCGCCGCACGCCGCCGAGGCAGCCACGAAGGTCGCGACCGAGGTCATGAAATAGCGCTTGCGGCCGAAGCGCGCGGAAATCCATCCGGTCATCGGAATCATGATGCCGTTGGCGGCGAGGTAACTGGTGACCACCCAGGCGATTTCGTCGACGCTGGCCGAGAAGCTGCCCTGCATGTGCGGCAGAGAGACGTTGACGATAGAGGTGTCGAGCACTTCGAGCACGGTGCCGAGCATCACCGCCAGCGCGACCAGCCACTTGTGCGTGGCGATCGGATGCTCTTCGGCAGCGGAAATCGAGACGGCGACGGCCACGCAGGATTACCCGGGCGAAAGCCGTATTTGGCGGGCGGGACCACGCGCTGAGGAGATCGCGGCGGCGCCGATCTTGCTGTCCGATCTGCGGATCGATTTGGCGTTCGATTTGCCCATCGACAGCCCGGCCCTCCGCGTAAACTGCGCTCCTCACTGGCGCCACAACTATGCCCCAGGAGGACGTCGATTGAAAAGGCGCGCCGGCGCGCCGCGCGCTTTCCACAGCCCGCGGCACGCCGCCTGTGAAGCGATCAGCTTTGGCGATGGTGACAATCGTTCATGCGCAGCATAGCCTTTTGATTATGCGCCTGGCCGCCATCGATGTCGGTTCCAACTCGGTGCACATGGTGATCGCCGACGTGCGCCGCGACGGCCATTTCGAGGTCATCGACCGGGTCAAGGAGATGGTGCGGCTCGGCCGCCGCGCATTCACCAGCGGCAAGCTCGCGCGAGAACCGATGGAGCTGGCGGTGCGCGCGCTCAAGAATTTCGCGCACCTGGCGAAGGTGCGGCGGGTCGATCGCATTCGCGCGGTCGCGACCAGCGCGGTGCGCGAGGCGCACAACCGTGAAGCTTTTATTGCGCGCATCCGGCGCGAGACCGGCCTTAAAGTTGAAATCATCTCCGGCGCCGAGGAGGCGCAGTTCATCTTCAGCGCCGCCCGCCACGCGCTCGGCCTCGAAGGCGGGCCCTACCTCTTGATCGACATCGGCGGCGGGAGCGTCGAGCTGGTGCTGGTGCGCGACGGCGAAGCGCTATGGATGGAAAGTCTGCCGCTCGGCGTCGCGCGGCTGACCGAGCGCTTTCTCACCTCCGATCCGCCCGAACCGGCCCAAGTGCGCAAGCTCGAAGACCATCTCCATCGCAAGCTCGACGCGGTGCTGCGCAAGGCGCGCCGGGCCGAGGTGGTGCGGGCCATCGGCACCTCGGGAACCGTCAATGCGCTGGTCGCGATGGCGCGGGTGGCCCGCGACGGCGAGCAGGACAGGCTGCACGGTCTGAGCATCCCGGCGACCGACGTCACCTGGCTGCGCAACCGCCTGCTCAAGCTCTCCGCCGATGAGCGCGCCGAACTTCCCGGCGCGGACCCCAAGCGGGCCGACCTGATGCCGGCGGCGGCGGTGCTGGCGGACTTCGTGCTGGAGCATGCGGGCGCGCCGGAGCTGGTCGCCTGCACGTGGGCGCTCCGCGAGGGCATCCTGCTGAGCATGGTCAACGCGGGTGCGCGGGGACGCGGCACGATCGAGGCACGCCGACGCTCGGTGAGCGCACTGGCGCGGCGATTCGGCGCGCTCAACGGGCACGGGCCGCAGGTGGCGCGCCTGGCGCTCAAGATTTTCGACGCGGCCGCGCCGGCGCTCAAGGCCGGACCGCAGGCGCGCGAACTGCTCGAACATGCGGCGCTGCTCCACGACATCGGGCGCGTCATCGACCACGATCGGCACAACCGTCACACCTACTACCTGGTCAAGAATGCCGAGCTGTTGGGCTTCGATCCGCTCGAGATCGAGATCATCGCGCAGGCTGCGCGCGGCCATCGCAAACCCTCGGCCCGACTCGATTCGCCGGAGTTCCGCGCGCTCAGCCCGGCAAAACGCCATTTGGTCCGCTCCATCGCGGCCGTTCTGCGGTTGGCCGATGCTCTGGACCGGAGTCACTTCAGTGTGGTTAAAGATATACGTATCCGACGTTCACCAGATCGATTTACCATCACAGTTGATGCTGCCGGTGGGCAGGCAGACCTTGAGTTATGGACTTGCGAGAGAAGATCGGACCTCCTGTCGAGGCTGCTGAGCCGTCAAGTAACGGTCAGACGCCAGGCACAGCGAGCAACCGTGCGCCCGAGGCGGGCAACAGTGCGCCCGAGGCGGGCGGTGGCGCGGGACGGACGGTAAACGGCCATCGGCGCACGCTGCTCAGCTCGCCCCATCCTTACCCGGGTCGGCTGATCGCGGTCGAAGGGATCGACGGGTCGGGCAAATCGACCCAGGTGAAGCTGCTGGAGCGGTGGCTGCGCGCGCGCGGCTATCCGGTGCATTTCACCGAATGGAACTCCTCGCGC
>DASXMQ010000056.1:0-15360 GCA_036495625.1 Binataceae bacterium (SeqCode) | reverse complement strand
AGGAACGCGCGTCGGGACGATGCCGGTCGAGGGCCGCGCGCGCCTCGGGACCGGGATCGACCAGTCCATCTGCCGGCGTCCACCGCTTGAGCCATCGCCGCGCGCGCGCCCGCAAGGCGCGCGCAAGATGCGGGTTGGCGCCGAGCAGATAGTGCGCCGCTCCGGTCGTCGCTTCCTCATCCTTGCCCGCCAGACGATGGAGCACGGCGAGGTCGAATTCGGCATCGTCGATCGCGTGCGCGGCCTCGCGCGGCGCGGGCCAGCCAAGGCGCGCCGCCTGCTCGCCCACCGCGCGCCGGGCGAGTTCGTCGAATCCCGGCAAGCGTCCCTCGGCGGCACGCAGCACTTCCAGCGCGTAGAACGATGGCACCCGCGGCCGGCCCTGGTCGAGATCGACGCGCGGAAACGAGAACATCACGCGCCGGCGCGCGGCGCCCGCGGCCAGGCGCAGGGCGAGACGTTCCGCGGCGGCACGGTTCTGCTGAAGCTCGAGGTCGTGGCCAAGCCGCACGCGCGCCGAGTCGGGCAGGATCGGATCCTCGGTCAGCTTCCTGGGAAAGACGCGCTCGGTCAGGCCGGGAACGATCACGACGTCGAACTCAAGACCGCGCAGGTCCTGCGCCGGGGCGACCATAATGGCGCCATAGCGGCGCCGCGGCCGCGGCGCCTCGAGCCGGCCCAGCCGTTCGGCCAGCACCTGGAGCACTTCGTCGAGTCCGACCGGTCCCACCGGCGCCATCGGCTCGAGCTCGGCCAGCGCGGCGAGCACCGGCGCCGAATCGCGCACGGCGAGCGCGGTGAGTGCGCGCAGATGGCCCAGCCATTCGCCCCACAGCGCCTGCAGGGGCAACGCGGCGAGCGCCGCGATCTGCGGCAGCGCCACGTCGCCCAGGTGCTTGAGGTCGAGAATCTGGCGGTCGAGAAGAGCGACGCGAACATCGTCGTCCTTGAGTTCCGAGCGTCTCTCCGCCAGTTCCGCTGCGAGCCCCTTTAGCCGGCGCTCCCAGCGCTCGCGATTGCCGATGACCGACGCGTCCACCAGCAATCGCTCCCATCGCCACGGCGCGCGGACGGCGCCTTCGACCACCGGTACCGGATCGGCGGCGCCATCAGAGAGTTCGGCGGACGCGACGCCGTTGAGTGCGGCTCCGTCAAGCTCTGCGGATGGCGCGGCGCCGGCAGGTTCGAGGTCGGGCGCGACGAAACGCGCCGGTCCGTCGCGCTCGAGGTCGGGAACCTGCGCGAGCGAGAGATACTCGGCGTAGCGGCGCGCGGAAAGATGTTCGGCGGCCGAGGCCAGGAGCGCGAGCAGCGCGCGGCCGCCGGGCTCGGGACGCATCGCGCCGCGTGCAAAGGATGCGGGAATGGATGCGCGATCGAGCGCCTCTTCGAGATACGGCACGTAACGTCCTGGCGCGTGCAGCGCCACCGCGATCCGATCGAAAGGCACGCCGCGATCCGCTTCGGCCAGGATGCGCCGCGCGATCTCCACGCACTCCTGCATCTCGCCCGGCGCGGAGACGACTTCCACCGTATCGTCCAGCGGGCGCTCCGGCGGGGTTGCGCTGCTGAACAGATAGTCCTGGAGGCGCGCGAGCGAATCGGCCGAACCGCCGGCGCGTGCGACTGGCAGCGGTGCGACGCCAAGCGCCGCGCAAAGCATCGCAAGCGTGGCCGCGTCGCCTTCGGGAACGGTCGCGAGTATTGCGGGGGCGCGCGCCGCAAGCGCCGCATACAATACACGCTCGAGCGTCGAGCCGCCCGCGACGTCGAGCATCAGGATCGGCATCGTCGCCTCGCGCGGCGGCGGATCGGCTTTGACGATCGCCGCCGCCAGCGCGAGCATCGCGGCGCGGTCGATCAGATGTGCGTCGTGAAGTTCCGTCTCGAAACGCCGCAGCAGCGCGGCGAGCGGCGGACCGATCTCGTCGAGCGCGGCCAGCTTGTCGGCGTCGATTCGCGCAAGACGGATCTCGTTCAGGGTGCGGGCGAGCGCGCCCGGAAATCCAGGACGATCGGCCACCGGAGCGAAATAACCCAGCGCTCCGGCGGCGGCGAGGTTATAGATTGCGCGCGCGGCCACCCCTTCGAGGCCAAGCCCGGCAGCCGGCACCAGGCCGTCGCGAAAGAGCCGTTCGGCGCACAGCGCGCCGAGCAGCCGCACCGGAGTCATCCGATGGATACCGAAAAGCGCGCGCCGCGCGCTCAATGCGCGCACCAAATCGTCGGCTGCCGACTGACGCGCCGCGAGCACCAGCACCTCGGCCGACGGCGCGAGGTCCTCGAGCCATCGGGTGGCCGCCGCCAGGCGATCGGCAGCGCGCGGAGAGCAAACGATAGCGTGTCGTGGCGACATCGAATTGAAGGTGCGGCGGTTAAAGCCGCGCCCGGCAATGATCGTCTGCCGCTTAAGCGCGCGCCGCAAGCGCGGCGATGCGGCTTCATGAACAGCGAGCGCGGCGGCGCTGTTACTTGGTGAGAAAGACCCGATCGCCCGCGCGAACGGAGCCGGGAGCGCCGATCGAGGCGAAAACGCCGAGCGTGGCCTTGTGATGGCGCGCGGCGGTGCGCAGGATCGAGAGATCGCGCGGCAACTCGGATTGCGCATGCGTGGTCATCACGCAGCGCAGCGCCGGCTGCATCGCGGTAATCTTCACCGCCGCGCCGATCTCGAGCGTGCCCTCGAGCCATTCGTCCTCGACAAAACCGTCAGCGCCGTCGGCGCCGGTGTCGAGGAAAATGTTGGGGCGAAAACGGCGCGGGTCGAGCATCGAAGCGCCGCCGCACAGGCGCCGCAGATGCTCGAGCGAGCCGCTGGCAAGGACGTGAATCGGCGCCGAATCGAAAAACGCACCGCGCATCAAGGCGAACGAATCGGGCAGCGTCCCGCTGGTGAAATTCGGAAGCACTTGCTCGACCGGAACGTCGGCGAAAATCGTCCGCGGATCGATCTCGCCGCGCGCGCGCTCGTCGCTCTTCGCAAGTTCGAGAGTCACCGCACGTCCCATCGCCTGCGAGAGCCGAGCCGAGGCGTCAGGATCAGCCGCGTGGATGCGCTCGCCGGCGGGAAAAACGATCGCGACCGGCGCAAGCCCGTCAGCGCGCGGCGGCGAATCATAGCTCGCGCGGAAGCCGAGCATCGCTGACCACTTCTTGGCCGTCGCGATACGTCCTGAGGTCTCGCGCACGGCCCACGCGCGATCGCCAAGCGCGCCGTTTTCAGTCAGGGTCAATTCATCCAGACGTTCGCCGAGCATCGACTTGACCGGGTAGCGAAATAGAGCGCTCACGACGGCAATTTCCTTTCGGTCCATCCTGGCTCCCTGGCTTCGTGAGGCCGCCGCGATCAGTTACCTGAGGCCGCGGCTGGAGAAGCGCTTGGCTGCGCAGCGGGGCTCGGCGCCGCTGAAGCCGTTGCGGACGCACTTTCGGCTGCGGAAGGCAGCGCGGACGCGGTCGCTTGCGCGCTGGCGGCGGCGCCCGGAGACGCGGCCTCTGGCGTCGCCGCGGCAGCCGGCACATAAACCGTGGGAATCGGGGTAGCTGGGCCGGACGCCGCCGACTGCGGTGCGGCCGCCGGCGATCCGGCGCCGTAGATCGCAGTGCCTATACCGTATTCATAGACGAGCTTGCCGCCGAGGTAACCCTGATACGCGATCGCAATCGCCGCCAGGATAGCGACGAGCAAATAGAGTCCGCGCATACCGGCCATGAAGCCGAAGAGCTGGACCCCGATGCGCCACACGGCCAGCACCAGGAAAACCCACGGCAGCCAATCACCAAGCTCGGCGTGGCGATGCAGCGTATCGTACGCGGGTCCGCCGGCCTCCTGGACCGCCTTCCATACACGGTCGGCCTCCCATCCGCCGGTGACGTTGGAGCACCAGGCGGCGGCGGTGCCGACTATGATCAGCGCCAGCGCCGCGTAACGCAGCCACAGGCGCGTGGAGAACAGGCTGGCGAAAAGATCGGCGAGGACCGCGAGAATCAGAATCGCAACCGTGAAATGATCGACGGCCGGGTGTAGGTGCCATTTTTGGATCGTTTCGAGAAGACCTTGCATCCGGATTTCCTTTGATGAAACTTGCCGCAACCGCCCATTCTCGGCCGGATTGCGCACGATGACGCTCCGTCCGCATGGCCGCGGCGACCCCGGTCTTTATTACAGAGCGAGCGACGGCGCGCAAATCGTCGCGAAGAGACGCCGAATCCGGCCGGGAACCGTCTATCGGGTGTCAACGGCTGGGCGGTTGTCAGTGGCCGGCAATGCGATATCCGAGCTGGACCATCCAGACCAGCGCCGACGGCCACATCGTCATCGCAACGAGCGCGAAAAGCGAAACCCAGATGGGCGTATCCGGCACTGCGGAAACCACCGCGAGGGCCGGCTTGCGCATCGCAGCACTGCGGCGGCCTGTCATCGGCCCGAGGCCCGCCCGTGATGGCATGCGGCGAGCCACGCCCTTTGCGCGTGAAATCGGTACTACGTTGCTCTTCATGCGCTCGCCCGCCGGCCGCCGCCGCGACCGCGGTCACGCCAGAAGCATTGACCAAACAGCGGCCGAATTCCACTGGGCGACAGACAAGTATCCACCGGCGCGGCAGCCCTCAGACACGTCAGTCAACACGACGACGCCGGTCACGGCCCGTTCCTGCCCGCGGGCGCAGCAGTCTCTGCCGCAGCAGGTTCGCGGCCAGGGACGGAGGAAGGAATCGCCGAAGGACTGGGAACGACAGTGGCCGCGGGAGAAGCCATGGGAGTGGCCGGGACGGTCGCCGCCGACGTTGTTTTTTGAGTAGCAGGGGAGGATGCGGCGGGCGTAGCGGCGGGAGTATCGGAAGGACTACCGGAAGGCGTCGTTGAAGCACTGCTCTCGGGTCCGGCACCAGGCGCGGGCATGGCCGACGCCGACGGGATGGCAGATATCTCCGCTGTGGGCGACGCGGCCGCCGCGGGCGTCGGTGTTTGCGCCGGCGGCGCCGATGCTGTCGGCGCCGGCGCCGGCTCAACCGGCGCCAAAATCACTGTCGGGGCAACCGTGACGACGGGACGGATAGCGATCGTCATGCGATGCGAGTCGAGCGGCGCCCATGCGCGCGCGCTCACCATGTAGTGCAGCACCTTCTGCGGCGACAGCGAACGCCATGCCGGATGCCACGCGTCGTCAAGCTCGAACTCATACGCGGTCAGTCCTTCGGCCTCGGGCAGGCTCGCCGAGTCCGCACTGCTGACGATCGCGCTTGCGCCCTGCGGCTTGGCGGTCGGAGTGAACGCGCGCAGATACCATCGCAAGACCGGCGAGTCGGCGGCGAAAAAAACGCTCGCTCCGCGCGGCGGGGCTTGGCTGGTCACTCGTGCGCACTGGACCGGCGTTTGCAACGTGGTCGCGGGGTCGGTCCAGAAAAGCAGCGCGGTGCGCGCCCACGGGGCCTGGCTCGCGTCGGGCGCATACCACATGAAGTTGTTCGCGGCCTGCAGGCAAAGCGTCAGGATCGCGAGCACGGCGAGCGGATAGCGCACCAGGCTCCAGGCGGCGGTGTGATGCAGAGAATCGATCAGCACGGCGCCGAGCAGCGCCATCGGCACGATCATCTGGAGCATCAGTGCGGGCGAGCGCACCGGCATCCACAGGTAGAAGGCAACCGCGAGAGCGCTCCAAACTAGCGCGCCGGTTGCGATACGCGAGCGGATGCGCAGCGTCAGCACGGCCAGCGCTCCGGCAACGCCGAGCAGCACGACCAGAAATTCGTACAGCAGGAGAATCGGCAGATAAAAATCCAGGCCGGCGGCGAAACTTTGCTCGCCTGGCGGACCCGCGCTCGACAGATTCGATCGGAACGCGGTCACGATCCCGGCGAGCGGCGAGCGGGTAAAAAACCCGCTCTCGCATCCCATCCATATGATCGCCGCGACGAATATCGCGATGAGGAAGAGTCCTTTGCGCCGCGTCCACCAAACTCGCACCTGAAGCCCGCTGCGAGAGCCGCCCAAAGCCGCGAACAGACCGACGACCGCAAGCGCCCCGAGCATGAACAGCGCCGTCATCGCGGCGGCGCCGCTGCTCGCAAGCCCCAGCCCTATCGCCGCTCCCAAGGCAGCGGCGAGAAGGCGGCCCGGCTCGGCGGTCAGCTGTAGAAAGACCGCGAGCGCGAGCACCGCGAAGGCGAGCGTGGGCACGACGCTGTCGGCGCGCGAGTAATAAGCGACGCTCGGCGAGAGCGTCAGCAGCGCCGCGAAAGCCATCGCACCGGCGCGGCCCAGGTGACGGCGCATCGCAAAAGCCGCCCCGATCAGCAGGAGCCCGCTTAGGGCGAACATCAGCCGCGCGCAGAAATCGCCCGCGCCGAGTGCGACGAAAATCGCCGCTTCGAGCAGGTGCACCCATGAAAGATGGGCGGCGGCGGGCGCCCCGCCCTGCAGCAGCGCCAGTTCGCTGAGCGCGTGGCGCGCCTCCGCCGAATCGAGCGGCCGCGCACCGAGCATCACAAGCCGGCTCAGTAGCGCGAGCACCCCAATCTTCGCCCAGCCGAGATGCTCGGCGGTGACGACGCACAGCGGCCGACCCAGCCGTTCAGCCGAGTAGTTACGCGGAGTGCCCTGCTCTTCGGGAACTTCCGGTGTCTCGTGGGCGCCTGGCTCAATCCCGAGCCGCCACTCCTCCGTTTCCTTGCCGCCGGCTGACATCTGGTGAAAACGGGTATTTGGCCCCGACTCGATTGTCAACGCGCGCGCCGCTGATCGCGCGACGGTTATCAACCCGTGACCGTAACCTCGCGTTAATGCACGCCGCGCTTGAGCCTATGCGCCAGAGGGTTATGATTTGGCGGCGGCGATGGAACAGCAAATCAACACCCGAAGGATCGTCGGCGGGGTGGTGCCGATACTGATCGTCGCCGCTCTGCTCGCGCTGTTCTTTGGCTTTCGCAATTACGTACCGGCGCTGCACGGCCCGCGGCTGAGCATTACGGCGCGTCATCTGCCGTACTACGCGTTCTGCTCGTTCAACCGGATGCTGGTCGCGTACATGATCGCACTCGTGTTCTCGATCGCCTACGGCATGATGGCGGCGCGCGGGCGGATGTGGGAGCGGATCATGATTCCGGCGATCGATATCGCGCAGTCGGTGCCGGTGGTCGGATTCTTTCCCGCCGCGGTGTACTTCTTCGTCGCGCTCGCGCACGGCAATCGGCTCGGCGTCGAGATGGCGGCCGTGTTCCTGATCTTTACCAGCCAGGCGTGGAATCTCGCCCTCGGCGTATTCGAATCGATCCGCACGCTTCCCGACGACTCGCGCGAGGCGCTGGAAGCCTTCGGCGCCAGCGGATGGCTCCGGTTTCGCAAACTGATGCTTCCCGCCTGCGTGCCCAAGCTCGTGTACAATTCGATCCTGTCGTGGGTGGCGGGATGGTACTTCCTGATCGCCTGCGAAATCATCACCGCCGGACCGTCAACCTACCGGCTGCCGGGCCTGGGCAGCTTCCTGATGGAGGCCGCCAACCGCGGGCGCACCGGCGAGATGGTGCTCGGTCTTCTCGCGCTGCTCCTGGTTATCGTCGCGATGGACCTGGTGGTATGGCAGCCGCTGTCGGTGTGGGCGGAAAAGTTCCGTTACGAGTTCACCTCGGGCGCCGAAGCCGAACGATCGCTCGGGATGTTGAATGCGATCGGGATGCTCGGTCCCAGCGTCTATCGCGCGATGCGCCTCGCCGCGCGTCCGCTGACGACGCTCGCGAAGGGCCTGCTGAGCGCGCTCCCGCCGCTCGATGCGGCTACGCGCGAGCGCGCGGCCCGGGCCGCGCGCGCCGCTGGCTACGCCGCGCTGCTCGCCTTCGTCACGTTTTTCATCTACGCAACCGTGCGCGGACTCGGGGCCCTCGTGCGTACCCTGATGACTCCATGGCCGGCGGCGGTCCGGCAGATTCCGGCGGCGACATTGGCCTCAACCATCCGGATGATCGCTGCCTACGCGATCTCGCTTGGCTGGACGCTGCCGTGCGCGCTCGCGGCGATCCACAGCGCCCGCTTCAAGCGATGGCTCTCGCCCATCGCCGAGATCGTTGGTTCGATGCCGGCAACGGCGCTGTTTCCAGTGATCGTAGTGCTGGTGATCCAGGTGACCGGCGAGATGAATCTCGCCTCGATCCTGCTGATCCTGACCGGGATGCAGTGGTACCTGCTGTTCAACCTGCTGGCGGGAGCGAGCCAGATTCCCGAGGAACTGAAGGAGTTCGCGCGCTCTTACCGGCTGAGCCGCTGGGCCACCTGGAGCAAGCTCGACGTGCCAGCGCTGGTGCCTTCGATCGTCACCGGCAGCATCACCGCATGGGGCGGCGGATGGAACGCGCTGATCCTGTCCGAGTACTTCGTCTATCGCGGACACACTTACAAGGTGCTGGGCCTGGGCGCGCTGCTCGACGCGGCGACCTACGAGACCGGCAACAACCTGATGATCCTGCTTAGCCTGCTCTCGATGGTCGTGGTAGTGGTTAGCCTCAACCGGCTGGTATGGCGGCGGCTGTATAATCTCGCGACCGAACGTTACAGGTTCGATTGATCCTGCAGAGCATCGACGATGTCCGATTCCGACCCCTCCGAACCATCATGGCCCTGCTCGAGCTCAAACAGGTTTCAAAAAGCTACCCGCATGCCAAGGGCAACATCCGCGTGCTCAACGATATGTCGTTCGGCATCGAACTCGGCGAGTTCATCGCGATCGTCGGGCCGTCGGGATGCGGCAAATCAACCTTGCTCAGGATCATCAACGGCATCGTGCCCCCGACCTCAGGCCAGGTGCTCTACAACGGCCAGCAGGTTGACGGCATCAATCCGGAGTGCGCGATGGTCTTTCAATCGTTCGCGTTGCTGCCGTGGCTCAGCGTCAAGGCCAACATCGAACTTGGCCTCGAGGCGCGCCGCGTCGCGCCCGCCGAGCGCGAGCGGCTGACGACGCGCTATATCGACAAGGTCGGGCTCGACGGTTTCGAGGAAGCCTACCCGCGCGAGCTTTCGGGCGGCATGCGCCAACGCGTGGGCCTCGCGCGGGCGCTCGCGGTCGAGCCCGCCGTGTTGCTGATGGACGAGCCGTTTTCGGCGCTCGACGCGCTGACTGCAATCGGACTGCGCGAAGAGTTGCTCGACCTGTGGCAGGCCGCCGACAGCCCGGTCAAAACCATCATCATGGTCACCCACATCATCGAGGAGGCGGTCGAACTCGCCGACCGCATCCTGGTGCTGTCGACCGGCCCGGGGCGGCTGGTCGGCGACATCAAGGTGGAACTCCCGCGTCCGCGCGACCGCCGCGCCGACGCCTTCAACAGCATGACCGACAGGGTATTCTCGCTGATCGAGGAACGCGCCTGATGCCTGCGCTGATCCATCCGGTTCCCGACGCCCAGCTCACGTGGGTGTTCGGGCTACTCGAGATGCTCGAGGATCGCGGCGGCCGCGAGGATGGCTACAAAATCGCGCGCGAGCTGAGCTTCAAGTTCTCGGATCTGCTCAAGGTGATGAAGGCGGCGGAAATCCTGGGACTGGTTACCACTCCGGCCGGCGACGTGGTGCTCGAGCCGCTCGGGCGCGAGTTTCTGGCCGCCGACATGAACGCGCGAAAACGCATCATCCGCGAACAACTCGCGAAACATTCGCTGTTCGCTTATTTCATCCGGTTGCTGCGCGGGCAGGAGGATCACTCGCTCTCGAAGGAAGTCGTGCTCGAGCATATCGCGATGCTGCTGCCCAACGAACGGCCGGAGCGGATGTTCGCGACCCTGGTTGGATGGGGTCGCTTCGCCGAGCTGTTCGGTTATAACAAGGACGACGACCGCTTCTATCTCGATGAGGAGGCGGACAAGCCGTAAAATTCAAACTTTCAAAATCGAATAGAAGGAGAATCCGTATGGCCAGCGAGCACGAACAACTGGTGACCGAGTTTTGTAAAACCTGGGCGACACTCGACATCGACAAGGTGATGGAGTTCTTCACCGACGACGCGGCCTACACCAACATCCCGATCGGGACCGCGACCGGCAAGGCGGAAATTCGCAAGACGATCGACGGCTTCATGCCCGGAACCACGAAGATCGAATTCAAGATTCTCAACACCGCTTCCGCGGGCGCGACGGTTTTCAACGAGCGTGTCGATTCGTTCATCGTCAACGGCAAAGCCGTGGTGGTGCCGGTTGCAGGCGTGTTCGAGATAAGCGGCGGAAAGATCAAGGGCTGGCGCGACTATTTCGATCTCGCGACGTACCTGAACCAGATCAAGGGAAAGTAGGGGCCGACGAACTTTAGAAAATCTTACAAGCGCGCTTGTAATAGCTACTCGCGCTTTGCACCGATAACAGGTCAGCGCGCGCGTATTGCTTGGTTTAGCTAAGATTTGGTGACGCGCCGCCCGGGCACGGAAGATGCTTTCTTATAAAACATCTCGCGCCCAACCTGTATGGGCGGGCTCGGCTAACTCCCCCCTACCGAGCCCGCCCGTGGGGCCCCCCCTCTTCGGCGATCTTCGACAGGCCCGAACCGCAAAGCCTCATCACATTGAGTTCGTCGGCGTCGTCTGCACCGAGCCGTTCATAAAAGGTTCTGCCCAGCGTGTTGGGGCGCCAAAGTTCCCAGTAAACTGCCTCGCAGTCGAGGTCGAGCGCGCGGCTTGCGACCGCACTCATCAAGGCGCGCGCCGCGCCGCGGCGCCTCGCCGCAGCCCGCACGTAGAGGTCGCCGAGCCAGAGCCGCCGTTTGGCCGTATGCGCTTCGAAGCAGCGGCAAATTGTCGCGAACCCGACCGGCTCGCCTTCGATTTCAGCGATCAGGCATTCAAACCATCGGTGGGGACCGAAGCCGTCACGCATGAACCCTTGAGCGTCGAGGCCGGGCGCCGGATCTTCCACCGCAGCCGCCAACTCTTCAGCCATCTTGATTACGGCTTCCGCATCCGAGGGCAGCGCGGTCCTTACGCATGGTGTCCGATTCGATTCGCTCATGATTTTGTCCGTCTCCCTGATCCGGGTTAGGTACCTCGATCGCCACTCTTTCTGCACGGCCACCGGGCAGGATAAGCTTTGGCCATTCGCCGCTTCCATCCGACGCCATGGCCGCCACCGTCCCCCATCACGCCGTCACCCACGCTATCATCGGCACCGCCGGCCATATCGATCACGGCAAGACCGCGCTGATCAAGGCCCTCACCGGCCAGGAAACCGACCGCCTGAAGGAGGAGAAAGAGCGCGGGATTTCGATCGACCTCGGCTTCGCCTATTTCACCCTGCCCGACGGGACGCGCGCGGGCGTGGTCGACGTACCCGGTCACGAGCGCTTCATCCGCAACATGCTGGCCGGCGCGCACGGGATCGATCTCGTGCTGTTCACGGTCGCCGCCGACGACGGCGTGATGCCGCAGAGCGAGGAACATCTCGACATTCTCCACCTGCTCGGGATCAAGCGCGGCATCTTCGTCATCACCAAGGCCGACCTCGCCGACGCGGCGCGGCTTGGCGAAGTGCGCGATGAAATCGAACTGCTGGCCGACGGCACCAGCCTCGCTGGTGCGCCGGTCGTCGCGGTCTCGTCGATGACCGGGGCGGGCCTCGACGAATTGCGCGCGGCTATCGCCCGGCAAGTCGAGGGTTTCGAGGCGCGCCGGCCAACAGGGCTCTTCCGCCTGCCGCTTGACCGTGCATTCACGATCAAGGGCCACGGCACGGTGGTCACCGGCACCGCGATGGGCGCCGAGGTCCGCGTCGGCCAAAAGCTGCGGGTGCTGCCCGCGGGCGGCGAAGTGCGCGTGCGTTCGATCCAGGTCCATTCGGAGCCGGTCGAACGCGCCGGACTCTGCCAGCGGGTGGCGCTTAACTTAAGCGGCGCGGAACGGATGGAACTCAAGCGCGGCGACGTAGTCGCGGACGACCGGCTCGAACTCACGACGACGCGCTTCGACGCGCGGCTGGAAATTCGCCCGGGCGCCAAACGTCCGCTCAAGAACAACGACCGCGTGCGCGTGTTCATGGGCACCGCCGAGGCGATCGGCCGCGCCATCGTGCTCGAGGCGCCGGGCGAAATCGCGCCCAAGAAGAGCGCGCTCGCGCAGATCGTGCTGAATGAGCCGATGGTCGCGCTGGCGGGCGATCGCTTCGTCATCCGCGACGAGACCAGCCGGCGCACGCTCGGCGGCGGCGGCGTGCTGAATCCGTTCGGCCGGCGCGCGCGCAAGCCACTCGAGCTTTACCTCAAGCATCTGGGCGCGCTGGAAGCGGCCTTCTCGCCCGTCACCGTCGAGGCGTTGATCGACCTGCAGGAGAGCTTTGCGCTTGGCGCATCACGCGTCGCGCAATTGCTCAATGCTCCGGTGCGCGAGATCGACGAAGCGCTCAAGGATCGCCGCTTCATCAAGCTCTCGCTTGGCGACGAGGAGGGCTACACCACTGCGGCCAAATGGGAAGCGCTCAAGCTCTTCGCGACGGGCGCGGTTCTGACGCATCATCGGGCCGAGCCGCTTTCGCCGGGGCTCGAAATGGAGGCGCTGCGCGAGCGGCTGCCTTACGAGGTCAGCGCGCGCGCGTTTCGCGCGCTGGTGGACCGGCTGGGGCGGGAATCGGACCTGGTGCGTGAGGAAAGCGTGCTCCGCCTGAAATCCCATCGCGTAAGGCTCGGCGGCGACGAGGGCAGGATGGGCGCGCGGCTGGCGGAGGCGCTCGCCGACGCCGGTTTCCATCCGCCCGATCTGAAGCAACTCGCCGACGAGCTCAAGCTGCCGGCGTCCGAGCTCGCGCGGATGCGCACGCTGCTCGGCGCGCTCGAACGGGAAGGGCGCGTGGTGAAAATCGCGACCGACCTCTATTTCAGCCGCGACGCGATGGAAGCCGCCCGTGCGCGTCTGCTCGACCATCTGAAGACCGCGCCCGAAATAACCGCGGCGACTTTTCGCGACCTGCTCGGCGCCTCGCGCAAGTTCGCGATCGCGCTGCTGGATTACTTCGACCACTCGGGCGTAACCACGCGGGTCGGCGACGCCCGCCGCCTGCGCGCGCGCCCTTCATAGCGCGGCGGCCGGGCTTGGGTCATTATTGAGCCGGGCTTGGGTCGTTTGACGCGAGATGTCTGAATTGAACCGAGATGCCTGAAGAACGGAACAATAACGCGACGCGCAGCGAGCTGATTCGGCTCACCGCGCGCTGCAAGGCCGCGGGTTGAGCCGGCAAGCTGGGTCCGGAGGACCTTGCCGCCGCGCTTAGCCGGTTCGACCCGGGAAGCCATCCCGACCTGCTCGTCGGTATCACGACCGGCGACGACGCCGGGGTATATCGTCTGACCGACGAAATCGCCGTCGTCAACACGGTCGATTTTTTCACTCCCATCGTCGACGATCCGTTCACCTACGGTCAGATCTCGGCCGCCAATTCGCTCTCCGATATCTACGCGATGGGTGGGACGCCCAAGACCGCGCTCAATATCGTGTGCTGGCCGCAGACCGGGCTCCCAGGCGAGATGCTCGGAGAAATCCTGCGCGGCGGCGCCGAGAAGGCGCGCGAGGCCGGCGTCGTAATCGTCGGCGGACACAGCGTCGCCGACGACGAGGTGAAATACGGGATGGCGGTGACCGGCGTTATCGATCCGCGCCGTATTATCCGTAACGTCGGCGCGCGCGCGGGCGACGCCCTGATTCTCACCAAGCCGCTTGGCACCGGCGTCCTGATGACCGCGTTCAAGCGCGACCGCCTCGCCGTAGAGCACTACCAGGCGGCAGTGCGCTCGATGACCGCGCTCAACGCCGAGGCGGCGAGCGCGATGCTCCGCCGCGAGGTCCATGCGGCGACGGATATCACGGGCTTCGGCCTCGCCGGCCATGCGATCAAGATGGCCGACGGCAGCGGGGTCGCGCTGCGGATCGAGGAATCCGATCTCCCGCTGTTGCCCGGCGCGCTGGATTGTTGCCGCGAAGGGATGATTCCCGGCGGCGGCCGGCGCAATCGCGAATTTTACGGCGCGCGCGTCAGGATTTCCGATGAAGTGGCGCCCGAGATGGCCGAGATTTTCTTCGATCCACAGACCTCGGGCGGTTTGCTGATTGCGCTGCCCGAATCTCAGGCGTTGCCGCTGCTCGCCGAACTCCAGGCGGGCGCCAACCTCGAAGCGGCGATAATCGGCCGGGTGGTCGCGCAGACGGATTTCGCGATAGAGCTGGTCTAGCGCGATTTCACCTGGCGCGGGCGGCGGCCGGCCGCTACGCACCTGAGCGCCGCGCGCATAAACGATTCACGCAGGGAAAGGAACGCGGCCACATGTACGATTTCGACCTGTTCACGATCGGCGGCGGTTCGGGCGGCGTCCGCGCGAGCCGGATGGCGGCGCAATTCGGCGCCAGGGTGGCGCTCGCCGAGGAGCGCTACCTCGGCGGCACCTGCGTGAACGTCGGCTGTATCCCGAAAAAGCTCTTCGTTTATGCCTCCGAATTCAGCGACGCGTTCGCCGATGCGGGCGGCTTCGGTTGGACCTTGGGCGGGCGCAGCTTCGACTGGCAGACGCTTATCGCCAACAAAAATCGCGAGATCGCGCGGCTTAACGGCGTTTACGAAAAAGTCCTCGTCGATAGCGGCGTGCGAATCATGCGCGCGCGCGCGACGATCGCCGACGCGCACACGGTCGTCGTCGGAAGCGAGCGTTACACCGCGCGCTACATTCTGATCGCGACCGGAGGATGGCCCTCGACGCCGGAGATTCCCGGACGCGAACTGGCGATCACCTCGAACGAGGCCTTCTTTTTGCCCCGCTTTCCCGCGCGCGTGATTATCGTCGGCGGCGGCTATATCGGAGTCGAGTTCGCGGGCATCTTCCACGGTCTCGGCGCGAAAGTCTCGTTGGTGCATCGCGGCGAGCTGTTCCTGCGCGGGTTCGACGACGATCTGCGCCGCGAACTGGCCGTCGAGATGCGCAAGCGGGAAATCGAGCTTCGCTTCACGCGCCGGGTCGAACGGATCGAAAAGGTCGCGGGCGGCGTCCGCGCGACGCTCAACGACGGCGCCGTGCTGGAAGCCGACCTGATCATGTTCGCCACCGGACGAACTCCCAACACTCGCAATCTCGGGCTGGAGCAGGCGGGTGTTGCGCTCGACGCCGAAGGCGCGGTGGTCGTCGATTCGTACTCCCGCTCGTCGGTCGCGAACATCTACGCGGTCGGCGACTGCACCGACCGTCTGCAACTCACGCCGGTCGCGATCGCCGAGGGCGCGGCTGTCGCCGAAACGCTCTTTCATGGAAGCCCGAAGGCGCCGGACTATGAAAACGTGCCGACCGCGGTCTTCAGCCAGCCCAATCTCGGCACGGTTGGGCTCACGGAGGTCCAGGCGCGCGAACGCCATCGCGCG
>DASXMQ010000055.1:0-7925 GCA_036495625.1 Binataceae bacterium (SeqCode) | reverse complement strand
CGCCGTCTTCTTGTAGAGCAGCGACGTCGGCTTGTCAGGATCGAAAGTGAATGCCGCCTTGAGCCCATTCTGCCATCGCGTGAAATGGTAAATGTTCTGCCGAATCTCTGGATGGAACGGCTTGAAGCCGTCGGCCTCGGCGACGTGGTAGTCCTTGTACTTCGCAAGCGCGGTCCGCAGCGTCTTGACGATTTCCGCGGCGCGCGCACGGTCGGCGTCGGTCTCCGGGCGCGTGTGGCTCCACGCCATGTGCAGCGCCATCGCAGAGTCCCCGGCGGCGCCGGACACGGCGGACATGTTCGCATGATTCGACATGTCCATGTGATTCGACATGTCCATCGAGGACATCGAGCCCATCACCGCGTCCGAGCCGGCGGCGTCTCCGCGCTCATCTGATGCGGCTGTCGTCGATTGCGAGGCCGCTGCCCCCGCGCTGCTCTGGTCTGTGGTTCCGACGATGTCGCTATTGCGGCCCTGCGCTGCGGCGAGCGCCAGCAGGACCATCGCGACCCCAGCCGCGTTGTGCAGAATCATGGCACCACCCCTTTGCTCGAAGCATGAGCCGTCCACCGCCCCCTCGCCACCAATGACTACGCACCCGCCCCTGCGGGGTTACCAAAACGCAATGTACAAGGAATATTTGACTCCGCTGTAAAGCCCTGCGCCATAGGGGTCTTGGCACAAAACGCGCTCTGCGCGAGGCCAAAACCACAACCGGATGTGTGACGTCCGTGGATAGCCACAAGCCAAAATCGATGGCCATGGGCCAAACAACCCGGCGATCCACGCAACAGCGCCCGCAGGCGATGCCCGCGGGCGCTCTTTTACGCTCTTCAAGCTTGCGGCGCGCGACGCCGCTGGGTCTAACGCGGCGTACCTGGCCCTACATATTGTCCACGATCGCCTTCCCGAACTCCGAGCACTTCAGGGTTTTCGCTCCGGTCATCAGGCGCTCGAAATCGTAAGTCACGGTCTTGTTGGCGATCGACTTTTCCAGCCCGCGGATGATCGCGTCGGCCGCCTCCTGCCATCCCATGTACTCCAGCATCATCACGCCCGACAGGATTACCGAGCCGGGGTTGACCTTGTCCTGGTTGGCGTACTTGGGCGCGGTGCCGTGAGTCGCCTCGAAGATCGCATGGCCGGTGACGTAGTTGATGTTGGCGCCCGGCGCGATCCCGAGTCCGCCGACCTGGGCCGCGAGTGCGTCGGAGAGATAGTCGCCGTTGAGATTCATCGTCGCGACGACGTCGAAATCCTCGGGGCGTGTCAGCACCTGCTGCAGCGTGATATCGGCGATGTTGTCGCGGACCAGGATCTGCCCGGCCGGCGGCTTACCGTCACATTCGTCCCAGGTGACCGCCTTGCCCTTGAACTCGCGCCGCGCAAGCTCGTAGCCCCAGTCGCGGAACGCGCCCTCGGTGAACTTCATGATGTTGCCCTTATGCACCAGGGTCACGCTCTTGCGCTTGTGCGCGATGGCGTAGTTGATCGCCGCGCGGATGAGCCGCTCGGAGCCTTCGCGCGAGATCGGCTTGATCCCGATTCCGGAGGTGTTGGGGAAGCGAATCTTGGTGACCTTCATCTCCTCGATGAGGAACTTGATCACCTTCTTCGCCTCGGGCGATTCCGCCTCCCATTCGACGCCGGCGTAGATGTCCTCGGTGTTCTCGCGGAAGATGACGACGTCGAGCTTGTCGGGATTCTTGACCGGGCTCGGCGTGCCCTTGAAGTAGCGCACCGGGCGCAGGCAGACGTAGAGGTCGAGCATCTGGCGCAGGGCGACGTTGAGCGAGCGGATGCCGCCGCCGACCGGCGTGGTCAGCGGGCCTTTGATTCCGACCAGGTATTCCTTGAAGGCCTCGACGGTCTCGTCGGGCAGCCAGTTGTTGAACTGGTTGAAGGATTTCTCGCCCGCCCAGACTTCCATCCACGCGATCTCGTGCTTGCCGCCGTAAACCTTTTTGAGCGCGTTGTCGAAGACGTATTGCGAGGCGCGCCAGATGTCCGGCCCGGTGCCGTCGCCCTCGATGAACGGAATGATCGGCCGCGACGGCACCTTGAGCTGGCCGTCCGCCCCCATCGTGATCTTCTCACCATTGCTCGGAACCTTGATCGTCTTGAACGCCATCTGTCTTTGACACCCGCCTCTGGAGGATATTTCGCGCCGTCGCTCGCCGCTCGCGAATTGCGCTCGCGTGCGATCGGGCAAGCAAACCCAATCCATATAGCAAACGACCGGCGCCGCGGGCAAAGCGGCGGCGCCTGCGCCTATCCGGCTGACCATCGGCGCCGGCCATTGCTATAGTGCTCGGCTATGGTGCCCGAACGGCCGGCGCGCGAGGCGCGGCTTCAAGCGCAGTATCGCAACGGAGAGACGGCATGGATTTCAGTTACACCACGGAACAGGAGGCGTTTCGCTCGCGGCTGCGCGCCTGGCTGGAGAAGACCTCGGGCGAATTGTTCGGCCGGCGCGGCGAAGGGATGGGCGCTTCGACGGCGAGTCTGCTCGACGTCGGCGACGACGCGAAATGGCACGGTCTGCTCGAATATCATCGGCGGCTCTACGACGCCGGCTACGTCGCGCTGCACTGGCCGAAAGAATGGGGCGGCGGCGGCGCTTCGCTCATCGAGCAGGCGATCTACCAGGATGAGGTGCTGCGCCTGGGCCTGCCGCTCTACGGCGCCAATCAACTCGCGATCGATCGCATCGGCCCGACCATCATCCTGCTCGGCACCGAGCCGCAAAAGGAGCGCTATCTCGCAAAAATGCTCACCGGCGAGGAGATCTGGTGCCAGGGCTATTCCGAGCCCAATTCCGGCTCCGACCTCGCGAGCCTGCAGACCCGCGCCGTGCCCGAGGGCGATTCCTTCGTGGTCAACGGTCAGAAGGTCTGGACCAGCCTCGCCCAGCGCGCCCACATGCAGGTGCTGCTGGTCCGCACCGATCCCGCGGCGCCCAAGCACAAAGGGATCTCCTACTTGCTGGCGGATATGAAAAGCCCCGGCATCACGGTGCGGCCGCTGAGGCAGATAACCGGCGAGTCGGGATTCAACGAAGTTTTTTACGACAACGTCCGCGTGCCGAAGGAAAATCTGGTTGGCGAGCTCAACCAGGGATGGCAGGTGTCGATCGCGACCCTGATGTGGGAGCGGGCGTCGGGCGGCACGCGTCATCCGGTCGAGCGCACGATCAACGAGCTAATCGAACTGTCGCGGGAGATCGAATTCGCGGGGATGCCCGCGAATCGCCATCCTTACGTTCGCCAGAGGCTCGCCCAGTTTGCGATCGAAGCGCGATGCCTGCGGCTTAGCCGCTATCGCGGACTGACCGCGCAGCTCAAGGGCAAGGTGCCGGGGCCGGAGACGTCATTCGGCAAGCTGTTCGCGACCGAACTCAACCTGCGCGTCGCGATGTTTGCCGACGAGATGCTCGGGCCGCACGCGGCGCTGATGAAGGAATCGGTCGGAGCGATCGAGGGCGGCCGCTGGGCGATGCGCACGCTGGCGGCGCGCGGGCTGACGATCGCTGCCGGCTCGAGCGAAATCCAACACAACATCATCGGCGAGCGCGTCTTGAAATTGCCCAAAGGGTGATTTTTGCGCGGCACACGAACGGCACCGCCGCCCGGGCGATGCCGTCCGTGCGTGATCGGCGTACCAATCTATGCACGCCGCTACTCCAGGCGCAGCGCCTGAAGCCGCTTTGCAAGATCGGCCATGGCTAAGACGCATGCCTTAGCCCTTGGACGTAGGACAGAAACTTATGCTGCAAGGTGCTGTCGGTTTTGACTAGCTGAAGAACGGCGTCGTACTCCTGCGGGTCCATCCCCTCCTGTTTCACCGCTTCGACCTTCGCGGACTCGCTCTCAGCCGCCAACTGCTCTTTGCGGGCTGTGTCGTCTGTACTGCTGATTTCCTGCTGCGCCCTTTCCGCTATATACCGCACCTTCACGTATGCGGCCGCGGTGCGTTTCAACATTGCATCATCGACGGGGCGAGGATTCGTCGCTTCGGCCTGCGCATAAAGCGCGGCGGCGCTTCGCGCCGAGCTTCTGCTTGCCACGACCATCGCCGACGACGGCAAAGTGATGGTCATGGCGAGTGCCGCCACGGCAACGGCGATCGCGCAGGGCTTGAAGAACATGCGAAAGAGCCTCCCATCGATGAAACCGCCTGCCTTGCATGGAGCGGCCTCGCGGAACAGGTCCAAAAAACATGCCGTCAGACGCCGAAGGATCATCGAGCAAAGCCCGCCTTTTTTTAGCTCGCGTGCAGGATGTTCACGACGAAGGTGAAAATCTTGGCGATGGCGGTACCTTTTTTACAAATCGAGGCGTTTGGGGTTGAAGCTCTTGTCTCCGGTTGAAATCGGGAGCAAACCAATCGAGGAACTCCGTCATGAATCTATCAATCGTTCCCGCCTTGTGGGGCCCGCGCGGACGCGGCGCCGAGATCCGCTATACCATCGTCGATTCGCCGTTCGGTCGGATGCTCGTCGCGGTGACCGCGCGTGGGATCTGCGCCCTTTCGGTGCATCACTCCGACGCCTTTCAGGAGAGCGAGCTCAGGCGCGATTTTCACCGGGCCAAAGTATCCCGCGACGACGCCGTCGCGCGTCCCGACGCGGACGCCGTACTGCGCTACCTCGGCGGCGAAACCCCGCGCTGCGAGGCGGCGCTCGAGGTCAGCGGAACTCCGTTTCAATTGAGTGTATGGCGCGAGTTGTGCGCCATCCCCGAGGGCGCGACGCGCAGCTACGGCGAGATCGCGGCCCGTATCGGGCGGCCATCGGCGGCGCGCGCCGTCGGCCACGCCAACGGATCGAATCCGGTGTCAATTCTGATTCCGTGCCATCGCGCGATCGGCGCCAACGGCAAGCTCACCGGCTACCGATGGGGCCTCGAGACCAAGAAAAGGCTGCTCGCGTTCGAGCGGACCCGCGCCGGCGGCGGCGTATTCCATCAGCCGAACCATCCGGGCTAGTCTCTGCGAGATAAAAAGCCGGAGCGCGCTGGAAGGTCGCCGATGGACGTCAAACTTAGAGAAGGCAGAATCGATGACGCGCAGGCCTGTGGCAAAATCGCCTACGAGGCCTTTAAAACGATCGCCGAGGAACACAACTTCCCGCCCGACTTTCCCGACCCGGAAAACGCCGTGACGGTGCTCTCCCTCGTGCTGGCTAATCCCGGGTTCTACAAGGTGGTCGCCGAACTCGACGGCCGCGTAGTCGGGAGCAACGCCCTCGACGAGCGCGGCCCGATCGCCGGAATCGGACCGATAACCGTCGATCCCGCGGTTCAGAACCGCGCGATCGGGCGCCGCCTGATGCAGGCCGTGATGGAGCGCGCCGCCGCGCGCGGCTTTTCCGGCGTGCGGCTCGTCCAGTCGGCGTATCACTGCCGCTCGCTCAGCCTCTATACCAAGCTCGGCTTCGACTCGCGCGAACCGTTGAGCGTCTTTCAGGGCGCGGCGCTTAAGCTCTCCATTCCCGGATACGTCGTGCGGCCGGCGGGCGAAAACGACCTCGAGCAATGCGCCCGGCTATGCGTTCGCGTCCACGGCCATAATCGGACTGGCGAGCTGCGCGACGCGCTCAGGCCCCGGCACGCCGCTGTCGTCGAACGCGCGGGCCGGATCACGGGCTATACTTCCGCGATCGCTTTCTTCGGCCATACCGTCGGCGAGACGAATGAGGACGTCGAGGCGCTGATCGGCGCGGCGGAGTCATTCGGGGGACCCGGATTTCTCGTCCCTACGCGCAACAACGAGCTGATGCGCTGGTGCCTGAGCAAGGGCTTGCGGATCATTCAACCGATGACCCTGATGACGACCGGTTTGTATAACGAGCCGGCCGGCGCGTACTTGCCATCAGTGCTGTTCTGAGCTCGTGGTCTTGTCCGCGAGCGGGCGGCCTCAATCCGGAGGATCGGGCACCCAACCCCCGGTAATCAGGTGCCCTGGATCGGCGCAGCCCAGCGGCCGAAGATCGTCTCCGCGATTTTGCCGAGGCCGGGCAGATGGCGCGGCGCCGACGCCAGGATCTCGTCGCCGTCGATTCCGACCCGCTTAAGCCCCTCGCCGAACTCGCCGACCAGCGCTGCGACGATCCGCTGCGTCATCTCCGCATGAAACAGGAGCCCCCACGCCTTGTCGCCATAGCGATAGCCCTGAACCTCCGTAAGCTCGGAGGAAGCGAGCGGGACCGCACCCGCCGGAAGATCGAAGACATCGCTGTGCCAGTGACAGGCGACGAATTCCTCGGGAAGGCCGCGCAGCAGACGATCGTCGCGAGCCTGGGCGCGGAGCCGCACGGGATACCATCCGATCTCCCGATGCGCGGCGCGCCGGACGCTCGCGCCGAGCGCGGCCGCGAGCAACTGGCTGCCGAGACATATGCCGAGCACCGGGCGGCCTGCCTTGAGCGCGTTTTCTATCAGCGCAATCTCGGCGCGCAGATAGGGATAGCGGTCGAGTTGGTAAACCGCCTCCGACCCGCCCATCACGATAAGTCCGCCCGCCCCTTTCATGTCGGCGGGAATCGGATGGCCGTCGAAGACGCGCACGTATTGCCATGCGAGCGCCGCCGACTCGAGCGCGTCGGCGATCGCGCCAAGATTTTCGGCCGGATGATGCTGTAGCACCCAGACTTTCGCCATCGGAGGTTCTCCACTTAGCTCGGAAAACAAATTTTACATTGTGTGAAAGGCCTATTGCAGACTATCAAACGCACTACAACGTGCTCAAAACCTTCTAACGAAGAAGCTTCGATTACTTAGCGCGGCACTTCGCGCAGTGAGATGCACGAAGCGTGCATCTCGCTTTGACACTGCGGGCCACGCGGTCCGATACTGCTTTTCGACGGGCTGAGGCGGGTGGCCAACCTGATTGTGGAAGGAGGGCACACCGATGGCCGCAAAGAGCTCAATTTGGCTCGTTGCACTCGCGGCTGTCTCGCTGTTCAAACCGGCCAGAGCTTGTGCGCAACCGCCAAGCCTCGTCGCGGCTGGCAGCGAGGTTACCTCCGACTTCAAATACATCGCTAACAACGCTCTGCTGGACGCCGAGGACGTCGCGACCTCGGCGCGTGGTGGCGAAGGTGGAGTTCCACTTCGGGGAGTTATTCCCACGGGTTGGCTTCATCGTGACCAACTTCCAGACTTCAAACCGGGCGGTGGTACGCTTCTACAACCAGCGCGCAACGGCCGAGCAGTGGATCAAAGAGGGCAAGCAGGCGGTGGCGATGACGCGGCTTTCCTGCCACCGCTTCAGGGCCAACGAGGTGCGGCTGTGGCTGAGCGCGATCGCTTATAACCTCGGCAACCTATGGCGGCGGCTGGCGCTGCCCAGGGAGATCGGCAACTGGTCGCTCACGAGCTTGCAACAGCGGCTGATGAAGACCGGTGGCCGCGTGATTAAACACGCCCGCTACTACTGGTTGTTGCCGGCCGAGAGTCATCTGACCCGGCGGCTGTTTGGCGCCATGCTGGGGAAGGTAGCAGCGCTGCCGTCGCTGGCGGGATAGTGGATCAGGAACGGAGCGCGTTGCGTGACCTAGAGGGGAAGAGACAGGTGTCGGAGAATACGGTCGGAAAAGTTCGAGCCTCTGCTGTTTCGGCGCAAAAACGACGCGGAGCTGGTCAAAGGGTGCTGCGGAACACGCCCTTGCGCTCACAAATAGGCTCAAAATTCCGTTTGCGCAGTGCCGGGCACCCCGTATGAGTCTGAAGCGAGATTCAAAATGGAAATTCCGGGTAAAAACTCATAAAAGGGAAGAAAACCATGGAAGAATGCGATCTCCTCGTGCTGGGCAGCGGCACCGGCGGTAAAATTCTTGCCGGGACCTCGCACAAAAGGGACAACGCGTGATTGTGATCGAGCGCAAATATGTGGCCGGTTCGTGCCCGAACATCGCGTGCCTGCCC
>DASXMQ010000054.1:0-4775 GCA_036495625.1 Binataceae bacterium (SeqCode) | reverse complement strand
GGCGCCCTCGGGCGGCTTGAAGTCGGGCGCTTCGAGGCCGAGGGCGGCGATCGCGCGCGAATTGAGCCACGAGGCATGGAGCGTCTGATGGCGCAGGCGGAGCGGATTCTTGGGCACCGCGGCGTCGAGTTCGGCCCGCGTGGGTCCGCGCCGTCCGGCGAGCAGCGCCTCGTCGCAGCCGAAGGCGCGGAGCCAGTTGCCGGGCGGCGTCTTGCCAGCGGCCACGCGCAACTCGGCGATCAGATCCTCGAGCTGGCGGCAGCGCCAGAGGCTGAGGCCCGACGCGGCGGAGGCGGCCTCGAAAAAATGGATGTGCGAGTCGATAAAACCGGGCGCGACCATGCGGCCGGCGAGCCGAATCAGATGAGTGCGCGGGCCGACCAGCGACTTGAGCTCGCTATATGGCCCGAGGGCGAGGATCGCGCCAGCGGCAATCGCGATCGAGTCGCTGGCCGGATGGCCCACGATCTTTCCTTCATGCAGAACCAGGTCAGCCTTGAGGGCCATCAGAGTATCAGGGGAGAAAGGACGGCGCACGGCGGCGCGCTCGAGGGGGCGCCGCCGCGCGTGCTACACACTTTTAAAAAGCTCGATCAGCGCCTTGCCTAGTCCGAGGACGGAAGCGCCTTAGCTTCCTTGATTTTCATTTCGGCGTCGCAGCACTCGATCGCGCCGGTGCCCGGCTTGTTGCAGAGCACCTCGGTGCCGCACTTTTCGCACATGTAACGCTTGCCCAACTGGTTAGCCATCGTTCGATAACTCCACGCGATATTTTTCGTGACCGCCGCCAGCGGCCGCCGATCCGGCCGCGAAACTTCCATCCCGGGCGCGCATCGATCGACTGTCGGCTGCGCATTCTAACTCGCGCGCGCGGTCCCTAACTTTTCTTAAAGCATCGCGCGCATTTCTTCAATGAGCCGGCGCGTCAATTATGCACGGCAAACGGCAGCTCGCTCACTTCGGCTCGAACCTCGCCCTCCGCATCATCGAGCGTCACCGCCGTTCCCGGCGCCCACGCGCTGTGATGCAGCACGGCGAGCGCGATCACGCCGAGCCGCGGCGAGACGAGGGGGCTCGTGAGCTGGCCGACCTCCTTGCCCTGAAGCATCACGCGAGCGCCGGCCGCCGGAACGCGCGCACCGCCGATCCTGAGCCCCATGAGGCGGCGCTTGAGCGCGCCATGCGCAGTCGCGCGCTCGACCGTTTCCTGCCCGACATAGCATCCCTTGCTGAACGAGATTGCCGCCTCCATCCGTGCCTCGAGCGCGATCGTCCGGTCGTTGGTATCGATGCCGACGCGTGCGGTGCCGTTCTCGACCCGCACGATTTCGGCGGCGGCGAGCGCGACCTCGCGGATTTCTCCGCCCGCGGTCAGCCGCGCGGCGATCGCCGGCGCGCTCTCGCGGGCGGCGAGAATCGTGAAGGCCGGCGCGTTCCATCGCGTAAGTTGCGCAACCAGCGCGCCGTCCGTCGGACCATTTTCGGCCGCGCCGAACCGCCACGCGCCCGGCCGCGCCGCGGGCTCGCCGAAGGCCGCCGCAACCGCCGCCACGGCGCGCGGCCCGTCAACCTGGATCACGCGATAGTCGAATGCATCGCCGCCCTCTTCGAGTTCAACGTCGTCTGCGACCAGGAAGCGTTCGAGATGCGCACGCACGGCCGGCCAGAGCGCGCGATCCATTTCGAGCAGCAGCGCGTCGGCAACGGCCCACACATTCGCCTCGCCAATCAGATGGGCTCGTTCGGTCAAGAACAGCGCCGGAACAAGATAGCCCGGCTTGAGCCCATTGATATCGTTGCTGCACATCCCATGCAGGAAAGACGCCCGGTCGCCGCCGCTCATCCGTATGACCAGGCGCTCGGCGCAAAGCCGCACGCCGGCCGTCTCGGTCAGCGCGCGATACTCGGCCTCAAGGCCGCCGCCCGTCCTCGGGCCGTCCTCCGGGTTCGTGAGGCTGCGGTAATTCACTTTTGGGTTCGACTCCTGGCGATAGAGCCTAAAATCGGCTCCAACGATTGCAATTCTATCATCACCGGAGATTTCGTATACTGGTCGGGGAGACGGGTGACTTCGAGGGTGACTTCGCCCATGACTTCGCGGAAGATTTCGCCGATGACTTCGCGGGTCCAGCAATCAGATGCGCCTGCGCCCGGAGCGCGGCCGGCGCGCCGGCCGCGCGGGTGCGAAGCGGCGCTCGGCGCTGCGGTCCTGCTCGCGGCGCTGTGGGCGATGGTCCCCGCAGCGTGCGCCGCGGCCGGCAACGCCGCGGCGGCGTCCGTCGAGCTGAGCAACCAGGCCTTCGCACTGCTGAATTCGCTGAACGCGCCCGACGCGGACGGGAATACCACCTCAGACGCCAAGGCGATGCTGGGGCCGGTCGCGAGCTTCGCGGGCGATGCGCAAACGTTAAGCCAGGCGCTGAGCGCGGGCGATACCGCCAGTGCACGGCGCACCACGGCCTCGCTCGACGCCGACGCGGCGTCGGTGGACGCTGCGCTCAAGACCCATCGCGGCGCGCTCAAGGCGGATCGATGGGACGCGTTGAAGAATCAACTGGCCGCGATCGAAAAGAGCGTTCCGCCCGCGGCGGTATCGGCTGCGCCGGCGGTCGCGCCGCCGGGCGCGTCGAGCGGGGAGGCGAGTGCGGGCACTTCCGCTCCAGGTGTGACCGCTCCCGGAGCCGCCGCGATACCGGCGCCCCCCGCCGTGGCGGCCGGCGCCGGCGCGGAAAGCGCGGCCGCTTCCGGAGCCGCGGACAGCGGCGGACCGACGATCAGGATCGACTCGCGCAGGGTCGTCGGCAACGTCACGCAGGTTCAGGGCTTCCTCGAGGGCTCGGCGCTCAGCTCGGCCGGGATTTACGAGGGCGAGCAGATGGTCAAGCCGATAGACGTCGGCCGCGTGCTCGGCCGCCAGAGGGTCGAATTCAAGCTCAAGCTCGGGAACGCCGATATTGCGACCAACCTCCGCGTCGTCGATCAGGCCGGGCGTATGGCGACCGCGTCGGTGTATGGCGAGGATTCGAACGCGATGGCAAGCACGGGGAGAGAGTCGGGAGTCGTGGTTGACCGCGGCGCCGGCGCCACCGCAGGAACCAACACGGCCGAGATTCCGAGTGCGAACGCACCTTCCACAGGATTGGATACAGGCGGCGGCTTCGATGAATCGGCGCCGGGCGCAGATGAGGGTCTCGGCGGCCCGGAACCCGGCGGCGGGATCGTCGGCGGACCTACTGGAGGCGGCCTCGGCGTCGGCGTCGGAGCGCCGATGGGCAATATCCAGATCAACATCGAGGCGGTGAACCCGGTGAATTCGCTGTCGCGTTCCTACCAGGTGGTAGGGCAGATCGTGGGCAAGGGAGTGCGGCGCGCGGGAATCTACGTCGATGGGCGGCTCGCCTCGCGAATCCCGGTCGGCCATGGCACAGTCAGCAATTTCTCGACGAACTTCATGATGAGCGGCGGGACCGCGACGATCCGCGCGTTCGGCGTGGGCAACCAGTACGTGGAATCGTCCATTACGATGCCCCCCGCAGTGGCGTCGGCGCCGCCGATCGTGATCGCGCCTTACGGAGCGAGTCCCTACAGTCCGTTCGGCATGAATCCCTACGGGATGGAACCGTACGGAGGTGCTTACGGCAGTCCATATGGCACGCCATACGGGACGCCTTTCGGCGCGAGCCCGTCTTACGGTATCCATATCGGCCCCCACGGAATCACGACGGTTCCGGTAAGCCCCTACGGCGCGGTGCCGTATGGCGCAGTTCCGTACGGCGCGGCTCCCTACGGCGCGGCTCCCTACGCCGTCAATCCCTATGCGCCGCCGATTAACCCATACGGCAACACCGCGCATCCGATGGGCCCCGACGGGCGCTGAGCAGCCTTCGGCGCTGCGGGTCTTCGAGAGCGCCGGCCGCTTGGAAACGCCTTACTTGCCGCGTCGGGCGCGATTCCGTTAGAGTTCAACGTTCGACCGAGACTTTCCCAACCAATCGATACTTCGCGAGTGCACCGACGATGCTGATTCAGGCGACGCAACTACGCCCCGGGATGATCCTGGAGTATAATAACGGGCTCTGGCGGGTGATGGCGATAAGCCACATCACGCCGGGCAACTGGCGCGGGATGGTCCAGACCAAGCTGCGCAACGTCAAGACCGGCACCCAGACCGAAAACCGCTTCCGCTCTGAAGATCGCGTCGAGCGCATCATCCTGAGCCAGGTCGAAATGGAATTCCTCTACCAGGAAGGCGACGATTTCCACTTCATGAACACCGAGACCTACGACCAGATAACGATCCCCAAGGAGCTGATCGAAGACGTGGTCGGCTTTCTCATGCCCAATCTCAAAGTCGAAGTCGAATTTCATGAGACCACGCCGCTCAACGTCTCGCTGCCCAAGACGGTCAATCTGAAAGTTGCGCAGACGGACCCCGGGATGAGGAGCGCGGCGGTGACCAATACGCTCAAGCCGGCCACGATGGAGACCGGGCTGGTGGTGCAGGTGCCGCACTTCGTCCAGGAGGGCGAGACGATCACGATCAACACCGAGACGCGCGAGTACATGGCGCGAGCTAAGCCATGAGCCATAGTGAGTTTCCCTTGCAAATCGTGGGCTATGGAGGTACGCAGTCATACTGGAATTGTTCACCTTGACTCACTCGTTCCGCGACTGACTACCGCCATTCGTTTCGGATACGTTTCAGATGGAAAGTGCTTCGGTGATTGGGTCGGTTGACGGCTTCGCGATCGAGCCAGGCCGCCACTTCCAGTAGT
>DASXMQ010000053.1:0-2830 GCA_036495625.1 Binataceae bacterium (SeqCode) | reverse complement strand
CGCGCGCGCATGATCCGTGCTCGCACGTGCCGATGTTCGTGATTACGAGCTCGCTCTACGATCTCGACATCGCGCGGAGCTACGAACTCGGCGCTTCAGCGGTGCTGTGCAAGCCGCTCTCGCGCGCGATCCTCAAGGAAGAGCTCGCGCGTATCGGCGTTATTCCTGCCAAGCCGGGCTCCGCGCCGGCCTCATCCTGAATTCCTCTTGCTGAATTCCTCTTCCTGAATTTTTTCTCGCCGGCCGTTTCCGCCACGCCATCGGTCGCGCGTTCAGGCTGTTGCATCCGGGCCGCAGCGGCCGCCGACCCTGAATAAATCCAATCGCCGAGTTTTTTCGGCGAGCTTTTGCGTCTGGTTGGCCCGGTAAGTGCGCGCCGCGGCGCGTGACCCGGCGACTTCTTTTGCGGCAATCTCCGCAAGCTTTTTTTCAGGGCTTGACACAGAAGCGCAATGGTTGTAATTAACCATTAGGTTATTTAACCATATGGTTCAGCAATCCACCGCGGCCGACCGGTTGAGCGCCACCTTCGCCGCCCTCTCCGACCCCACCCGGCGCACGATCCTCGCCCGGCTGGCCGCCGGCGAACGCTCGGTCACCGAGCTCGCCGCGCCGTTCGAGATAAGCCTTCCTGCCATCTCCAAACATCTCAAGGTCCTCGAACGCGCAGGACTCATCGCGCGCGGACGCGAAGCCCAGTGGCGGCCGTGCCGGCTCGCGGCGGGACCGCTTAAGGACGCCTCCGACTTCCTCGAGCGCTACCGGCGCTTCTGGGAAGACAGCTTCGATCGGCTCGACGACTATTTGCGCGAACTCAAGAAAACCGAAGCGAAACCCATGGAGAAGAGGAAAAATGGACGCACAAAATAGTACCGCTGCCATGCCCGAAGACCGCGTGCTCGTGATCGAACGGATCTTCGACGCGCCGCGCCCTCTCGTGTTCAAGGCCTGGACCGAGGCCGAGCGGATGGCCCATTGGTTCGGCCCCCACGGTTTCACCAACAAGGTGATTAGTCATGACTTCCGCGTCGGCGGCGGGTATCGCATGCACATGCGCTCGCCCCAGGGCACTGAACATTTTTTGAAGGGCGTCTATCGCGAGATCGTGGAGCCCGAGCGGCTGGTTTCGACCTTCGTGTGGACGGATGCGGACGGCAACGCCACGCGCCAGGAGACGGTGTTGACGGTGACGCTGGCCGAGCAAGGCGCGAAGACCATGCTCAAGCTGCATCAGGCGATCTTCGAGTCGGTGACCGCGCGTGACTCGCACCGAGGAGGATGGACCGACAGCATGGAGCGCCTCACCAATTTCCTGGCGGCGGCCGCCTGACCTCGCCATCGGAGCGACGCCGGAGTCGAGGGCGCAACCGTCATGGAAAATCAGCAGGAATACTACCGGCAGTGCGGGGCGATGACGGCGATCGACACGCGCGCGGCGGAGCCGGGCGAATTCCCCCGCGCCGTGGCGGCGCTCTGCGAACTGATACAGGGTGTGCTGATCCATCGCGACATGGCGTCGTTCGCCTACGGCGTGACGCTCTCCGAAGAGCGCATCAATGATGCACACCTGCGGCCGATCGGGGACATTCTCGCTCGGATTCGCGCGCTCGACGGCCGCCCCCTGACCGTTGCGCGCGCGCCGGGCGATCGGATGGCCGCGGTGTGCCGTCATTTTTCGCTGATGCTCTGCGCGATCCTTCGCCGACAGGGCGTTGCGGCGCGCGCGCGATGCGGCTTTGGTGCGTACTTCACGCCCGGCAGGTTCGAAGACCATTGGGTGTGCGAGTACTGGAAGGCTGACGAGGCGCGCTGGATCCTGGTTGACGCGCAGCTCGATGCGGTGCAGCGGAAAATCCTGCCCATCGATTTCGATCCGCTCGACGTTCCGCGCGATCGCTTCATCGCCGCCGGCGACGCGTGGCGGATGTGCCGCAGCGGGCACGCCGAGGCCGAGCGCTTCGGCCTCTCCTTCGTGCCGGGTCTTCGCGGCGCGTGGTTTATTGCCGGCAACGTGGTGCGCGATCTCGCGGCGCTCAACCGGATGGAGATGCTGCCGTGGGACGTCTGGGGCCTGATGCAGATGGGCGATGACGGGCTGCTCGACGGCGGGAAAGGCGCGCTGCTCGATCGGGCGGCGGCGGCGACGCTCGCCGGCGACGGCGCGCTGACAGAGCTCCGCGCGCTCTACGCGGACGATCGCATGCGGGTGCCGCCGATGGTCTTCAACGCGCTCCGCCAGGCGCACGAAACGATCGCGGCGCAGGTTTTGTCGCAAGCGTGCGGAGATTGAATATGGACCTTCGCAGAGATCACCTGGGCACGCGGTTCGAGGTGCGAACCGACCGCTGGACGTGGTTCTGGCGGCTGGTCGATCCGCCGTTCGATCGCGCCGCCGCCGGCGCTGCCGCGACCGAGGCGGATGCGGTAAGCGAGGCGTGCACGGCGATTGAGGAGATTTCGGCGCGCAGCGGCGCGGCGGCGCAGTCGATGCGCTCGGCGGCGGCGCCTTGCGATTCATCCTTCGCGCCCAAGACCAATCAGGGAGTCCCGGACGCGCGTCGCGATCGCATGGCCGAATGTCCTTGCACATGCCGTTAGCGCGGATTTCGAGCGTCGGCGCCGAACGACAAAGTCAGTAAGCCTGGAGGTGATTATGGCCACGACACATGCGGAAACCCTCTCGCCCGCGGCGGGCGATCTGCTGCTGATGGTGGGAACGGTCAAGGGCGCTTTCATTTTTCACGGCGACGGCAAGCGCGGCGATTTCAAAATGTCTGGGCCGCACTTCACGGGACAATCGGTATGGTCGGCGGCTTTCATCGGCAAGGGC